>NZ_CAACUY010000071.1 GCF_900659615.1 Actinomadura fibrosa | reverse complement strand
CGCCGCGCTGGCGGTCAACGCGCACGCGCTGGCCCGCGCGCGGGACGGCGCGCGGGCGGTCGCGCTGGCGCGCGAGGCGTACGAGCACTACCGCGCGGCGGACTCCGCGCGCGGGCGGGCTACCGCCGTCCTCGCCTACATCCTGCTCAAGGAGGCCGTGCCGGGCGAGACCGTCCACCCGTTGCTGGACGCGCTGCACTCCCGCCAGCACGCCCCCGCCGACGCGGAGTCGCTGCTCGGGCGGGTGACGGTCGTCCTGCACGAGGGTCTCGTCCTCGATCCCGAGGGGGTCGAGCGCGCCGTGCTCGCCCTCGGCGGCCCGGCGGCGGTCGAGGAGGTGCTCGCCCTGCTGCCGCCCGCCACGGTCAAGGATCCGCCCGGCGCCGCGGACGCCTGAGCCCGGCGGCGGCCCGCGCCGGGGAGCCGGTGGTCAGGGTAGGACGTGTTCGGTTAGTAGGTGTTCGAAGTCGGTTTCGAAGCTTTCGTAGCGGGCGCGCAGGTCGGGGCCGGGCCAGTCGGGCGGGAGGAGTTCGGGTGGCAGGAGCGGGTCGTTCAGCAGGTGGCGCAGGACGGCCGCGGACAGCGTGAACCGCTCGGCGATCGTGGCGGCCTCGTCGAGGGCGGCGCGCAGGGCGCGGGCCGAGGCCGTCCAGCCGTCGAGGTCCCAGAGGGACGCGGCGAGCGCGGCGGGGTCGCCCTCGGGACGGCCGGTGAGGAACGTGCACTGGCGGACGACCGGGTCCGGCCGGGGGCGGGTGAGGTTGGCGGGCCGCAGCCAGGTGCCCTCGCGCAGCTCGGCGAGGCGCAGCGCGGACATCGCCTGGCGGAGGGCGGCGCGGTCGGCCGCGGGACGGCGCTCGGCGGTGATGACGGCGATCTCCCAGGCGCCGTCCCAGGGGCGGGTGGGGGGCAGGCGGCTCTCGTCCTGGCGGGCCTGGCGGGCGAGCAGCCGCTCGGTGAGGGCGTACATGCCGTCGATCTGGACGAGGTCGCCGGAGGCCACCATGCGGGACAGCGCCACCCGGATCGTGCCCTCGGCGATGCCGAACAGCTCGCCGACGCGGACGAGGTAGCGGGCGGGGAGGCGGGGAGGGTGGACGCCCAGCAGCGTGCTCAGCACCACCGACCGGGCGGTCAGCGGGCGGAGCTCCAGGGTGTGCGAGGTCATGACTGCTCGGGACCTTACCCGCTGCGGGATCCCCGGCGGGGCGGGTTCGGCGAGGGAATTACACACTTTCGTCGGGTGAGCGGAAAGTGTAATGTTCGGGCATGTCCTCCTACCTCATCGAGCCGTTCGACCGGCTCCCGTTCGGCGGCGCGGACAAGGCCCGCCGGTACGCGACCGAGCGCTACCAGGGAGCGGTGGGACGCAACTGGTACGACTGCGACCCGACGCTGAAGTTCCTGATGCGGCGCCACCTCGGGGACGGGTTCGGCTGGGCCGAGCCGCGGCTCCGCGAGCTGGGCGCGCTGATGGGCGGCCCCATCGCGGAACGCGCCGAGGAGACCGACCGGAACCCGCCGCGGCTGGAGAAGTACGACCGGTGGGGGCGGGACGTCAGCGAGGTCGTCATGCCGCCCTCGTTCGAGGCGGCCCGCGCGGACCTCGTGGCGACGTCGTTCACCCGGCCGGAGTTCGTCGCGGAGGCGCGGCGGGCCGGGGTGGACCCGGCGCCGCTCGGCGTCGCCTGGAGCTACCTGCTCGACCAGGCCGACATCGGGATGGCCTGCGCCCTCGGGACGGGCGGCGACATGGTCGTCGGCCTGACCGAGGCGTTCGCGCCGGACGAGGTGAAGGCGCGGGTCCGGGAGCTGTTCGCGGCCGGGGAGTTCTCCGGCGAGGCCGCGCAGATGCTCACCGAGCGGTCCGGCGGCTCCGACCTCGGGGCGCTGGAGTCGACCGCGTCGCCGGACGGGGACGCGTGGCGGCTCAACGGCTTCAAGTGGTTCGCGTCCAACGCGAACGGGTCGGCGTACGTGGTGCTGGCCAAGCCGGAGGGGGCGGTGGACGGCGTCCGCGGCATCGCCCCGTTCCTCGTCCTGCGGGAGCGGCGGGACGGGACGCGCAACGGCGTCCGGATCCGGCGGCTCAAGGACAAGCTCGGCACCCGGTCGGTCGCGTCGGCGGAGATCGAGTTCACCGACGCGGAGGCGTTCCTGCTGGCCCCGGCGTCCAGCGCGGGCGCGGGCGGCGACGGCCGGGGGCTCGCGCGGATGATGGAGCTGACGAACGGCGCGCGGCTCGGCATCGCGATGATGGGCCTCGGCTGCGCGCGCCGGTCGCTGGTGGAGTCGCTCTGCTACGCGCGGGCGCGGGAGGCGTTCGGCGCGCCGCTGGACGGGCAGCCGCTGATGCGCCGCAAGCTCGCCGAGATGATCGTGGACACCGAGGCCGTCCAGGCGCTCGTGTTCGACGGCTACCTCGGGCGGCCGCGGCTGCGGATCGGCGCGGCGCTGGTGAAGCTGCGGGCCGCGCGGCTCGGCGTCACGGCGGCGAGCGACGCGATCGAGATCCACGGCGGGAACGGCTACATCGAGCAGTGGCCGGTGGCGCGGATCCTGCGGGACGCGCAGGTCAACCCGATCTGGGAGGGCGGCGACAACGTCCTGTGCCTGGACGTGCGGCGCGCGATCGAGCGGCAGGACGCGCACGAGCCTTTCCTCGACCGGCTCGCCGCGGCCGTGGAGGCGGCGCCGGGCGGCGACGACGCGACGGCCGGGCTCGTCCGGGAGCGCGTCGAGGACCTGCGCAAGGCGATCGAGCGGTGGCGCGGCCTGGACCGGGCGACGGCCGAGGCGCGCCTGTTCCCGCTGGCGCAGTTCATGGCGGACGTGTACGCGGCGGCGTTGCTGCTGGAGCATGCCGGGTGGGAGCGGTCCGAGTCGGGTGCCGGCCGCAAGGCGCTGGTCGCCCGGCTCTACGCTCGGTCCCGGTTGGAGGGCGGCGGCCCGCTGCACGCGATCGACGCCCCGGCGGAGGACCTGGAGCGCTTCGAGGAGCTGGCCGGCGGCGCGTTCTCCGGCTGAGCCCGGGAGGAGGACGAGCATGACCGTGCGGACGGAACGCCGCGGCCCCGTCACCACTGTGATCATGTCGCGGCCGGAGGTCCGGAACGCGGTGGACGGGCCGATGGCGGCGGAGCTGGCCGCGGCGTTCCGCGCGTTCGACGCGGACGACTCGGCGAGCGTCGCGGTGCTGTGGGGCGAGGGCGGGACGTTCTGCGCGGGCGCCGATCTCGGCTCGATCGGCACCGACCGGAGCCCGCGGGTCGATCCGCCGCCCGCCGACGGGCCGCTCGGCTGCACCCGGATGCGGCTGTCCAAGCCGGTGATCGCGGCGGTCGCCGGGTACGCGGTGGCGGGCGGCATGGAGCTGGCGCTCTGGTGCGACCTGCGGGTCGTGGAGGAGGACGCGACGTTCGGGATCTTCTGCCGGCGCTGGGGCGTCCCGCTCGTGGACGGCGGGACGTCCCGGCTGCCGCGGCTGATCGGGACGTCCCGCGCCCTCGACCTGATCCTCACCGGACGGCCCGTCGGTGCCCGGGAGGCCCTCGACATCGGGCTCGCGAACCGGCTCGTCCCGGCGGGGACGTCGCGGGAGGCCGCCGAGGAGCTGGCCGCGGAGATCGCCCGGTTCCCGCAGGTCTGCCTGCGCAACGACCGGATGGCGGTGCTGGACGGCGAGGGCCGGAGCGAGGAGGCGGCGCTCGCCGCCGAGTACCGGCACGGGATCGGCTCCCTGGAGGAGGCGCTCGCGGGCGCGAGGCGGTTCGCCGAGGGGCGCGGGCGACACGGGACGTTCGGCGACATCGGGGAGTTTGACCCGACGTAAGCGGGCTCTTACCGTTCCTTCTGGCGAACGGCCACCGCGACCGAGGAGCCCGCATGACCCTGACCGTGGACGAGGCGGGCCTGGCGCTCGCCGACCCGAAGGCCTACGCCGACGACCGGCGCCTGCACGAGGCGTGCGCGCTGCTGCGCCGCGAGTCGCCCGTGCACCGCGTCGAGGGGCCGGGCTACAACCCGTTCTGGGCGGTCACCAAGCACGCCGACGTCCTGGAGATCGAGCGCGAGCACACCCTGTTCCTCAACGCTCCGCGCCCCCTCCTCGCGACCGCGGAGATGGACGAGCTGAACCGGACGCGCGCGGAGCAGGGCATCGCGCTGCGCACCCTCGTCCACATGGACGACCCCGACCACCGCGTGGTCCGGGCGATCGGCGCCGACTGGTTCCGGCCGCGGGCGATGCGGGCCCTCGAACCGCGGGTGCGGGAGCTCGCCCGCCGCTACGTCGACCGGATGGTCGGGTTCGGCGGCGAGTGCGACTTCGCCCGGCAGGTCGCGGCGCACTTCCCGCTGTACGTGATCCTGTCGCTGCTCGGGCTGCCGGAGAGCGACTTCGACCGGATGCTCAAGCTCACGCAGGAGCTGTTCGGCGGGGACGACGACGAGCTTCAGCGCGGCGCGTCCAACGAGGAGAAGCTGGAGGTCCTGATGGACTTCTTCGCCTACTTCAAGGACCTCACCGAGGCGCGCCGCGCGCACCCGACCGACGACCTCGCGTCCGCCATCGCCAACGCGGAGGTCGACGGGAAGCCGCTCAACGACTTCGACACCGCGTCCTACTACGTCATCGTCGCGACCGCCGGGCACGACACCACCAGCGCGACGATCGCGGGCGGCCTCCAGGCGCTGATCGAGCACCCGGACCAGCTCGACCGGCTCCGTGCCGACCCCGCGCTGATGCCCCTCGCCGTGGACGAAATGATCCGCTGGGTGACACCGGTCAAGGAGTTCATGCGGACCGCGACGCGCGACTACGAGCTGCGCGGCACGACGATCCGCGAGGGCGAGTCGGTGCTGCTGTCCTACCCGTCCGCGAACCGGGACGAGGACGTCTTCGACGACCCGTTCCGCTTCGACGTCGGACGCGACCCGAACAAGCACCTGGCGTTCGGGTTCGGCGTGCACTACTGCCTCGGCGCCGCGCTGGCCCGCATCGAGGTCGCCGCGTTCTTCGAGGAGCTGCTGCCCCGCCTCCGCTCGATCGAGCCGGCCGGGACGCCGGAGAACATCGCGACGACGTTCGTCGGCGGCCTGAAGAGCCTGCCCGTCCGCTACTCCCTGGCGTGAAGGAGCGAAGATGCGGATCGACGCCGCGGTACTGCGCGCCGCCGACGCGCCCTACACGATCGAGACGCTCGACCTCAGGGACCCGGGACCGGGCGAGGTCGTCGTCAGGATCGCCGGGGTGGGGATGTGCCACACCGACCTGGTCGGGCGCGTGCCCGGCGACCTCGTCCCGAAGCCGGTGATCCTCGGCCACGAGGGCTCCGGCACCGTCGAGGCCGTCGGCCCCGGCGTTCCCGGCCTGAGCCCCGGCGACCACGTCGTCATGTCGTTCGACTCCTGCGGGACCTGCGACAACTGCCGCGCCGCGCTGCCCGGCAACTGCCCGCGGATGGCGGCGCTCAACATGGTCGCCGCGCCCCTGGACGGCACGCCCCGCGTCACCGCCGCGGACGGCGAGGCCGTCCACAACCGGTGGTTCGGGCAGTCGTCGTTCGCGACCTACGCGCTCGGCACGCCGCGCAACGTCGTCCCCGTCCGCCCGGACGTGCCGCTGGAGCTGCTCGGCCCGCTCGGCTGCGGCGTGCAGACCGGCGCGGCGTCCGTGCTGATCTCGCTCGGCGTCCGCGCCGGCGACGGCATCGCGGTCTTCGGCGCGGGCGCCGTCGGGCTCGCCGCGGTGATGGCCGCCCGCGTCGCCGGCGCCACCCAGATCATCGCCGTCGACCTGCACGCGTCGCGGCTCGACCTGGCCCGCGAGCTCGGCGCCACCCATGTCCTCAACGGCGCGGACGACGACATCGCGGGACAGATCCGGGCGATCTCCGGCGGGGAGGGCGTCCAGTACTCGTTCGACACGACCGCCGTCCCCGAGGTCGTGTCCACCGCCGTCGCCTGCCTGCGCACGACCGGCGTCTGCGGCCTCGTCGGCGTCGGCGCAAAGGAGTACCGGCTCGACGCGAACCTCCTGCTCATGGGACGGACCGTCAAAGGCATCATCGAGGGCGACGCCGTCCCGCACACGTTCATCCCGAGGATGATCGAGCTGTGGCGGCAGGGCCGGTTCCCGTTCGACCGGCTGATCCAGACCTACCCGCTCGACCAGATCAACCAGGCCGAGGCGGACGCGGCGTCCGGCAGGGTCGTCAAGCCCGTCCTGCTGCCGAACTGAGGTCGATCAGCGGACGCGGTGGAGCAGGTCGTCGCCCCGCGCCAGACGGCGGCAGTTCTCCGCCGCGACCGCGAAGTACCGGTCCCACGTCTCCCGGGTCAGCCACGCGACGTGCGGCATCACCACGACGTCGTCCCGCGCGAGCAGCGGGTTGCCCGGATCCACCGGCTCCTCCTCGAACACGTCCAGCCCCGCGCCGCCGAGACGCCCGGACTCCAGCGCCGCCACCAGCGCCGCCTCGTCGATCACCGCGCCGCGCGCCGTGTTCACCACGATCGCGCCCTCCGGCAGCAGCGCCAGCCGCCCGGCGTCCAGCAGATGGTGCGTCTCCTCCGTCAGCGGGACGTGCACGGACACCACGTCGCTGGCCCGCAGCAGATCGTCCAGCTCCAGCCACGCGGGATCGCCGTCGCGGCGCCGCCGGGAGGTGTAGACGACGGTCGCGCCGACCGCCTCCAGCATCCCGCGCAGCAGCCCCGCGATCTCCCCGCCGCCGAGCAGCCCGACCGTCCGGCCGCGCAGCTCGCCGCCCACCAGCGCCCGGTCGGCGGGCCATCCCGCGCCGCCGCGCGTCCGCGCGTCGAACGTCACCAGCCTGCGCAGCGCGGCGAGGATCAGCAGCAGGCTCGTCTCCGCCACCGCCTGCGCGTTGCGGCCCGGCATGTTCGCCACCGCGATCCCGCGCTCGGCCGCGGCGTCCAGGTCGATCGTGTTGACCCCGGTGCCGAGCTTCTGGATCAGCCGCAGCTTCGGCGCCCGGTCCATGTCGGCGGCCGTCAGCGGACGCAGCACGTGCCAGACGACCTCGGTGTCCGGCAGCAGCTCGGCGAGCCGCGCGTCGTCCTGCTCCGAACAGCTCACGATGTCCAGATCGGGTTCCGCGTGGTCCATGTCGTAGTGCAGGAGCACCCGCATCCAGAGTCCTTTCCCTCGGCGCCGTCCTCGATCGGCGGGCCCGGGCGCGGCGCCCGGAGTCCCGCGGGCTATCTTGCCCGGGTGAGCAGCCACGACCGAACCGCCGGGACACCGGCCGGATGGAGCGGGCTCCCGATCGTCCAGGCGCCCATGGCGGGCGGCGCGTCCACGCCCGCGCTCGCCGCCGCCGTGTCCGAGGCGGGCGGGCTGGGCTTCCTCGCCGCCGGGTACAAGACCGCCGCCGCGATGCGCGCCGAGATCACCGCCACGCGCGCGCTGACGTCCCGCCCGTTCGGCGTGAACGTCTTCATGCCGTCCCTGGACGACATCGACGCGGCGGACGTCACCGCCTACCGCGACCGGCTCGCCCCCGAGGCCGACCGCCTAGGCGCGTCCCTCGGCCTCCCCACCGCCCGCGACGACGACTACGACGCGAAGATCGCCGACCTCCTGGACGACCCGCCCGCGCTCGTCAGCTTCACCTTCGGCTGCCCCGCGCCCGAGGTGATCCGGGCGTTCCAGGCGCGCGGCACCACCGTGGTCGTGACCGTCACCACCGCGGACGAGGCCCGCGCGTCCGCCGCCGCCGACGCGCTGTGCGTCCAGGGCACCGAAGCCGGCGCGCATCGCGGCTCGTTCACCAACACCTTCGACGGCGCGCTGCCGCTCCGCGACCTGCTCCCGCAGGTCCGCGCCGTCACGTCCCAGCCCCTGATCGCCACCGGCGGCCTCGGAACGGCCTCGGACGTCGCCGAGGTCCTCGCCCTGGGCGCCGTCGCCGCGCAGCTCGGCACAGCCTTCCTCCGCTGTCCCGAAAGCGGCGCGACGCCCGTCCACAAGGCCGCCCTGGCCGACCCCCGCTTCACGCGGACCGCCCTGACCAGGGCCTTCAGCGGACGGCCCGCGCGCGGCCTGGTCAACCGCTTCCTCACTGAGTACTCGCCGCACGCGCCCGCCGCCTACCCGGACGTCCACTACGTCACCTCGCCCCTGCGCAAGGCGGCCGCCGCCCAGAACGACGCGGACACCGTCAACCTCTGGGCGGGCGAGTCGTTCCGCCACGCCACCGACGCGCCGGCCGCCGAGATCGTCGCGACCCTGGCGCCCTGACGCCCCTTCCCGGGCCCGGCCTTCGCGGTTACCCTGGCACTGGCGTCCACGCCGGCCGTATCGCTCTGCGCCTGGGAGGGTCCCGTCCGCGGGACCGTTGGGCACTGCGCCGGCTCCTCCGTTCCCCCGTCAACGAGGAGTCGACCCCCGTGAAGCACTCGAACGGGCGCTGGCCCGCGGCCCTCGCCGCGCTGGCCTCCGCCGCCGCGGCGCTGATCCTGTCGCTCGGCGCCCTGGTCGCGCTGTCCGCCCCCGCCTCGTCCGCGCCGCCCGCCTCGGCGATCGCCTGCGCCTTCCCCGCCTGGGCCGAGGGGACGACCTACGCCGTCGGCGCCAAGGTCACCTACAACGGCAAGGGCTACGAGGCGATCGTCGCCCACACCGCCTACCCCGGCGCCGGCTGGAACCCCGCGTCCACCCCGACCCTGTGGCGCGACCTCGGCACCTGCGACGGCTCGACCCCGCCGACCACACCGACGACCACGCCGCCCACCACACCGACGACGACACCTCCGACGACCACGCCGCCGACCGGTGAGACGTGCGCGCTGAAGCCGCGTCCCGCGGGCAAGGTCCTCCAGGGCTACTGGGAGAACTGGGACGGCTCCAGCAACGGCGTCCACCCGCCGTTCGGCTGGACGCCCATCGACAACGCGCAGATCAAGCAGCACGGCTACAACGTGATCAACGCGGCGTTCCCCGTCATCCGCTCGGACGGCACCGTCCTGTGGGAGGACGGGATGGACGCGACCGTGAAGGTCGCCACCCCCGCCCAGATGTGCGCGGCCAAGGCCGCCGGCGCCACCATCCTGCTGTCGATCGGCGGCGCGACCGCCGGGATCGACCTCAGCTCCAGCGCCGTCGCCGACCGGTTCGTCGCCACGGTGGTGCCCATCCTGAAGAAGTACAACTTCGACGGGATCGACATCGACATCGAGACGGGCCTGTCGGGCAGCGGCAACATCAACCAGCTCTCGGCGTCCCAGGCGAACCTCGTCCGGATCATCGACGGGGTCCTCGCGGCGATGCCGTCCGGGTTCGGGCTGACGATGGCCCCCGAGACGGCGTACGTCACCGGCGGCAGCGTCACCTACGGGTCGATCTGGGGCGCCTACCTGCCGATCATCAAGAAGTACGCCGACAACGGCCGGCTGTGGTGGCTGAACATGCAGTACTACAACGGCAGCATGTACGGCTGCTCCGGCGACTCCTACAGCGCCGGGACCGTCCAGGGGTTCGTCGCGCAGACCGACTGCCTGAACAAGGGCCTCGTCGTCCAGGGCACCACGATCAAGGTGCCCTACGACAAGCAGGTCCCGGGCCTGCCCGCGCAGCCCGGCGCGGGCGGCGGCTACATGGCGCCGGGCCTCGTCGCCCAGGCGTGGAACACCTTCAACGGCGCGCTGAAGGGCCTGATGACCTGGTCCATCAACTGGGACGGCTCGAAGGGCTGGACGTTCGGCGACAACGTCCGCTCCCTCCAGGGCCGCTGAGGAACGGGGTGCGGGCCCGGCCGGGCCCGCACCCGCTCAGTGCGCGGGCAGCGTGGGGTGCGGCTTCGCCTCCACGCCGAGCATCCCGGCCGTGACGGCCCACCGCTCGTGGTCGCGCCACGCCCCGTCGATGTACAGCAGCTCGGGCGAGTAGCCCTCCTTGCGGAATCCGAGCCGCTCGACGAGCCGCAGCGACGCGCGGTTCCCCGGCTGGATCTGCGCGTCGATCCGGTGCAGGCGCAGCTTCTCGAACGCGTACCGCAGCACCAGCCCGACGCCCTCGGTCATGTACCCCCGTCCCGAGGTGAACGCCGCGTAGGACAGCGAGCCGTTCTGGAACCGTCCCCGGACGATGCTGCTGATGTTGGCGAGGCCGACGATCTCTCCGGTCTCCCGCAGGCAGATCAGCAGCGACTCCTCGTCGGGCTTCTCGTAACGCGCGACGTAGTCCCGGAAGGCCTCCGGCGTGGCGGGCAGCGACACCCACGGATGGTGCAGCTCCGTATTGGCCGCGACGAGCCGGAGGAACTCGTCCTCATCGTCCCGTGCCAGCGGACGTAAGACCACCCTCGATGGACCGTCCATATTCGCCCCCTCCAGAAGAAACCCGGCATCCGAGGCTAACGGCGATCAGGAGGGGAACGTGGTGGTGCGGCGGACCTTGTCGAGCGCGGTGAGGATCTTGTCGAGCCGTCCCGGATCGGCGACGAACTCCAGCACGGCGTGGTTGAACGCGGCCGCCATGACCGTGGGCATCGAGTCCGAGGCGTCGAACCGCACGACCTTCGCGCTGGTCAGGGCCTGCGCGATCCGCTGCGACACCGCGTCCGGGTAGGCGCCCGGCGGGACGTCCCGGTTCAGCGAGAAGGCACCGGACCCCCGCCGCTTGATCCAGATCTGCTGCGCCCGTGCCGTCGTCAGGTAGGCGACGAGCCTGCGCGCGGACGGCGTGTCGCGGAACATGCCGAGGATGTCGCCGCCGATCTCGACGGCCTGGCCCCCCGGGAAGGGCAGGAAGTCGAACCCGCTGCCCCCGGCCTGGCTGTAGAACGCCGTGATGAACGACCCCTGGTGGTCGAGCCGGCACCCCTGGGCGTCGGTCGCCATCGGCGTCCCCGCCTGGCCGTAGCCGGTGAGCAGGATGTCGGACGTCCCGCTCGCCGCGATCACCGACCCGAACGTCTGCCACGCCCTCCGCACCTCGTCGGACGTCCACGGCAGCCGCCCGGACGCCCACGCGTCGTAGGGCCCGGGCCCGGCCTCGTGCAGGATCAGGTCCTCGATCCAGTCCGTCCCCGGCCAGCCCGAGTTGGACGTGTCGGCGAAGCCCAGGCACCACGGCTTCGGACCGATCTCGGCGGCGGCCTTCGCGAAACCGTCCCAACCCGTCTGCGCCGCCAGCCGGGCCCGCAGATCCGGACCGATCGCCGCCTGGTTGTACCAGATCAGGCTCTTCACCGCCGCCTTGACGACGATGCCGTACGGGTGGCGCGCCCCGTCCGGACCGGTCGCGGTCGTCAGGTCGCTCCCCGCGCCCCCGCCGACGGGCCGCAGCGCCCCGCTCGCCGCGTAGCTGCGCAGGTCGCCCGGGTTCGCGAGCACGGCGGTGTCGGGCGGATGCCCGTTGTGCAACTCGCTCGCGAGGACCGCCCGCGCGTCCCGGGTCCCGGTGTAGTCGACCTCGATCCCGGTGTCCTTCTCGAACTGCGCCAGGACGGACTGGAACGCGTCCGCCTCCGGCCCCGTCCACGACGCCAGCACGGTGACGCTCTTCTCGTCCCCCGAGCCGCAGGCGCTGACGGACGCGACGAGCAGCAACAGCACTGCGAGGAAGCGCACGGTCATCTCCAGAACTCCCGCAGCCGGAGCCAGACGCCGCCCGCCGCGAGCCCCGCGACGGCGAGGGTGAGCAGCGGCAGCCCGGCCATGAGCCCCTCGGTGTCCCCGGCGGCGGCCAGCCGCGCGTCCAGGGGGCGCTGCGCCGCGTCGACCGCCACGACGTCCAGCCCGCCGCCCTGGTCCGCGGGACGGTTCACCCGCAGCGCCCGCGACCCCGCGTCCGCCGTGCCGATCTGCGACTGGAGCACCCGGTCCACCCCCGGCAGCTCGCGATCATGAGCCTCGGCCAGCGCGTCGCCGACCTGCGCGAACACGACCAGCGTCCAGACCAGCAACCCGGCCAGCACCACGGACGCGGCGAGCAGCGGCGGATTGACCAGCCGCCGGAACCGCCGCGCCATCGACACCTGCACGTAGACCAGCACGGCCAAGAGCACGACGCCGATCGCCGCGGTGACCGAAACGGCGGCGGCACCGAACCACGCCGAATGGCGCTCCTCGTGCACCGACCGCCGATCGCGTTCCGCGATCTCATCAATACCCTTTAACAACCCATCCTGGCCGTGCAGAAGATCTGACGCATAGGTGAGATAGGCGAAACCGAGCGGCTCCAGCCCTTCCCGATAGGCGGCGTCCGCCTGCTCGACCAATCCCTGATAGGTGACGACCTGCGCGTTCACCGCCCGCAGCAGATCACGCCCCGCGGCGCCGCCCGCGTCGAGCTCGGCGATGTGCGCGAGGTTGTCGGCCGCGGTGGTCAGATCGTCCCGGAACTCCTGTCCCGGCCCGATCAGCTGCGCCGCACCGGACCGGAAGCTCCGCCACGCCGCCCGGTCGGCGTCCGACAGCGCCGCATGGGCCGTCCGGGCGCTGATGTAGGCGGGCGCGCCCTTGTCCTCCACCGAACCGACCGCGTCCTGCCCGCCGAGGAGCACGCTCGTCGCGGCCAGCCAGAACACCAGCGCCAATCCCACCGTGAGCCCCATCGCCGTCCAGAGCCAGCGCGGGGTGCTCCATCTCCGCGTGGACGCTCGGCGCGATGGGGCAGGGGGCACGCGGGTCATAGTACGGCCGAAAGCCAGTTTCGGCCCGAACCCGGAGAAACACCGGGTTTACCGAACACCCGGGCTTCAACAGCGAAGATCACCCGAAAAAGCCAGCACCCACCCCCGCAATGGCACCACAAACCTGGCCGATCAAGGCCATTGCCGCCGACGACAACGAACGCCTGCCACCGGAGTCACGTCCCAGCCCCGGACGCCGCTGCGACGATGGAGCAGTGAGCAGGTCGATCGACGAGCCGAGGAACGCGCGAAGCCGGCGTTCCCGGACGGCGCTCCTGCGGGCCGCACGCGAGCTCATCGAGGACCGTGGCATGGCCGCCACCACGATGGCGGCCGTGGCCGAACGCGCCGGCGTCTCCCGGCGGGCCGTCTACCTGCACTTCTCCTCCCGCGCCGACCTGATCACCGAGCTGTTCGGCTACGTCAACGAGGTCGAGGACCTGGAGGGCCGCTTCGCCCCGGTCGGCGACGCCCCCGACGCGGTCACCGCCCTGGATGCCTTCGCGCACCGCCACGCGGAGTTCGCGTCCCGCGTCCTCGCGGTCTCCCGGGCCGTCGAACGCGAAGCGGGCACCGACCCGGACGCCGCCCGCCACTGGCGGACCGCCGCCTTCTGGCGCCAGGAGGCCAACCGCGCCCTCATGACCCGCCTGTCCGACGAAGGCGTCCTGGCCCCCGGCTGGACCGTCGAGACCGCCACCGACATGCTCCTGGCCCTGACGTCCAACGGCGTCACCGAAACCCTCCTGACCACCCGCCACTGGACCCCGGCAAACCTGGGCCACCACCTGGCCCTACTCCTGAAATCCACCTTCGTCACCAGGCCATCGGCCGAAGCCTGAACAGGAAGACCCGCATCAGCGCAGCAGGTGACCACCCAACTCGGTCTTCCTGCCGCCGATGCCCAAGGCCGCCGCACCGAAGTGCCTGATGCCCTTGATGGACGGCCCTGCGGCGGTGCCAGGGAAGATGTACAGGTGGCCTTCGCCGCCCTCCTCACCGGGCGCGCCGACGACCAGGTCGATCCGGCCGTCGCGGTCGGTGTCGGTGAGGGACAGCTCGGTGCCGAACCGGTCGCTCGGCCGGACCGTCCCGGGAACGCCCTTGGAGTCCTCGCGCAGCGTGCGACGACCTTTGGCGGTGAGGCCGCTCCTGCTCCCGAACAGGATCGAGACGACCCCCGGCTCGACATCAGAGGGGTTGTAAAAGCCGACGATGAGGTCGGCCCGGCCGTCGGCATTCACATCATCGGCTCGCAGCACGCCGGCACGGCCGGACATGCCGAGCGCGGCGTCATCGAACCTGCGAGGCTTACCGAAACCCCGTCCGCCGGCCGTCAGCGACACGACCTGGAGGCCGCCCTTCCGCGTGCCGCCACCGGCGGCTCTGGCCACCAGGTCGGTGCGGCCGTCACCGTCGAAGTCGCCCGCCACGGCATCCGCGGCGTTGATCTCCGCCCGGCCGTAGGGCAGCAGCCTGGCCGGTCCAAGTCCCGCGCTGGTGCCGGGACGCAGTTCGAACCAGGAGGTGGGTTCGCCGTCGAGCTCGTTCCTGGTTCCCACCAGCAGGTCGGTGCGGTGGTCACCGGTGAAGTCGCCCGCCAGCAGGGTCCGCTGCACCGAGTAGTCCCCCCTCTGGACCAGGCCGGACACGATCGTCTTGCCGGGCCTGGCGCCAGGGTTGGCGTAGACGACGACGGCGGTCTGGGTGTCGTAGACGCCTCCGGCGTCCTCGGAGTCCTTGGTGGAGGCCACGTCCGGGACACCGTTGCTGTCGAAGTCACCGACGGCGAGGTCCCCGGTGGCCTCGGGCAGCGCGGCGGTCCGCAGGGTGAGACCCCTCGGTCCGCCGTAGACGATGGTCGTCGTGGTCCCGGCACGGTGACTGAGCAGGTCGGCGTAACCATCTGAGTCGAAGTCCGCCGACTCGACCTGCCAGCCCGGGACGTTGCGGGGACCGTCCGGCTGGGCCACCACCTGGTGGCGGGCCGGGTCGGCGCCCGCCGGGCCACCGTAGACGACGGTGACCAGAGCCGTGTCGCCGCGCGTCCCGTCGAACCCGCCGCCGGCGATGTCGCGGTAGCCGTCACCGTTGAAGTCACCGGGTGCGGCGGGCTTCCTGACCGCCGCGGAGACCACGCCGGAAGGCAGGCTGTTGGAGATCTCGCGATACGGGGCCGCGGCACGCGCACCCCCGCTCCGAGACGCGCCGCCCCCGCTCCCCCCGCCGCTGCGGACGACCACCACACCCGCGACAGCGCCGAAGGCGACCACCGCCGCGGCAAGGACGGCCCGAAAGCGCATGGATCTCCTCCATCACTCGGCGGCCCCTCAGATGGGACGCCCCAAGATCAACTGAAGTTCACGCCCCAGCCCCGAGATCGAACTCCACGAAGCAGCAGACGCCAGCCGTCGAGGGCCGCTGCGATCGCGTGCGAAGCCAGTGCCGAGCCGCGAGGCACTGATCGCGCAGCGAGCCGCCAGGCGAGCCGGTGCCACCCCGGGTCCGCTGCGATCGCGGGCGGAGCCAGTGCCGAGCTTGCGAGGCACTGATCGCGAAGTGAGCCGCCCCGGGGGCGCTGCGATCGCGTGCGAAGCCAAGTGCGAGCGGAGCGAGAACTTGATCGCGGAGTGAGCCGCCAGGCGAGCCGGAGCGATGCCAGCGATCGCCGCGAAGCCCGTTGAAGGAGGGCGCTCTAGCGCCCGACGCCGAGGGCTTTGCCATAAACACACCCCTTACCCCCGTTCGGGGGTGGCGTGGGTCACGTTCTTGGCCAACGATTTCTCCGAGGTGTCCGTGCGGCGACGAGGAGACGAACATGCCGGCAGTCGAGTTCCGCGCGGCGCGCGACTTCCTGCTCGCGCACCGCGACGACTACGCGACGGCGTACGAGAAGTTCCGGTGGCCGGTGCTGACCGGGTTCAACTGGGCGCTGGACTGGTTCGACAAGATCGCCGAGGGGAACGACGGGCCGGCGCTGTGGATCGTCGAGGAGGACGGGTCCGAGGCGCGGTACTCGTTCGCGGAGATGGCGCGGCGGTCGAGCCAGGTGGCGAACGCGCTGCGGGCGGCGGGGGTGCGGCGCGGCGACCGGATCGTCCTGATGCTGGGGAACCAGGTCGAGTTGTGGGAGACGGTCCTCGCGGCGATGAAGCTGGGGGCGGTGCTGATCCCGTGCACGCCGCTGCTGGGGGCCGCCGATCTCCAGGACCGGATCACGCGCGGACGGGCGCGGCATGTCGTGGCGGGGTCGGCGGACGCCGGGAAGTTCGACGGGCTGACCGGGGAGTTCACGCGGATCTCGGTGGGCGGGCCGGTGGACGGCTGGCTGCGCTACGAGGACGCGTACGAGCAGCCGGAGGCGTTCACGCCGTACGGGATCACGATGTCGCGCGACACGCTGCTGCTGTACTTCACGTCGGGGACGACGGCGAAGCCGAAGCTGGTCGAGCACACGCACGCGTCGTATCCGGCGGGGCACCTGTCGACGATGTACTGGCTGGGGCTGCGGCCCGGGGACGTCCATCTGAACATCTCGTCGCCCGGGTGGGCGAAGCACGCGTGGAGCAACATCTTCGCGCCGTGGAACGCCGAGGCGTGCGTGTTCATCTTCAACTACACGCGGTTCGACGCCGACCGGCTGCTGGACACGATGGACCGCTGCGGCGTGACGAGCTTCTGCGCGCCGCCGACGGTGTGGCGGATGCTGATCCAGGCCGATCTCGGACGGCTGGGCACGCCGCCCCGCGAGGTCGTCGCGGCGGGCGAGCCGCTGAACCCGGAGGTGATCGAGCGGGTCCGGGACGCGTGGGACGTCACGATCCGGGACGGGTTCGGGCAGACGGAGACGACCGTGCAGATCGCGAACACGCCGGGGCAGCCGGTGCGGCCCGGGTCGATGGGGCGGCCGGTGCCGGGCTACCAGGTCGTGCTGGTCGATCCGGCGACCGGCGAGGTGGGCGACGAGGGCGAGATCTGCCTCGACCTGGAGGAGCGTCCGCTCGGGCTGATGACGGGGTACCACGGGGACGACCAGCGCACCGAGGAGGCGATGGAGGGCGGCCGCTACCACACCGGCGACATCGGCTCGCGGGACGAGGACGGCTACATCACCTACGTGGGGCGGGCCGACGACGTCTTCAAGGCGTCCGACTACAAGATCTCGCCGTTCGAGCTGGAGAGCGTGCTGATCGAGCACGAGGCGGTGGCGGAGGCGGCCGTGGTGCCGTCGCCCGATCCGGTGCGGCTCGCGGTGCCGAAGGCGTACGTGACGCTCGCGGCGGGCTGGAAGCCGGACGCGGAGACGGCGCGGGCGATCTTCGCGCACAGCCGGGCGCAGCTGTCGCCCTACAAGCGGGTGCGGCGGCTGGAATTCGGCGAGCTGCCGAAGACGATCTCGGGGAAGATCCGCCGGGTGGAGCTGCGGGCGGGCGAGGCGGTGAAGCATCCGGGCGCGGACGACCGTCCGGAGGGCGAGTTCCGGGAGGAGGAGCTGCGATGATCTCGTACGCATCGGGGGTCTCGGCGGCGCCGCTGCTGGGCGACACCATCGGCGCGAACCTGGACCGGACGGTGGCCGCGTTCGCCGACCGCGACGCGCTCGTGGAGCGGGCGACGGGCCGGCGCTGGACGTACGACCAGCTCGCCGACGACGTCGAGGCGGTCGCGCTGGGGCTGCACGGCCTCGGCGTCGCGAAGGGCGACCGGGTCGGGATCTGGGCGCCGAACTGCGCGGAGTGGACGCTCGTGCAGTACGCGACGGCGAAGCTCGGCGCGATCCTCGTCACGATCAACCCGGCGTACCGGGTGCACGAGCTGGAGTTCGTGCTGAACCAGGCGGGGATCCGGACGCTGGTCGCGGCGGCGGCGTTCAAGACGTCCGACTACACGGCGATGATCGACGAGGTGCGGCCGCGCTGTGCCGCGCTGTCCGACGTGGTCGTCATCGGGTCCGAGGGGTGGGACGCGCTGCTGCGCACCGGGCGGGCGGCCGACCGGGGCGTCCTCGACGAGATCGGCGCGGGGCTGGGCGCCGACGATCCGATCAACATCCAGTACACGTCCGGGACGACGGGGTTCCCGAAGGGCGCCACGCTCTCGCACCACAACATCCTGAACAACGGCTACTTCGTCGGCGAGCTGTGCGGCTACGACGAGGAGGACCGCGTGTGCGTGCCGGTGCCCTTCTACCACTGCTTCGGCATGGTGATGGGCAACCTCGCGGCGACCAGCCACGGAGCCTGCGTGGTGATCCCGGCGCCCGCGTTCGACCCGAAGGCGACGCTCGAGGCGGTCGCGGCGGAGCGCTGCACGTCGCTGTACGGGGTGCCGACGATGTTCATCGCCGTCCTGAACGAGCCGTCGCTGGACGGCCTCGACCTGTCGAGCCTCCGCACCGGGATCATGGCCGGGTCGCCGTGCCCGGTCGAGGTGATGAAGCAGGTCATCGAGCGCCTCGGCATGGGCGAGGTGACGATCTGCTACGGGATGACCGAGACGTCCCCGGTGTCGACGCAGACCCGCGCGGGCGACTCGCTGGACCGGCGCGTCTCCACGGTCGGGACCGTCCACCCGCACCTGGAGGTGAAGGTCGTCGACCCGGCGACCGGGGTGACGGTGCCGCGCGGCACGCCCGGCGAGCTCTGCACCCGCGGCTACTCGGTGATGCTCGGCTACTGGGACGAGCCGGAGCGGACCGCCGAGGTCATCGACGCGGCGCGGTGGATGCACACCGGCGACCTCGCGGTGATGGACGGCGAGGGCTACGTCAACATCACCGGACGGATCAAGGACATGGTGATCCGTGGCGGCGAGAACGTCTATCCGCGCGAGATCGAGGAGTTCCTTTACACCCACCCTGACATCGTGGACGCGCAGGTCATCGGCGTCCCCGACGAGAAGTACGGGGAGGAGCTGATGGCGTGGGTGCGGCTGCGCGACGGCGCGGCGGAGCTGACGGCCGAGGCGCTGCGCGAGTTCTGCCGGGGCCGGCTCGCCCACTTCAAGATCCCGCGGTACGTGCACGTCGTGGACGACTTCCCGATGACGGTCACGGGGAAGGTCCGCAAGGTGCAGATGCGCGCCGAGGCCATCGACATCCTCGGGCTTGGCGACGCGGCGGCCGTCCGGCACGCGTGACCGCCGGGCTTTTCCTCCGGTGACCTTCCGTGACGAGGGGTCGGCGAGGCATATTGCATGGCATGGGTACGTCGCCGCCGGGAGACCGTCCCGCCGGGGTGCGGGGCGACGACGCCGGCGCGTTCCGGCGCGCGGTGCTGGGCATGCACCGCGCGACCGGCCTGCCCATGGTCTTCGGCGGCGCGCTGGACGGCCGGGACCGGCTCCGCATCACCGAGCTGGTCGGCAACCGGACCGGGTCGCTGGACGGCCTGGTCGTGCGGCAGGGCAACGGGCTCGGCGGCAAGGCGATGGCGATGGGCCGCCCGGTGTGGGTGAGCGACTACCCGCGCGCCGCGTCCATCAGCCACGACTACGACGGTCCGGTGGGCCGCGAGGGGCTGCTGTCGATCGTCGCGGTCCCGGTCGTGGTGCGGCGCTCGGTCCGCGGCGTCCTGTACGGGGCGCTGCGCGAGCCGCTGTCGCTCGCCGACCGGGTCGTCGGCGCGGCGGTGGAGGCGGCCCGCGACCTGGAGCAGGACCTCGCCGTCCGGGACCGCGCGGACGAGGCGCTCGCCTCGTTGCGCCGCGAGCCCGGGGCCGGGGCCGGGCGGCCGTCCGCCGCGCGCTGGGAGGAGGTCCGGGCCGTCCACGCCGAGATGCGGGCCCTCGCCGAGGAGGTCACGGACGCGGCCACGCGCGACCGGCTCCACGCGATGACGCTCCGCCTCGCCGCGGCCGGGCTGGACACGCCCGCGCCGGACGGTCCGGGCGCGCCTCCGAGACGCGCGCTGTCGCCGCGCGAGCTGGACGTCCTCGCGTACGTGGCGATCGGCTGCACCAACGCCGAGGCCGCCCGCCGCCTCGGCCTCCTGCCCGAGACGGTGAAGGGCTACCTCCGCTCGGCGATGCGCAAGCTCGACAGTCACACCCGCCTGGAGGCGGTGACCGCGGCCCGCCGCGCCGGCCTCCTGCCCTGACCCCCGCCCGCGAACGCGAGCGCCGGTGAAGACCTGCCGGGCCGGGCCGGGGCCGCCGGACGCCTCGGGAGAGACGTGCGGTGGTCCGCGGTCCGGACGAGGGGGCACCGGCGATCGGCCCGGCGACGGGGTCAGCGGCCGCGGCGCACGCTCCGGGCAGAACAGACGGCCCCCGCGGCGCGCTGCCCGGCCGGAACGTCCACCACGGACCGGCTGCGCCGGACCATGATCGCTCGGCCGTCCCATCCGGTGCGGATGGGACGTCCGGCCCCTGATGTGCCGAGGAAACCGTAACAGCTATGAACACGAATGTTCGTGATGTTGGAATTGTTCGTCCGCGAGGTTCCCGTTGTAGTTTTGGCGCATGGACCCCCACGGCTACGGCGCTCTGCCGCGCGGCCGTCACCACCTCACCCGCGAGCAGGTCAGCGCATCGCAGCGGGAGCGGCTGCTCCTCGGCATGACGGAGGCGGTGGGCGAGAAGGGGTACGCCCGCACCTCGGTCGCCGACGTGCTGAAGCGGGCGCACGTCTCCCGCGAGACGTTCTACGAGCACTTCGCCGACAAGCAGGCGTGCTTCCTGTCGGCCTACGAGGCCGCCGCCGACCGCATCGTCCAGGTCGTGGCGGACGCGCTGCGGACCCCCGGCCTGCCGCTGATGTCGCGGTTCGAGCGTGCGCTGACCGCCTACCTGCGCGAACTGGCGGGCGACGCGGCGCGGGCGCGCACGTTCCTGCTGGAGATCTACGCCGCGGGCCCGGCCGCCGCGGCACTGCGGTTCGCGGTCCAGGCCCGCTTCGTGGCGCTCATCGACGGCCTCCTCGCCGAGGACGAGCGGTTCCGCGCGCTCCCCGACCCGGAGTTCGCCTGCCGGATGCTCATCGGCGGAGTCGCCTCACTCGTCACGGGCAAGGTCGCGACGGGCGAACACGCCACGCTCCCCGGCCTATGCGCCCCCATCCTGGCCCACGCCAACTCCCTCCTAGACCACTAACCCCCAAACCCCCTCCGCCCGGGGCTCGTCCGAGCGCAGTGCACTACGAGCACGACAACATGCTCTGGAACAAGCCCGAGGTGCGGGTTAGATGAAGATGCTCAGGGTTGCGGCCATTGCGAAGCCGACTATGGACAGGATCGTTTCCAGGACGGTCCAGGTCTTCAGGGTGTCGCGGACGGACATGTTGAAGTAGCGGGAGATGATCCAGAAGCCGCCGTCGTTGACGTGCGAGGCGATGATGGAGCCCGCGGAGATCGCGATGGCGATCAGGGCGACGTGGCCCTGGGAGTAGTCCTCGGCCTTGACGATCTCGCCGATGATGCCGCCGGTGGTGACGATCGCGACGGTCGCGGAGCCCTGGGCGAGCCGGAGGCCGCAGGCGATCAGGTAGGCGAGCAGGATGACCGGCATCCCGGCGTCCTTGAGGGTTCCGGCGAGCGCGTCGCCGACGCCGGTGGCCTTCACGACCGCGCCGAAGAACGCGCCGCCGCCGATGACCAGCAGGATCATGCCGATGGGACGCAGCGAGCGCGCGGCGACCTCCGACAGTTCCGTGCCGGAGATGCCGCGGCGGATGCCGAGCAGGTACATGGCCAGCAGGACGGCGATGGTGAGCGCGACGACCGGGTTGCCGAGGAAGGTGAGGACGGGCAGCGCCGGGCTGCCCTTCCACCAGACGGTGCCGAACGTGGCGAGGAGGATCAGCACCAGCGGGACCAGGATGATCAGGCCGACGATGGTCAGGGACGGTTCGGGCTCGTCCCGGGCGGTCTCCTCCTCAGCGGCCTCGGCCTTCTCGCGTTCCGCGGTGACGTACTCCTCCGGGACCTCGACGAACATCCGCTTGCCGATCCAGGCGCCCCAGGCGACGCCCGCGACGAGGAAGGCCGGGATGCCGCAGACGAGGCCGTAGACGATCAGCCAGCCGAGCGGGACGCCGAGCAGGCCCGCGGCGGCGACGGGGCCGGGGTGCGGGGGCAGGAAGGCGTGCGTCATGGAGAGACCGGCGAGCAGCGGCAGCGCGTACAGGAGGAGGGAGCGTCCGCCCTGCTTGGCGGTGATGTAGACGAGCGGCGCCAGGACGAAGATGCCCACGTCGAAGAAGACGGGGATGCCGAAGATGAGGCCTGCCAGGCCCATCGCGAGTGGTGCGCCGCGTTCGCCGGCGACGGCGAGGAGGCGGCGGGTCAGGACGTCCGCGCCGCCGGAGCGTTCCAGGATCGCGCCGAGGATGGTGCCGAGGCCGACGATCGGCGCGATGTGGCCGAGGATCGTGCCGAAGCCCTTTTCGAGCAGGGACGTGTCGGACTTCAGCGCCGTCCCGACGATCGTCTCGACGCTCAGCCCGGCCGCGAGGGCCAGGAGGAGGCTGGAGACGATGAGCGCGATGAACGGCTCCAGCTTGACCTTGAGGATGAGGAACAGCAGGACCGCGATGGACACGGCGCACAGCAGCAGCAGGCCGCCGGTCTCGTGTTGCAGCCAGTGGACCATGGGCAGTGACCTTCCGGTGTCAGCGGGTGGTTCCGTCGGCGGTGCGGCGGAGTGAGCGGCCGGGGAGCGCGCCGGTGGGGCGCCCGTCCGCGATGACGGCGGTGCCGCCGACGAGGACGTGGTGGACGCCCTCGGCGGGACGGCGGGGGTCGTCGAACGTGGCGGTGTCGCGGACGGTGTCGGGGTCGAACAGGACGAGGTCGGCATGGTACCCGGGACGGACCAGCCCGCGGGCGTCGAGGCGCAGCCGGCGCGCGGGCCGTCCGGTGAGGTGGGCGACGCACTCTTCGAGGGACAGGACGCCCAGGTCGCGGACGTAGTGGCCGAGGTAGCGGGGGAACGTCCCCCAGGCGCGCGGGTGCGGTTTCGCGGCGGCGAGGAGGCCGTCGCTGCCGCCGGTGTGGCAGGGGTGCCGCATGATGGCCCGGACGTTCTCCTCGTCGCCGACGTGCTGGAGGATCGTGGTGGCGAGGTCGTCCGCGACGAGGCGTTCGCAGTAGACGTCGAACGCGGGGCGGCCGGACGCGGCGGCGAGGTCGGCGATGGTGCGGCCGATGACGGCGGGGTCCGGGGAGCCGGAGATCTCGATGGTGTCCCATTCGGCGGGGACGCCGTGGCAGCCGTCGGAGCCCTCGACCTCCATCGCGTGCCGGATCCGCGCGCGCGAGGCGGGGTCGTCGAGACGGGCCAGCAGGGCGGTGGGGCCGCCCGCCGCGGCCCAGCTCGGCAGGAGCGCGGCGAGCGTCGTCGATCCGGGCAGGTAGGGGTAGGTGTCGAGGGTGATGTCGCAGCCGTCGGCGAGGGCGGTGTCGAGGAGGCCGAGGAGTTCGGGGGCGCGGCCGCGGTTGACGCCGAAGTTCATCGTCGCGTGCGCGAGGTGCAGGGGGCAGCCGGAGCGGCGCGAGAGCTCGATCATCTCGGCGTATGCCTCTAGGGCGCCCGCGCCGTAGGAGCGGTGGTGCGGTGCGTAAAAGCCGCCGTGCGACGCGACGACGCGGCACAGTTCGGCGAGTTCGTCGTCGTCCGCGTACATGCCGGGCACGTAGGTGAGGCCGCTGGACATGCCGACCGCGCCCTCGTGGAGGGCGGCGGCGACCAGCCCGCGCTGGCGGTCCAGCTCGGCGGGGGTCGGCGGGCGGTCGTCCCAGCCCATCGCGAGCATCCGCACCGTGCCCTGCGGGACGAGGTAGCAGGCGTTGACGGCGATGCCCCGGTCGAGGCGGTCGAGGTACTCGCCGACGCTCCGCCAGGACCAGTCGAATCGGGGCGGGTCGCCGTTCCAGCCGGCGATGGTCCGCCGGATCTGGTCGAGGGTGGTGTCGTCGACGGGGGCGTAGGAGAGGCCGTCCTGCCCGATGACCTCGCAGGTCACGCCCTGGCTGACCTTGGCGAGGTGGTCCGGCTCGGTGAGCAGCGCGAGGTCGGAGTGGGCGTGCATGTCGATGAACCCGGGGGCGAGGACGAGGCCGTCCGCGTCGATGACCGTGTCGCCGGTGAGGTTGGAGCCGATCTCCGCGATGCGGCCGTCCGAGACGGTCACGTCGGCGACGCGGGCGGGCGCGCCGGTGCCGTCCACGACGGTCGCGCCGCGGAACACCGGCATCAGAACCACGTCCTGACCAGGTCCACGACGGTGGGTTCGGCGGCGTCGGCGTCGTCCACGACGGGGATGAGCGTCCACTTGTCGAGCGCGGTGCAGGGGTGCGACAGGCCGAGCCTGACCACGTCGCCGACCTCGACGTCGGCGTTCCGGAGGAAGGCGTGCTGGTCGTTGAGCGCGGTCACGCGGGCGCCCTTCACCGGATCGGTGCCCTTGCCCCGGACGAGCTGCGGCTCGGGCAGCCCCTCGTCGAACGGCAGGTCGCGCTTGCCCGCGTCGAGGAGCGCGAGGGCGGGTTCCGGGCGGGACACGACGCGCGCCCAGCCGTGCATGGCCGAGCGCAGGGTCCCGTCGCCGGTGCCGCGGGCGAAGGGCGAGATGCCCCGGTAGAAGCCGTCGTCGTGGACGATGTAGGCGCCCGACCTCAGGACGACCTGCCCGTCCAGCCCGCCCAGAACGTCGGCGACCTGGTCGAAGTAGGCGCTGCCGCCCGCCGTGACGACGGGTTCGTCCGTCTCGTAGTCGAGGCCGCGGTGCAGGTTCGCCATCCTGCGCAGGTAGGCGTCCACGGCGGCACGGCCCTCGTCGGACGCGTCGTGCGCGAGGGCGCCCTCATACCCGGCGAGCCCGGCCAGCCGCAGGGTCGGCGCCTTCCGGACGGCGTCCGCGACCGCGCGGGCGTCGCCGTCGTCGCGGACGCCGGTGCGGCCGTGCGGCCCGCCGATCTCCACGCAGACCTCGATCGGACGCTGGGCGCGGGCGGCGCGGAGCGCCTCGTCCATCAGCTCCACGGAGCGGACGGAGTCGACCCAGGACAGGAACGCGGACTCGGGGTCGTCGGCGAGCCGCTCGGCCAGCCAGGCGAGCCCGGCCGGGTCGAGCAGCGCGTTGGCCAGCAGGACGCGGCGGACGCCGAACGCCCGGGCGACGCGGAGCTGCGGGAGGTTCGCGAGCGTGATGCCCCAGGCGCCCGCGTCGAGCTGGCGGCGCCACAGCTCCGGCGCCATCGTCGTCTTGCCGTGCGGGGCGAGCGCGACGCCCGCCGCGTCCGTCCAGCGGGCCATCGCGTCGATGTTGTGGTCGAGCGCGCCCACGTCCAGGGTCAGCAGCGGTGTACCGAAGTGGTTCAGGGGTATCGGTGCGGCGCGGACGTCGTCGACCGTGCGCCCGTGCGCCGACGCCGGGACGGCCTTGAACCGCCAGTCGAGCCGCTCGGCGCCGAGGGCGTCCACCGCCGCGGCATCGATGCTCGCCACCATCCTGACCTCCCTTGTTGCACATGCTGCAATACACATTGCACGATGTGCTGCTGCGGTTGTAGCATCGGGGCCGGTCAACGGTCAACGGCCGGGCACCGGCTCGGGGGAGGGAACGCCATCAGCCAGAGCCTCGGCCGCGCCCTCGCCCTCCTGGTCGAGCTGGGCGAGGGCCCCCGCACCCTCGACGAGCTGGCCGCCTCCGCCGGCGTCCACAAGACGACCGTGCTGCGGCTGCTGCGCACGATGGAGGACGAGCGGTTCGTCCACCGCGACGCCGGCCACCGCTTCCGCCTCGGCTCGCGCCTGTTCGCGCTGGCCGGCGCGGCGCTGGAGCAGCGCGGTATCCGCGAGATCGCCGCCCCGCACCTGGCCCGGCTCAACGACGCCACGGGCCAGACCGTCCACCTCGGCGTGTACGAGGGCGGCGACGTCGTCTACCTCGACAAGTACGACTCGCGGCACGCGATTCGCATGTACTCGCGGATCGGGCTGCGGATGCCGCTGCACGCCACCGCGATCGCCAAGGTCCTGCTCGCCGACCTGCCGGAGCCGCGCCGCCGCCGGATCGCCGCGGAGATCGAGTACACCCCGTTCACCGAGCACACCATCACCTCGCCGCGCGCGCTGCTGGACGAGCTGGACCGCGTCGCCGCCCAGGGCCACGCCGTCGACGACGCCGAGCACGAGACGTTCATCCGCTGCGTCGCCGCCCCCGTCCGCGACGCCACCGGACGCGCCGTCGCCGCCGTCTCGATCTCCGCGCCCGAGGTCGTCCTCTCCCGGGACGAGGTGCTCGCCCTCCTCCCCGATCTCCTCGCGACCACCCGCGCCGTCTCCGCGGACTGCGGGCACAGAGAAGGGAACAAGGAATGACCGAGAAGACGCAGGTGCGCACGGACGGGGCGCCCGCCGCCGCCTGGGCGTTCTCGCAGGGCGTCCGCAAGGGCCCGCTGCTCCAGGTCTCCGGCCAGGGGCCGC
Source organism: Actinomadura fibrosa (assembly GCF_900659615.1). Taxonomy (GTDB): domain Bacteria; phylum Actinomycetota; class Actinomycetes; order Streptosporangiales; family Streptosporangiaceae; genus Spirillospora; species Spirillospora fibrosa. Next base: position 12,149 of record NZ_CAACUY010000071.1, on the reverse strand, counting down.
AGGACCCGGGCACCGGCGACTACGTCCACCCGGGCGACGTGAAGGCGCAGACCACGCGCGTGCTGGAGAACATCAAGGCGATCCTGGAGGCGGGCGGCGCGAGCGTCGAGGACGTCCTGATGTTCCGCGTCTACCTGACGACCCGCGAGGACTTCGCCGCGATGAACGAGGCGTACGGCGCGTTCGTCAAGGAGAACTGCGCGAGCGGCGTCCTGCCGTGCCGGACGACGGTCGCGGTCGAGCTGCCGCACCCGGCGATGCTCGTCGAGATCGACGCGCTCGCCTGCGTGGACTAGGACGCGTTCCGGTCCGCGGGGGCGAGGCGTCCCGTCGCGACCAGCTCCAGCGTGACGATCACGGCGATCACCTCGATGGCCAGGAGGCCGATGAGGACGAGCAGCTGGGTCGCGCCGGCCTCGACCGGGTCGGCGCCGCCCAGCAGCACGCCGACGAACGCGCCCGGCAGCGTGACGAGCCCGACCGTGCGGGTCTGGTCGAGGACCGGGAACAGCGCGAGCGCGGCGGCCGGGCGGCACACCTCCAGCGCGGCCTCCCGCGGCGGCAGCCCGAGCGCGAGCCCGCCCTCGTACTCGCCGCGGCGCGTCGCCAGCTCGTCCAGCGCCCGGCGGCCGGTCAGCCCGGTCGCCGACATCGCGCCGCCGACGAAGATCCCGGCGATCGGCAGCACCGCGACCGTGCGCGCCGGGACGAGCGTCGACGCCATGAGCAGGGCGAGGACGGGCGCGACGCCGGCGACGATCGGCAGCGCCGTCCACCAGCCCGGCCCCCGGACCGAGCCGGTGATCCGGCGGCCCGCGGTCGCGACCGCGATGACCACCATCCCCGCGATGAACGCGGCGGTCCAGCCCCCGCTGCGCAGCACCGCCGCGATGACGAGCGACACCACCGCGAGCTGCGCGACGGCCCGCGCGGAGGCGACGAGCATGTCCCGGCCGAGACCGAGCCCGCCGGCCCGGGCCAGCAGCGCGGCGAACGCCGCGAGGGCCAGCAGCACGATCCCCAGCACGGGCCCCACCGCGGGCGCAGCGCTCATTCCCCGTCCCCCGCTCGACCGTCGGCCCGATTAGGCCGATTGTGATCTCATAGCACCCTCCTACCCCCGCAAAACCCCGATAGCGTTGGACTTGTGGCGGATGAGGAGGCAGGCGGGACGTCCCGCCGCAAAGCTCTCTGGCTGATGGGCGCGGCGGCGGCGGCCGGCGTGGCGGCCCTCGGAGCGGACGGGGCACGGCCGGGGCGCGTGCCCCGGGCGGCGGCGCAGCCCGCGCCGACCCCGCGGGCGAGGCCGGTCATCCATCCGACGCCGAAGCCGACCCCGACGCCGCGCCCGGCGCCGTGGACGCCGGTGAAGCTCACCTCGACGGAGAAGCCCGTACGGGAGCTCGGGCAGCTGTACCCGCCGGCGCCGCCGAACATGATCGCGCTGACCATCGACGACGGGCCGAGCCCGCTGTGGACGCCGCGGGTGCTCGACCTCCTCGCCGAGGAGCGGATCCGCGCGACGTTCTTCGTCATCGGCGAGCAGGTGAAGGAGTTTCCGAAGCTCACCCGGCGGATCGCCGACGCGGGCCACCAGATCTGCAACCACACGATGACGCATCCGATCAGCATCGCGGGGATGCCGAGGAAGCGGGTCAAGAAGGAGATCGTCGAGGCGCACGACCTCATCGCCGACGTGACCGGTGTCGTCCCGCAGTTCTTCCGGTCGCCGGGCGGCGCGTGGTCCAAGAACGTGCTGGAGCTCACCGCGGAGCACGGGATGCTGCCGATCGACTGGGCGGTCGATCCGCGCGACTGGGCGCGCCCGGGCGTGGGCCACATCCGCCGGACGCTGCTGGACGCCAAGGCGGGCAACATCATGCTGTGCCACGACGGCGGCGGTGACCGCTCGCAGACGCTGAAGGCGCTGGAGTCGGTCATCCCGAAGATGAAGAAGCGCGGCCTCGCGTTCGTCGCGCTCTGATCCGCTCCCCGGAACGGGCATTCGGGACATTCTCCGGCTTCCCCGTTAATGCAATCTATCGATTGTTTGCCCCGTGAAAGCCCGCTCGACGAACTCCGTCCGGCAGTGTTGCGTGCGGAACCGGAAACACACCACTTCCACGGGGGAAGACATGCGCACGAGCAGTGGTACGGCCCTTCGCGCGATCATCCGCACGGCCATCGCCGTCTCGGTCTCCGGCCTCGCCGCGGGCGGGTTCGCCTTCCTCGCGCCGGTGTCCGGGGCGTCCGCGGCCGGCCCGCCCGCCGCGGCCCCGCCGCCCGCGCCGATCTGCCGCTACACCGTCGAGGCGCGGCACGGCACCTGGGTCCGCAGCAGTCCCGGCGGCCACGGCATCGGCCGCCTGCGGCACGGGAAGCTCGTCTTCGCGGACTGCAACGCGAGGCGCGGCTGGGTCCGCCTGCAAGGCCAGGTGCCGCAGATATTCCTGTACAAGTGGGTCGCCCGGCGGGCCCTGGAACGCTACTGAAGGAAAAGCGCCCCGCGCCTTTCGGTGCGGGGCGTTCCTAGCGGATTCCGGCGAAAAGGTCGTCCTCCGGAAGCGGCGCCGCCACATGCGAGCGGGCCAGGTGGTAGTCCTCGGTCGGCCACACCGCCCGCTCGACGTCGCGGGGATGGGCCATGAACCCCGCGTGCAAGTCGATCTGCGTCGCGTGCGCGAACAGCGCTCGGTCACGGACCGCGAAGTAGTCCGCGCAGCGCACCCGCGTGGTGATCTCCAGGGACGGCGCCGTGTCCGGCCAGTCCGCGAGGACCTCGCCCATGCCCGACGCGATGCCCCGCTCGGTCATGCCGTCGTGCAGCGCCTGGAACCACTCCCGCGAAAAGGCGCCCTGGTAGTAGAGCTTCAGCGAACGCCACGGCCGTCCCGTCCCCGGATACCGGCCAGGGTCCCCGGACGCGTCGAACGCCTCCGCCGCCACCTCGTGGGTCTTGATGTGGTCGGGATGCGGGTACCCGCCCGACTCGTCGTACGTGACGACGACGTGCGGGCGGAACTCGCGGATCAGCTCCACGAGCGGACGGGCGGCGACGTCCAGCGGAAGGCCCGCGAAACAGCCTTCGGGCAGCCCTTCACCGTCGGCGGGCAGGCCCGAGTCGACGAACCCGAGGAAGCGCTGCCGGACCCCGAGGATCTCCCGGGCCGCCGCCATCTCCGCACGCCGGATCGCGGCGAGGTTCGCACGCACGTCCGGCCTGTCCATCGCGGGATTGAGCACGTCGCCGCGCTCGCCGCCGGTGCACGTGGCGACCATGACGTCCACGCCCTCGTCCGCGTACTTGGCGAGCGTGGCGGCACCCTTGCTCGACTCGTCGTCCGGATGAGCGTGCACAGACAACAACCGCAGATTCACGCGGCCTCCTTCCGGGAGGGATAGAAGAAGGCGGGCAGGAGGGTCAGCGCGGAGAGGCCGAGGGCCCACCAGAACGCCTCGCCGTACGCGGCGGCGGCGTCCGCATGGCGGCCGAGCGCGCTCTGCAGGACGACCGCGAGCACCGCGGTGCCGAGCGAACCGCCGACCCGGTTGACCGTGTTGACCGCACCGGCGGCGCGGGCCGTCTCGTGCCGCGGCACGCTCGCGTAGATCGCCGCCATCCCCGGCGCGAGCACGACGCCGAGCCCGGCTCCGCGCACGATCAGCGACACCACGAGCAGCCATCCGGGCGGGCCGGAACCCAGCTGGGTGAACGCGGCCGTCCCCGCGAGGGTCAGCAGGATCCCGGTGAGGACGAGCGGCCGGGCGCCCGTCCGGTCGGCGATCCGGCCCGCGAGGAAGGACGCCGCGGCCGTGCCGAGCGCCTGGGGTGCGAGCAGCAGCCCGGCCTCCAGCGCCGACGCGTGGCCGACCTGCTGGTAGTAGAGCGGCAGGAGCAGCATGGACCCGTAGAGGGTCGCGCCCTGGAGGAACGAGTTAGCCGTGGCCACCGCGAACCCGCGCCGGGCGAACAGCCTGAGGTCGATGAGCGCGCCGTCCCGGCGGCGGAGCGCGTGCACTCCGTAGCAGGCGAGCAGGACGACTCCGGCCGTCAGCGCCGCCACGATCCGGCCGGAACCGCCCGCGTCCCCGACCTCGGAGAGCCCGTAGACGATCGCCGCGAGCCCCGGTGAGAGGAGGACCAGCCCGAGCTTGTCCAGCGGACGGCCGCCGGTCCCGCGCTTCTCGTCCCGCGGGACGAAGCGGGCCGCGAGCGCGAGCGTGAGAACGCCGAGCGGCAGGTTGACCAGGAACATCCAGCGCCAGTCGAGCCGGTCCACGATGAGGCCGCCGAGCACCGGGCCGAGGACGGGCGCGAGCGTCATCGGCAGCACGGTGATGCCGATGACGCGCCCGAGCCGCGCGGGCCCGGCGGCGCGGACGACGATGGACTGCCCGATCGGCTGGATCAGCCCGCCCCCGGCGCCCTGGAGGACCCGGAACAGGATCAGGCTCCCGGCCGACCAGGCGAGGCCGCAGAGCGCGGAGCCCGCCGTGAAGAGCGCGACCGAGGCCGTCCACATCGTCCGCGCGCCGAACCGGTCGGCGGCCCAGCCCGCCAGTGGCATCACCGTCGAGACCGCCAGCAGGTAGCCGGCGGACACCCACTGGAGCGTCCCGAGCGAGCCGTGGAGGTCGCGCGCCACCGCGGCGAGCCCGACCGTGACGATCGTCGTGTCGAGCAGCGCCAGGATCGGCCCGAGGACGAGCACGAACGACGTCCTCAGCAGCGCCGCGTCGAGCCGCTCGCCCGCTGCGGCACTGGCGCGGGCACGGGAACCGATGACCACGGCCACCTCCAAGTAAATAGATCGAGCCGAACTTTAGGCTCGATCTACTTACTTGGTCAACGCTAATTTTGTTATCGACCTAACTGCGCATCGCGTCCTCGTGGGAGCGGAGGGGTTCCGGGGACGGGAGGGCGGTCTCGGCGTGGGACATGCCGGGCAGGCCGCGCAGTGCTCGGGGGAGGTACCAGTTCGCGCGGCCGAGCAGCGACATCACCGCGGGCAGCAGGACCACGCGGACGACCGTCGCGTCGATCAGCACCGCCGCCGCGAGGCCCACGCCGAGCTGCTTGAAGTCCTGCATGGACAGCGTCGCGAAGATCGCGAACGTGGCGATCATGATGACCGCGGCGCCGGTCACGACGCCCGCCGTGGCGCGCACGCCCTCCTCGACCGCCGCCCGGGTGCGCAGGCCCCGGTCGTGCGCCTCGCGGATCCGGGAGACGACGAACACGTGGTAGTCCATCGACAGCCCGAACAGGACGACGAACACAAACAGCGGGATCCACGACTCCAGCGCCCCGGCCGCCCTCGTCCCGACGAGCCCGTCGCCCCAGCCGTGCTGGAACACCGCGACCATCACCCCGTACGCGGCGCCGACCGACAGCAGGTTGAGCACGATCGCCACCGCGGCGACCGCGAGCGAGCGGAAGAAGACGAGCATCAGCAGGAACGTGACGCCGAGGACGAACAGGAACACCGGCGCTACGCCCGCGCGGAGCCGGTGGTCGTAGTCGACCGACCAGGCGAGCTGGCCGGTGACGGGCGCGTCGGCGACCCTCCCGACCGTCCGCGGGACGACGTCCTCGCGCAGCGTCCGCAGGGCGTGCTTCGACGCCGCGTCGGCGCCGCTCCCCGCGAGCGGCACCTCGATCTCGGCGATGCCCTCCTTCTCGTGCACGATGACGTCGATGGGCTCGCTCATCTCCCCGGACGCGACGGCCCGCCGCCGCAGCTCGGCGATGGCCGCCGTGACCTCGGGCGCCCTGATGTCGCGGGCCCGGACCACGACCTCCGCGGGCTCGTTCGTGCCCGGGAACGCCTCGTTGAGCCGCGTGAAGGTCCGCGCGATCTCCTCGCCGGGCGGGATCTGCTGGTCGATGCCGAGCCGCTCGGTGCGCATGCCGAGCGCGGGCGCGGCGAGCACCAGCAGCAGGGCCGCCGACAGCGCCGCCGCGATGCCCGGACGGGCGAGGACGGGCCGGAGCACCGCGCCCACGATCCCGGCGCGCTCCCCGCGGCGCCGGCGGCCGGGCAGCGGGATCCGGCCGGCGTCGACCCGGTCGCCGAGCAGGGACAGCAGCGCGGGCAGGACGGTCACCGAGCCCAGCATCGCGATGCACACGACGAGGATCGTCGCGACGGCGAAGCCCTCGAAGACCAGCAGGCCGGACAGGAACAACCCCGCCATCGCCGTCATCACGGTGAGCCCGGACACGAGGACCGACCGTCCCGAGGTGGCCGCGGCGATGGCGAGGGCCGTCCCGCGGTCCCGGCCGCGGGCGCGCTCCTCGCGCTCCCGCCGCAGGTAGAACAGGCAGTAGTCGACACCGACCGCGAGGCCCATCAGCAGCGTCACCGAGTTCGTCGTGTCGTCGACGTGGACGAGGTGGCTGGTGACGGCCAGCAGCCCGGCGGCCGCGAGGTAGGCGGTGAACGCCAGCAGCACCGGGAGCACGGCCGCGAGCAGCGCCCCGAACGCCACCAACAGGATGCCGACGGCGAGCGGCACCGCGGTCGTCTCCGCGCGCCGGAAGTCGCCGCCCAGCGCGTCGTCGAACCACGCTTCGGCGCTCGCTCCGCCGAACTGCCCGATCTCCACTCCCGGGTTGGCGTGCCGGGCCTCGTCCACGGCCTTCTCGATCGCGGGCAGCGGCTCCGGCGCGCCGTCCGGCACCTCCTTGAGCGTGAACTCGACGATGACGTGGCGGCGGTCCTTGGACACCACGTCCGGGCGGGCGCCGGTGACCATGCCGGTCCGCGCGACGTTCGCCCGGACGGCGGCCACGGCGCGGGTCACCTCCGGGGAGGCGGCGTCGTGCGCGCCCCCGGAGACCAGCACCGTCTCGTGGTCCGGGTCCTCGATGCCGGCGTCGGCGAGGATCTTCGCGGCGCGGGCCGAGTCCCCGGCGCCCTGCTCGTGGTCGGCCATCGTGACCTGCCCCGCGGCGCCGCCGAGCACCGAGGCCAGCACGACGAACAGGAGCCAGCCGAGGATCGCCGCGGTCCTGTGGCGTGCGCTCCAGCCGCCCAGCGAGGCGGCGAGATTCCGTTTCATGGGGTGTTCCCTGTGGGGGTCGGTGGAGGGGACACTCAGGACGCTAGGAAGCCCCGCACCACCCGCGACATGGGCCTGGACGGCGTCCGGGGGTGTAGCTGAGTGCACCCTCCGCCCGGGTTGCGGGCACACTGTGCTCGGCCGCGCGGCGCCGGAGACTGGTCTCCGGACGGACACGGCGAGGTACGGAGGAACCGGTGAACGCTGAACTGGTCGAGGAGACCCGGTGGCGGCGGCGCGCCAGCGCGCCCTGGCGCGGGTTCAAGCTGGGGCTGCTGGGCATCCCGGCCGTGTTCGTCAACGTGTGGTTCGGGACGGTCCTGTTCCTGGTCACGTCGTTCGCGGGCGTGCTGCTCCTGCCGGGCGCGACGCTGCTGATGCGCAACCTGACGAACATGTACCGGGACCTCATCGGACGGTGGACGGGCGTCCGGATCGAGCGGCCCTACCTGCCCGACCCGGAGTTCGAGCCGGGCATGGCGGGCCTGCTGCGGCGGTTCGTGGCGCGGATCTCCGACCCGGCGACCTGGCGCGACTACCTGTGGCTGGTCGCCGACCCGATCGTGGTCGCGTTCACGGCCGCGCTGCCGGGCTGGTGCGTCCTGTACGGGCTGTGGGGCTACTTCGTCGCGGGCTACGGCGGCGGGCTCATCACCAAGTACGGCGGCAGCGACTGGTACGCGCTGATCCAGGTCGACGACGGCTACGCCCGCGACGCCGAGCGGGTCGTGTCCACCGTCGTCATCGCGACCCTCTTCATCGTTGTCGGGTTCCTCATCGCGCCGCGGATGCTGGCCGTGTACGGGCGCTGGGGCCGCTCGCTGCTCGGCCCGACCGAGAAGTCGCGGCTGGCGCTGCGCGTCCGGCAGCTGACCGAGACCCGGTCGGAGGCCGTCGACGCGTCCGCCGCCGAGCTGCGTCGCATCGAGCGCGACCTGCACGACGGCGCGCAGGCCCGGCTGGTCGCGATGGGCATGAGCCTCGGCGCGATCGAGCACCTCCTCGACAAGGACCCGGCGAAGGCGCGGACGCTGCTCGCCGAGACGCGCGCGTCGTCCGCCAAGGCGCTGCACGAGCTGCGCGACCTCGTCCGCGGCATCCACCCGCCGGTGCTGGCCGACCGCGGCCTCGGCGACGCGGTCCGGGCGCTCGCGCTCGACCACCCGCTGCACGCCGAGGTCACCGTCGACCTGGACGGCCGGCCCGAGCCGCCGGTCGAGTCCGCCGCCTACTTCGCGGTGTCGGAGATCCTCACCAACGCCGCCAAGCACTCCGGCGCCGGACGGGTCTGGATCGACCTGCGGCACGAGCGCGGGATGCTGCGGATCACGGTCACCGACGACGGCCGCGGCGGCGCCACCCTCGCCGGCGGCTCCGGGCTGCGCGGGATCGAGCGGCGGATCGGTACATTCGACGGCGTCCTCGCCGTCAACTCGCCCGTGGGCGGCCCGACCATCGTCACGCTGGAGCTTCCGTGCGCGTTGTCCTCGCCGAAGACCTCGCCCTCCTGAGGGAGGGCCTGGTCAGCCTGCTGGAGACGCACGGCTTCGAGATCGCCGCCGCCGTCGACAACGGCCCGTCGCTGCTGAAGGCGCTCCTCGACCACCGCCCGGACGTGGCGGTGGTCGACGTGCGCCTGCCGCCGTCGTTCACCGACGAGGGCCTCCAGGCGGCGCTGGCCGCGCGGCGCCGCGTCCCCGGGCTGCCGGTGCTGGTGCTGTCGCAGTACGTCGAGCAGCTCTACGCGCGCGAGCTGCTCGCCGACGGCAGCGGCGGCATCGGCTACCTGCTGAAGGACCGGGTGTTCGACGCGGCGCAGTTCGTCGACGCGGTCCGCCGCGTGGCGGGCGGCGGGACGGCGATGGACCCCGAGGTCGTCTCCCGGCTCGTCGCGAGCCGCCCCCGGGACACGCCGCTCGCCCGGCTCACGCCGCGCGAGACGGAGGTCCTGGAGCTGATGGCGCAGGGCCGCTCCAACGCCGCGATCGCGCAGCAGCTCGTCGTCACCGAGCGCGCCGTCACCAAGCACACCGCGAACATCTTCGCCAAGCTCGACCTGCCCGTCACCGGCGACGGCAACCGGCGGGTCCTCGCCGTCCTCGCCTACCTCAACCGCTGACGCCCCGGGCGCCCGCCGCGGCGGTGATGGTCATGAACGCGCCGGGGTACGTCTCCGGTGTGGAGCGGCCCCGCAGGACCCGCCCCCGCTGAGCCGCCGTCGAGGTTTCGGTCTATCCGGGCCGGCGCCCGGTGGATTATGTTGCTCGGCGACATGGCCCTTGGAGGGCGCGATGACGGTGATCCTGATCCTGCTCTGCCTGGCGATCGCCGGCCGGGAACTGTACCTGGCCTTCGAGCGCCGGCGGTCCGCGGGCGCGCCCGAGATCGCCGACATCCGCACCCAGCTCGCCGCGCTCAAGGGCACCCGGGACGAGCTGGAGCGGTTCCGGTCGGCGCAGCAGGAGCGGCTGGAGGGGATCGCGGCGGACCAGGAGCGGCAGGACGCGGGGCTGCGCGAGACCGACGCCCGCATCCGCTCGCTCATCGCGCAGATCAACGACCGGATGGTCCCGGACGTCAACCAGCGGCTGACCCGGCAGCGCGACGCCCTGGACCGGCTGTCCGCCGACGTCGCGGGGCTCCGCGGGCACCTCGTCGGCCGGCTCGACCAGGCCGTCGCCGCGTCCCTCGGCGCCGACCCCGTGGACGTCGTCACCGGTGCCCTCGCCGCCGAGCCCGCCGCGGCGCGGGCCGCGCTCGCCGGCCCGTTCGAGCGGTTCGCCGAGCGCTGCGGGCTCCGCGTCGAGCTGACCGACCGGGACCGCTACTACCTGTCCGGCCGCAGCCCCCGGGGCCTGGAGCGCGACTTCATCGACCTGCTGCGCGTCCTGCGGACGACCTCCGAGAACGGCGGCCCGCCCGGGGCGGGCACCGAGGAGGCGCGGGCCCTCCTCGGCGCGCTGCGCGAGGTCGGCGCGGGCGGGTTCCAGATCGGGCCGCTGCTCGCCGTCCGGACGCGGGGCGCGCTGCTGTGCGGGGTGCTGACGCTGGCCGAGCTGCGCCGCCCGGAGGCGGCCGACCTGCTGGACCGCCCCGCCTCGCTCGTCCCGCGGCTGCGCCGGCTGCCCGAGGGGCGGCGCTGCGACCTGTCGGCCTGGCCCGCGCTCAGCCCGCCGGAGCGGTCCAGGTGAAGCGCGGCGCGCGGCGCTCCAGGAACGCCGCGACGCCCTCCTGCACCTCGCCTCGGGCGGAGACCTCGTCCAGCCAGCCGCGCACCTTCTCCTCGACGGGCCCGCCCGCCGCGATGGCGTCCACGATGTCCTTGGTGGCGCGCTGGGTGAGCAGCGACCGCGCGGCGAGCGTCCGGGTGAACTCCGCGACGCGGGCGCGCAGCCCGTCCGCCGGGACGACCTCGTCGAGCAGCCCGATCCGCAGCGCGTGGTCCGCGCCGACCAGGTCGGCCGAGAAGAGCAGGTACTTCGCCGCGGACGGGCCCACGAGCCGGACCAGGCGGGCCGTCGCGACCGCCGGGTAGACGATGCCGAGCTTGGCCGGGGTGATCCCGAACCGGGCGCCCTCCGCCGCGAACCGCAGGTCGCACGCCGCCGCGAGCTGGCAGCCCCCGCCGACGCAGAAGCCCTCGATCGCCGCCAGCGTCGGCTTCGGGAACGCGGCGAGCGCCTCCTCCGCCGCCGTCGACAGGTGCGCGCCGTCGCGCCGGTCGATGTCGGCGAGCTCGGAGATGTCCGCCCCGGCGCAGAAGTCGCCGCCCGCTCCGGTCAGCACCAGCACGCGCACCCCGGGGTCGGCGGCGAGCCCGTCCAGGAGCCCGGGCAGCGCCCGCCACATGTCCGCCGACATCGCGTTGCGCTTGGCGGGCCGGTCGATCGTGACCGTCCCGACGCCCTCGGCGACCTCGCAGTCCAGCCCGGCGGCCATGGTCCCCCCTCGGTTCGACGCCTGCGACATCGTACGGACCGGACCCGCCCCGGAGAACGCCCAGGGTCGGTCCTCCGCCCTCCGGACGAGGCGTCGCACGCCCGGCTACCCCCAAGGGGGAGATCGAAGACGACACCTGTGAGGGAGGAATTTCACGGGCGTTCAGCGGATTGTTGATGTACGGGCGGCCCCCGAGGAACGGAGCTCGTGGTGCCACAAAGCACACGCGTCTTCTGGACCATCAACCTGGACGACCCCCTGGCCACCGCCCCCGACCGGGCCGGCGCCAAGGCGGCCAACCTCGCCCGCGCGGCGTCGCACGGCCTCCCGGTGCTGCCCGGCTTCGTCATCCCCGTGCAGTGCGCCGCGGCCCGCGAGCGGTACGCGAACACGGGCGAGCTGCGCTCCGCCTGGGCGCGGCTGAGCCGCGACGGCCGCCGGCCCCTCGTCGTCCGCTCCTCCTCCACGATCGAGGACGGCGCCGTGTCCTCGATGGCCGGCCGCTTCCTGTCCGTCCTCGACGTCCGGGACTGGCCCGCGTTCCGCACGGCCGTGGACGACGTCGTCGCGTCCGCCGCCGGGTCCGGCACGATGGCGGTGCTCGTCCAGCCGCAGCTCGACGCGGCGGCGGGCGGTGTCATGTTCGGCGCCGACCCCGTGGACGGCCGCACGGACCGGGTCATCGTGTCCGCGGTGTCCGGCGGCCCGCAGGCCCTGGTCGGCGGCGAGGTGGACGGCACCCGCTACGCCCTCACCCGCCGCGGCCGGCTCGTCGGCGTGGAACGCGACGACGACCCCTCCGGCGGGCCGGACGCGGGCGGCCGCGCCGCCAAGGACGCGTCCGTGCAGGGGCCGCTGACCGCCGTGCAGCTGCGCGAGCTCGCCCGGATGGCGTCCCGCGCCGCCGCCGTGTTCGGCGGCCCGCAGGACATCGAGTTCGCGTTCGACCGCGACGGGCGGCTCTGGCTGCTACAGAGCCGCCCGGTGACCGCGCTCGCGCCGCTGCCGCCGCGCCGCTCCGTCCTGCTCGGCCCCGGCCCGGTCGCCGAGACGCTGCCCGACCCGCTGTCCCCGCTGGAGGAGGACCTCTGGCTCGCCCCCCTCGACCGCGCCCTCGGCGAGGCGCTCGCCGCCGCGGGCGCGGT
>NZ_CAACUY010000070.1 GCF_900659615.1 Actinomadura fibrosa | reverse complement strand
CCCGGCCGCGCCGAGCGTGCCGCAGGCGCTGCCGCCGCACCCCGAGGCCGGGCAGGCGGTGCTCGCCACCTGGCGGCTGCTGCTCGACCGGGGCCGGCTCCAGGACGGCGAGCCGTTCCTCGCCGGCACCGCCAAGCCCGCGGTCGTCCGGCTGTCGCCCGCGACGGCCGCCGAGATCGGCGCGACCGGCGCGGTCACGGTCCGGGCGGGGCGCGGCGAGGTCACGCTGCCGCTGGAGCTCACCGCCGACCTGCCCGACCGGGTCGTGTGGCTGCCCACCAACTCGGCGGGCCTCAGCCTGTACCGGGACCTGGGCGCCGCCGCGGGCGACGTCGTCGCGATCGCGGCGGGCGTGCTCGCGGACGCGGCCGAGACCACCGCTGGAGGCGTCCGATGAGCCTGTCCCTTGCCACGGCGGCGCTGCCCGCGTCGGTGCTGCGCGCGCCGGCGCTCGCCGCCGCCCCGGAGCCGCGGCTGAAGGACTTCGGCAACGACCCGTGGTGGCTGATCGGCGGCAAGGTCCTCGCGATCTTCGTGTTCCTGGTGCTGACCGTCCTGCTGTCGATGTGGGTCGAGCGGCGCGTCATCGGCCGCATGCAGCTGCGCGTCGGCCCGAACCGCGCCGGGCCGTTCGGCCTGCTCCAGGGCCTCGCGGACGGCGTCAAGCTGGCGCTCAAGGAGGACATCGTCCCCCGCCAGGTCGACAAGGTCGTGTTTGTGCTCGCGCCGATCGTGTCCGCCGTGCCGGCGTTCATCTCCTTCGTCATCATCCCGTTCGGCCCGACGGTGTCGGTGTTCGGGCACCAGACGGCCCTCCAGGGCACCGACCTCCCGGTCGCGGTGCTGCTCGTCCTCGCGATGTCGTCGATGGGCGTCTACGGCATCGTGCTGGCGGGCTGGTCCTCGATGTCGCCGTACTCGCTGCTCGGCGGGCTCCGCTCGTCCGCCCAGGTGATCTCCTACGAGATCGCGATGGGGCTGTCGTTCGTCGCGGTGTTCCTGTTCGCCGGGTCGATGTCCACCTCCGACATCGTCGCCGCGCAGCACGACAAGTGGTTCGTGGTGCTGCTGTTCCCGTCCTTCATCGTCTACGTGATCACGATGATGGGCGAGTCGAACCGCATCCCGTTCGACCTCCCCGAGGGCGAGGGCGAGCTGGTCGGCGGCTTCCACACCGAGTACTCGTCGCTGAAGTTCGCGATGTTCTTCCTCGCGGAGTACATCAACCTCGCGACGCTGTCGGCGCTCGCCACCACGCTGTTCCTCGGCGGCTGGCGCGCCCCCGCGCCGATCTCCACGGTGTGGGCGGGCGCCAACTCCGGCTGGTGGCCGGTGCTGTGGTTCCTCGCCAAGCTCTGGCTGTTCATCTTCTTCTTCATCTGGCTGCGCGGCTCGCTGCCGCGCGTCCGCTACGACCAGCTGATGAAGCTCGGCTGGAAGGTGCTGATGCCCTTCTCGCTCGGCTGGATCCTGCTGGTGTCGACCATCCGCGCGCTGCGCAACGAGGGCCACGACATGCGGCAGATCGTCATCGTCGCCGCCGTCGCGGCCGGGATCGTGCTGCTGGTCACGGTGGTCTGGGAGGTCGTCCGGGGCGGCGAGGGCGAGAAGGAGACCGCGCCGGGCGCCGGCCGGGACGCGGTCCGCGATCCCGCCGCCGGCGGGTTCCCGGTCCCGCCGATGGACGCGCCGCACTACCACGGCCGCGCCGCCCGCCCCGCGGAGCCGTCCACGATCAGAACCCCTCCTGAGGAGGTCACCAGTGGGACTCACTGATTTCCTGAACCCGGTCAAGGGGTTCGGGGTCTCGTTCCACCAGATGTTCCAGAAGAGCGAGACCGTTCAGTACCCCGAGGTGAAGAAGCCGACGGCCCCGCGCTTCCACGGGCGGCACCAGCTCAACCGGTGGCCCGACGGGCTGGAGAAGTGCGTCGGCTGCGAGCTGTGCGCCTGGGCGTGCCCCGCCGACGCCATCTTCGTGGAGGGCGCCGACAACACCGCCGAGGAGCGCTACTCGCCCGGTGAGCGGTACGGCCGCGTCTACCAGATCAACTACCTGCGCTGCATCCTCTGCGGGCTCTGCATCGAGGCGTGCCCCACCCGGGCGCTCACGATGACCAACGAGTACGAGCTCGCCGACGACAGCCGCGAGAGCCTGATCTACACCAAGGACATGCTGCTGGCGCCGCTGCGCGAGGGCATGGAGCCGCCGCCGCACGAGATGCGGCTCGGCGACACCGAGGAGGAGTACTACCGCCTCGGCCTCCAGCCCGACGAGGGCCCGCACGTCCCCGCCGAGGGCGGCGGACGGGCGAGCGTCGACAACGCGGTGCGGCGGGAGCGCGAAGCGGACGGCAAGGGCGGTGGGGCCGAATGAGCGCCACCCTCCTCGCCGGACAGGCCCTCACCGGGCACGCCGCCGGGCACGTCCTCGCGGGGCAGGTCGCCGACAAGCAGTCGGGCGAGCCGTTCTTCTTCTGGCTGCTCGCGATCGTGTCCGTCAGCGCGGCCCTCGGCATGATCTTCATGCGGAAGGCCGTGCACTCGGCGCTGCTGCTCGCCACCGTGATGCTCTCGCTCGCGGCCCTGTACGCGATCCAGAACGCGCCGTTCCTGGCGTTCGTCCAGGTGATCGTCTACACCGGCGCGGTGCTGATGCTGTTCCTGTTCGTGCTGATGCTCGTCGGGGTCAGCTCCACCGACTCGCTCGTCGAGACGATCCGCGGGCAGCGGCTGTGGGCGTTCGTCGCCGCGCTCGGCTTCATCGTCCTGCTGGCCGTCGGCCTCGGCAACGCCGCCCTCGGCGACTCGGCCGGGCTGAAGGCCGCGAACGAGAACGGCAACGTCGTCGGCCTGGCGCAGCTCCTGTTCACCAAGTACGTGTTCGCGTTCGAGGCGACCAGCGCCCTGCTGATCACCGCCGCGCTCGGCGCGATGGTGCTCGCGCACCGGGAGCGGGTCGAGCCGAAGGCGACGCAGCGCGACCTGTCCAAGCGGCGGTTCCTGTCCGGCGGCCACCCGGGCCCGCTGCCCGGCCCCGGCACCTACGCCCGGCACAACGCCGTCGACATGCCGGCGCTGCTGCCCGACGGGACGCCGTCCGAGCTGTCGGTCAACCCGATCATCGCGGCGCGCACCGACAACGCCGAGCGGCACGCCGACCTGTACGGCGAGACCGCGGAGCAGGCGGTCGGCGAGGACGTCGCCGCCGTGCGGGCCGCGACCGGCGAGGCCGCGGACGCGGACGCCGAGTCGCGCGTCGTCAAGGCCGGCACTGGGGCCGGTGCTCCCGCCGGCAACGAGCGTGAAGGCGAGGCTGGTTCATGAGTCCCGGGCACTACCTGGCGCTCTCGGCGATCCTGTTCACCATCGGAGCGCTCGGCGTCCTCGTGCGGCGCAACGCGATCGTGGTGTTCATGTGCGTCGAGCTGATGCTGAACGCCACCAACCTGGCGTTCGTGACGTTCTCCCGCATGCACGGCCAGCTCGACGGCCAGATCATCGCCTTCTTCGTGATGGTGGTGGCCGCGGCGGAGGTCGTGGTGGGTCTGGCGATCATCATGACCATCTTCCGGACCCGCAGGTCCTCGTCGGTGGACGACGCGAACCTGCTGAAGTACTGAGAGGCCAGGGATGAAAGCGGAAGGCGTCCAGGCCGCGTCCTGGCTCCTCATCGCGCTCCCGCTCGCGGGCGCCGCGATCCTCCTGCTCGGAGGGCGGCGCACCGACCGGTGGGGCCACCTGCTCGGCGTCGCCATGTCGGTGGCGTCGTTCGCGGTCGGCTGCGCGATGTTCGTCCAGATGCTCGGGTACGACGCCGAGGAGCGGCGCCGCACCCTGCACCTGTGGGACTACATCGACACCGGCACGTTCAAGGTCGGCATGGACCTCCTGGTGGACCCGCTGTCCATCAGCTTCGTGCTGCTGATCACCGGGGTGGGCTCGCTCATCCACGTCTACTCGATCGGCTACATGGCCGACGACCCCGACCGGCGCCGGTTCTTCGCCTACCTGAACCTGTTCGTGGCGGCGATGCTGCTGCTGGTGCTCGGCGGCAACTACCTCGTCACGTTCATCGGCTGGGAGGGCGTCGGTCTCGCCTCCTACCTGCTGATCGGGTTCTGGCAGTACAAGCCGACCGCCGCCACCGCGGCGAAGAAGGCGTTCGTCGTCAACCGCGTCGGCGACCTCGGCCTGATCCTCGCGATCGCGCTGATGTTCCAGACGTTCGGGACGGTCGGCTTCGACCAGGTCCTCGGTGAGGGCGCCGAGCACGCGGGCCTCGCGTCCAGGCTCGGCACCGGCACCGCGACCGCGATGGGGCTGCTGCTCCTGCTCGGCGCGTGCGGCAAGTCGGCGCAGCTCCCGCTCCAGTCCTGGCTGCTGGACGCGATGGAGGGCCCGACCCCGGTGTCGGCGCTCATCCACGCCGCGACGATGGTCACCGCGGGCGTCTACCTGATCGTCCGCTCCGCGCCGATCTTCGAGATGTCCGACACCGCGCAGCTCGTCGTGACGATCGTCGGCGCGGCCACGCTGCTCGCCGGCGCGATCATCGGATGCGGCAAGGACGACATCAAGAAGGCCCTCGCCGGCTCGACGATGTCGCAGATCGGCTACATGCACCTCGCCGCCGGCCTCGGCCGGCCCGGCTACGTCTTCGCGATCGCGCACCTCATCGCGCACGGCTTCTTCAAGGCGGGCCTGTTCCTCGGCGCCGGATCCGTCATGCACGGCATGAAGGACGACGTGAACATGCGCCACTACGGCGCGCTCCGCGCGACGATGGTCGTCACCTACGCCACGTTCGGGCTCGGCTACCTCGCGATCATCGGGTTCCCCGGCCTGTCCGGCTGGTTCACCAAGGACGGCATCATCGAGGCCGCGTTCGACAAGGGCGGCACGTCCGGGGCGGTCCTCGGCACCTGCGCGCTCGTCGGCGCGGGCATCACCGCCTACTACATGTCGCGCGTGATGTTCATGACCTTCTTCGGCGAGCAGCGCTGGGAGGACGGCGTCCACCCGCACGAGTCGCCGAAGGTCATGACCGTCCCGCTGATGCTGCTCGCGGTCGGCTCGATCTTCGCGGGCGGCTTCCTCGTCCTCGGCGGGTTCTCCGACTTCCTGGAGCCCGTCACCGGCGCGCCCGAGCACGAGCACTCCTTCAAGTGGATCACCCTGCCGGGCATCGCGACCTTCGTCCTGATGATCATCGGGGCGGGCATCGCCTGGCGGCAGTACGGCAGCCGGAAGGTGCCGCGCGAGGCGCCCGCCGGCTCGTTCGTCACCGTCGCGGCCCGCAGGGACCTCTACGGCGACGCGCTCAACGAGTCGCTGCTGATGCGGCCCGGCCAGTGGCTGACCCGCCTCGCGGTCTGGTTCGACGGACGCGGCGTCGACGGCGCCGTCAACGGCCTCGCCGCGGGCATCGGCGGCAGCTCCGGCCGGGTCCGGCGGATCCAGACCGGCTTCGCCCGCTCATACGCCCTCTCAATGTTCTTCGGCGCGGCACTCGTCGTGGCGGCGCTCCTGGTGGTGAACGTGTCATGAGTGACTTTCCCTGGCTGAGCGTCCTCATCGCGCTGCCGCTCGTCGGCGCGTTCATCGTCGGCGTGCTGCCGCGCGAGCGCGAGACGCTCGTCAAGCAGACGGCGCTCGGCGTCTCGCTGGTCGTCGGGGCGCTCGCCCTGGTGATGGCCGCCCGGTTCGACACCGGCGGCGCGCGGTTCCAGTTCGACGAGAAGTACTGGTGGATCAAGCAGTTCGGCGTCCACTGGGCCGTCGGCGTGGACGGGATCGCGCTGACGCTGATCG
The DNA here is from genome assembly GCF_900659615.1 of Actinomadura fibrosa. Taxonomy (GTDB): domain Bacteria; phylum Actinomycetota; class Actinomycetes; order Streptosporangiales; family Streptosporangiaceae; genus Spirillospora; species Spirillospora fibrosa. The sequence continues at coordinate 33,104 of NZ_CAACUY010000070.1, read as the reverse complement.
TCCTGTCGGTGATCCTCGTCCCGCTGGTCATGCTGGCGTCCTGGAGCGAGGACGACCGGTCCGGCGGCGTGGACGTCCCCGCCAAGCGATCGGTGAAGACGTACTTCGCGCTGCTGCTCACCCTCGAAGCGGCGATGATCGGCGTCTTCGCGGCGACCGACGTCTTCCTGTTCTACGTCTTCTTCGAGGCGATGCTCATCCCGGTGTACTTCATCATCGGGTACTACGGCGGCGCGCAGCGCTCCTACGCCGCGGTGAAGTTCCTGCTCTACTCGCTGTTCGGCGGGCTGCTCATGCTCGTCGCGGTGATCTGGCTGTACCCGCTGTCCAGCAAGTCGACCGCCGACGGCGGCCTCGGGCACGGCACGTTCATGTTCGACGAGCTGTCGAGGATGAACATCGACCCGACCACCGCCAAGTGGTTGTTCCTCGGCTTCTTCATCGCCTTCGCGATCAAGGCGCCGATGGTGCCCGTCCACACCTGGCTGCCGGACGCGGCGCAGCAGTCCCCGGCCGGCGCGCTCGTGCTCATCGTCGGCGTCCTCGACAAGGTCGGCACCTACGGCATGATGCGGTTCTGCCTGGAGCTGTTCCCCGGCGCCGCGAAGTGGGCGACGCCCGTCGTGCTCGGCTTCGCCGTCCTCAGCATCATCTACGGCGCCGTCCTCGCCATCGGGCAGGTCGACCTGAAGCGCCTGGTCGCCTACACCTCGGTGTCCCACTTCGGGTTCATCGTGCTCGGCATCTTCGCGATGACCTCGCAGGGCCAGTCCGGCGCCGCGCTCTACATGGTCAACCACGGCTTCTCCACCGGCGCGCTGTTCCTCCTCGTCGGCTTCATGATCGTCCGGCGGCGGTCGGCGCGGATCGGCGACTACGGCGGCGTCCAGAAGGCCGCGCCCGTCCTCGCCGGGACGTTCCTCGTCGCGGGCCTGTCCGGGCTCTCGCTGCCCGGCCTCGCCCCGTTCGTGTCGGAGTTCCTCGTCATCGTCGGCACGTTCAGCCGCTACCGGTGGGCCGCCGTGCTCGCCGTCAGCGGCGTCGTCCTCGCCGCGATCTACATCCTGTGGATGTACCAGCGGACCATGGGCGGGCCGAAGGCGCCGGAGGTCGAGGGCATGAAGGACCTCACCGCCCGGGAGAAGTGGGCCGTCGCCCCGATCATCGCGATCATCGTCGCGATGGGCTTCTTCCCGCAGCCGGTACTGGACGTCATCAACCCCACGGTGAAGCAGACGCTCGCCCGGGTCGACCGGCATGATCCCGCGCCGAAGACCACCGGCAACGTCGCCGAGAACGGAGCCCGGCCATGAGCCACAGCAGTCAGGTGAGCGCCGCCCTCGCCCAGGGGGGTGACATCCCGGCGCCGCACATCGAGTACGGGCAGATCGGCCCCATGCTGCTCGTCCTCGGCATCGCCGTCGCCGGCGTCCTCGTCGAGGCGTTCGTCGGCCGCACCTGGCGCTACGCCGTCCAGGTGCCGATCGCCTTCCTCGGCCTCGCCGGCGCCTTCGTCTGGACGATCCTGCTCGGCTGGCGCGACAAGCCGCACCACGTCGCCGCCGAGGGCGCGCTCGGCGTGGACGGCCCCACCCTGTTCCTCCAGGGCACCATCCTCGTCCTCGCCCTGATCAGCCTGCTGCTGATCGCCGAGCGCGGCAGCGGCCGCGCCGGCGCCGCGGGCGGCCACTTCGCCGCCCAGGCGTCCGCGCTGCCGGGCAGCGAGGCCGAGCAGCGCAGCACCGAGGCCGGGTTCACCCAGACCGAGGTGTTCCCGCTGATGATGTTCGCGGTCGGCGGCATGCTGATGTTCCCCGCCTCCAACGACCTGCTCACGATGTTCGTGGCGCTGGAGGTCATGTCGCTGCCGCTGTACCTGCTGTGCGGCCTCGCCCGCCGCCGGCGGCTCCTCTCGCAGGAGGCGGCGGTCAAGTACTTCCTGCTCGGCGCGTTCTCCTCCGCGTTCTTCCTGTACGGCTCGGCGCTGCTGTACGGCTACTCCGGCTCGGTGCGGCTCGCCGACATCTCCGCGCAGATCACCAAGGACGCCGGCAGCGAGACCCTGCTGCTCGCGGGCGTGGCGCTGCTGTCGGTCGGGCTGCTGTTCAAGGCCGGCGCCGTCCCGTTCCACATGTGGAAGCCGGACGTCTACCAGGGCGCCCCGACCCCGATCACGGCGCTCATGGCGTCCTGCACGCTCGTCTCCGCGTTCGGCGCGATCCTCCGCGTCTACTACGTCGCGCTGGAGACGCTCCGCTGGGACTGGCGGCCCGTCATGTGGGGCGTGTCCATTCTCACAATGGTCGCCGGCGCGATCATCGCGATCACCCAGACCGACCTCAAGCGGCTGCTGGCCTACTCCTCGATCGCGCACGCGGGCTTCCTGCTCACCGGCGTCGTCGCCACCTCCCGCAACGGCCTGTCCGGCACGCTGTTCTACCTGGCGGCCTACGGCTTCACCACGATCGGCGCCTTCGCGGTGATCACGATGGTGCGGGACGCGGGCGGCGAGGCGGCCCACCTGTCCCGCTGGGCCGGGCTCGGCAAGCGCTCCCCGGTCGTCGCCGGGGTGTTCGCGTTCTTCCTGCTGGCCTTCGCCGGCATCCCGCTCACGAGCGGGTTCACCGGCAAGTTCGCGGTGTTCAAGGCCGCCGTCGAGGAGGGCGCCACCCCCCTCGTCGTCGTCGGCGTCATCTCCTCCGCCGTCGCCGCGTTCTTCTACGTCCGTGTGATCGTCGTCATGTTCTTCAGCGAGCCGGAGGCCGACGGGCCCACCGTGGTGGCCGGCCCGGCGACCGCGGCGGCGGTCGCGCTCGGGTTGACGGCTACTGTTGTACTCGGTGTGCTCCCCCAGCCAATCCTGGATCTCGCGGGACATGCCACGACACATATGTTCGTCCGGTAGGGAGTCATGGGGTGAGCAAGGTTTCCGCTGAGGGGTCCGGCCCGTTCGGGATTCCTGTCGACGCGGCCGTCGCGGCCGACGCCAGGGAGCGCCTCGCCGCCGTCGAGGCGCTGCTCCTGGAGTCCGTCCACGGCGAGGACCCGCTGCTCACCCAGGCGTCCAAGCACCTCGTCGAGGCGGGCGGCAAGCGCTTCCGCCCCATGCTGGTGCTGCTCGCCTCCCAGTTCGGCGACCCCGCCGCGGCCGGCGTCGTCCCGGCCGCGGTGGTGGTCGAGCTGACCCACCTCGGCACCCTCTACCACGACGACGTCATGGACGAGGCGACCGTGCGCCGCGGCCAGGAGTCCGCGAACTCCCGGTGGACCAACACCGTCGCCATCCTCACCGGCGACTACCTGTTCGCCCGCGCGTCCGACCTGCTCGCCGACCTCGGCCCCGAGGCCGTCCGCATCCAGGCCCGCGCCTTCGCCCGCCTCGTCCGCGGCCAGATCCAGGAGACCGTCGGCCCCGCCCCCGACGCCGACCCCCTCAAGCACTACCTCCAGGTCGTCGCCGACAAGACCGCCTCGCTGATCGCCGTCTCCGGCCAGTTCGGCGCGCTGCTGTCCGGCGCCCCGCCGCACATCGTCGACACGATCACCTCCGCCTGCGAGAAGATCGGCGTCGCGTTCCAGCTCTCCGACGACATCCTCGACATCGACTCCGAGGCCGAGCAGTCCGGCAAGACCCCCGGCACCGACCTCCGCGAGGGCATCCGCACCCTGCCCATGCACCTCGTCCTCGCCGGCGTCGGCTCCGGCCCCGACGACGCCCGCCTCCGCGAGCTGCTCGTCCAGGACCTGTCCGGCGACGACCTCCACGCCGAGGCCCTCGCCCTCCTGCGCGCCCACCCCGCCATGGACCGCGCCCGCGCCGACCTGCGCCGCTGGGCCGAGGACGCCCGCACCGAGCTCCTCACCCTCCCCGACATCCCCGCCCGAGCCGCCTTCACCGGCTTGTGCGACTACGTCGTGTCGCGTACCGGTTGATCGTCTGAACGCCGAAGCGGCGGGCCGGGAGAGATCTCCTGCCCGCCGCTTCCACGTTGTGCGTCACGCGTTTTGTGGTGCCTCCGCGGGGAGGCCGCGGAACTTCATCGCGTGCAGGACGAGGTTGATGAGCACCTGCTTGCAGCTTTCCAGGCTGCGGGCGTCGCACAGCATGACCGGGACCTTCGGGCCCAGGTTGAGGGCCATCTGGATCTCTTCGAGGTCGTACTGGCGGGCGCCCTCGAAGCAGTTCACGGCGACGACGAACGGGGTCGAGCGGCGCTCGAAGTAGTCGACCGAGGGGAAGCAGTCGGACAGGCGGCGGGTGTCGGCGAGGACGACGGCGCCGAGGGCGCCGAGGGAGACCTCGTCCCACATGAACCAGAAGCGCTCCTGGCCGGGCGTGCCGAACAGGTAGAGGACGTACTCGTCGCGCATCGTGATGCGGCCGAAGTCCATCGCGACCGTGGTGGTCTTCTTGCGCTCCACGCCGGAGAGGTCGTCGATGCCGACGCCCTCGTCGGTGAGGAGCTCCTCGGTGCGGAGCGGCCGGGTCTCCGACACCGTCCCGACCATGGTGGTCTTGCCGACGCCGAAACCGCCCGCGATCACGATCTTGACCGCGGTGGGGAGCCGGCGGGCGCGGCCGTCGTTTCTAGAGAGCCCGGAGACCATCGATCACCGCCTTGTAGAGCCTGATGTCGTGCATGTCCGCCTCCGGTTCGGGTTCCTGCATCGAGACGAACCCCTTGTCGAGCAGGTCGCCGAGCAGCACCCGCACGGTCGCGACGGGGAGGTCGAGGTGGCCGGTCAGCTCGGCCACCGACAGCACCGACTGGCACAGCCGGATGATCGCCAGGTGCTCGGGGCCGAGGCCGATCGCGCCCTCGGGCTCGGGTCCGGCCGCCACCACCAGCGTGATGAGGTCGAACTTCCCGCGGGTCGGCTCGGTCCGGCCGCTGGTCATCACGTAGGGCCGCACCATGGGCCCGGCCTGCTCGTCGAGGAAGCGGTCCGGGGCGGGGTGGGACGCGGGGGCGTCCGGCCAGTGCTCCTGCGGCGGATCCTCCGGCGGCATCATGTGGCCCTGCCCTCCGCGGCCTCGGTGCGCGACGGCGAGGTGAGGTGGTGGCCCATGCTCGTGACCAGCATGGCCATCTCGTAGGCGATGAGGCCCACGTCGGCCTCCTCGCCGGCGAGGACGGCGAGGCAGGCGCCCTTGCCCGCGACCGTCACCAGCAGGAACGCCGACTGCATCTCGACGATCGTCTGCCGGACGGGCCCGCCGCCGAAGCGCGTCCCGGCGCCCTTCGCCAGGCTCTGGATCCCGGCCGCCACGGCCGCCAGGTGCTCGCCGTCGTCCTGCGACACGCCCTCCGACGACGCCATGAGCAGACCGTCCGCGGACAGCACGACCGCGCTCCGGGCGTGCGGCAGGCGGTGGACGAGATCGTCCAGCAACCAGCCCAGATCGGATGAAGAGCCCGCCTTCTGCATCACTGGCCTTCCTCGCCTTCCGCTGCGTCTCTGCCGAGGGCCTCGGCCGCGTCCGAGCGGCCGCGCCGGGTGCCGCGCTGGTACGAGCCCATGATCCGCTGGATCTCCTCGGGCGAACGTCCGGGATCGTCGTCTCCGTCCGGCTCCTCGGCGACGACCGGCTCGTCGGTGCGCAGGGGCTCGGCCAGGTTCGCCTGCGGGACCCGGACGGGGAGGCCGGACGGGGTGGTGGAGATCTCGGGCACGGGCGGCGGACCCTCCGGTTCGGTGGTGTCGGGAAGCCCCCCGTCCGGCGCCCCGGCCAGCGGGTGCTCGCCGGTCGCCCCCGGCCGGTCGCGCGAGGCGGTGGTTCCTTGGGAGCGTGCCTCGCGCGAAGGGGCGTCATCGTGCTTCTCGCCGCCGCCGTCATGATCACTCGGGCCGCCGTCGGCCACCGGGGGAGCGGAGGGCTCCGCCGGCGGTGGGACGGACGCCTCGGAGGCGGGCGGCGGCACCGCCACGAGGGCGGGCCCGGTCCCCTGGAGGGGGCCGGTGGTCGTGGGCAGGGGCCCGCTCGTGGAGTCCGCGGACGAGGAGCGGGCGCCCGCTCCCGCGGTGACCGGCTGGCGGACCTGGAGGCCGTTGCGGGTGGTGGACTCGGCCGCGGCGGGCGCCGGGGCCGGGGAGTGCTCGTCGACGACCAGTTCCTTGGGGATGACGACGACCGCGGTCGTCCCGCCGTAGGCGGAGCGCTTCAGCGACACCTGGAGCCCGTACCGCTCGGCGAGCTTGCTGACCACGAACAGGCCGAGCTGCACGGAGCTCTGGAGGTTGAAGTCGGGCGGGTCGGCGATCCGCGCGTTGATCTCGGCGAGCCGCTCGTCGGTCATGCCGAGGCCCCGGTCCTCGATGTCGATGGCGAAGCCGTTGGCGACCATGTGCCCGCCGACCTGCACGACGGTGTCGGGCGGGGAGAACGACACGGCGTTCTCGATGAGCTCGGCGAGCAGGTGGGTGACGTCGCCGACCGCGCGTCCGGCCAGGGCGATCTGGCCGAACGGCAGGACGGTGACGCGGGTGTAGTCCTCGACCTCGCCGACGGCGGCGCGGACGACGTCGATCATCGGGACGGAGTTGCGCCAGCCGCGGGCGGGCAGGGCGCCGGACAGGACGATGAGGTTCTCGGCGTTGCGCCGCATCCGGGTCGCGAGGTGGTCGAGCCGGAACAGCTCCTCCAGCTGCTTGACCTCGATGTCGCGGCGGCGCTCGATCGTGTCCAGCATGGTGAGCTGCCGGTGCACGAGGGTCTGCGTGCGGCGGGCCAGGCTCAGCAGGACGTCGCGGATGCCGCGGCGCAGCTCGGCCTGCTCGACGGCGGTGCGGATCGCGGTCTCCTGGACGGCGTTGAACGCGCGCCCGACCTGCCCGATCTCGTCCGAGCCGACCTGGAGGGGCGGCGCCTCGACCTCGACGTCCACCTTCTCCCCGTGCCCGAGCCGCTCGACGACGCCGGGCAGCCGCTTCTCGGCCAGCTCCCACGCGGCGTCGCGCAGCAGTTCGAGGCGGCGGACCAGCGCGCGGGCGGTGGTGATCGACACGACGATGGACGCGATGACCGCGAGCAGGCCGAGCCCGCCGGCGAGCAGCAGCCGGACGATCACGCCGATGGCGATGGGCTTGGCGCGGTCCACCAGGCGGTCGCCTGAGGCCTGGATGTGGGCGCGCACGTCGGCCAGCGCCGGCGCGGTCGCGGCGGCCCACTGCTCGGCCGTCACCGGCGGGCGGCCGGCGGAGCGGCCGGTGCGCGGGCGGCTCTGCATGACCGAGTCCTCAAGGGTGCGGATCTGCGCCAGCTTGGGACTTCTCGTCATTTCGCCGTAAAGGACCTCGTCCGAATCCTGAATGTTGACGAGGGACCGGGCGGTGTCGTTGCGGCGGGTTCCGACGAGCTGGGTGAACGCGACTTGCTCGGCGGGAGTGATGCGGCCGGCCGCGAGGGCGCCCGCGAGCAAAGCGTCCTCCTGCGAAAGCAGTTCCCACTCGCGGTTGAGCTCCAGGAGCGTGCGGGTGTCGCGCGCGAAATCCTTGTCGTCCAGAGTGGCGAGGGAATCGTAAACGCGAAAAATCGACTCGATGACGTCAGAATATGCGGTGGCGATCCGGGCGCGGTCGGTCGCCCCGCCGTCGACCGACCGCCGGAAGCCCTCCAGCCGGCCGAGCCGGTCGAGCTCCTCGTCGATGCGGCGCTCCAGGACCTTGCCCGCGAAGCGGCCGACGTTGCCGCCGCGGGCGAGCCGCACCGCCTCGGCGCGGGCCTCGTCCGTTCGCGCACGCTGCGCCTGGAGGGCCTGCCGGGTGGCGCCGCCCGGCCGGGCCATCTGCACCATCGTCAGCCGGCGCTCCTTCTGCAACTCCACGAGGAGCGGGTCGGTCGGCTCGGCGAGCGCGGTGTCCAGCGTGCTGACGCCCAGCAGGTTGACCCCCTCGCGAAGGGTCACCCAGGCCGCGAAAACCCAGAGGGCCGTCAGAGAGAGCAACAGCGCCGCGATCTTGGTTCTCAGGCGTGAGTTGCGGAAGCGCATTACCATCGCCCCAACAAATTGTGGATTGGCGCGCAACCCGCGTCCGGCTGGATTAAGGGGCTGCGCGCCGAGTGGTGTCGTGGTCTGCAGGGGCGACAGCAAGCCGCCGTATCCATACGGCGTAGAAGACTAGCAACATGACCATACCCCCTCAAGGTGAATCAGCAACGGATGTCGCTTTGTCGCATTTGAGGGACGTGCCGGATGGCCGGGGTGTGGCGAAATTCACCTTATCGATGGGTCGGGTTCGCCCGGTCGAGATGCAGGGCGGCGAGCACCGCCGCGCGGACGATGGCCGCGGGGCGGTAGAGGTCCTTGTCGTGCCACAGCGCCGGTTCCCCGGCGGCGCCGGCATCGCCGCTGGTCAGCGACTCCAGCAGATGGGGGCGGGCGCGGGACACCGCGTGCGCGGCGACCGCGTCCGGCGTCTCGTCCGTCAGCAGCAGGAGCTGCACGGCGTAGGCGGTCTCCTCGGGGGTTCCGGCCCAGCGGCCCCACGAGCCGTCCGGCCGCTGCGTCTCCAGCGTCCAGGCCCGCGCGGCGCCGACCGCCGCGGCCGACTCCGCGCCCCCGAACTTCGCCAGGGCGATCGCCGTGCTCGCCGTCGCGTAGTGCGGTGAGGCGTGCCAGCGGTCCGTCCAGCTCCCGTCCGGCCGCTGCTGGCCGCGCAGCCAGCGCGCCACCTTCGCGACGGTCCCGCGGTACCGCTCGATCGCGGCCGCCCCGCGCCCGGCGGCGTCGGCTCCGGGCGCGGCTCCGCCGCCCGTGCGGTCGAGACCCGTGGCGAGGTACTCCCCGAACGCCTCCAGCACGTGGGCGTTCGTCGTCACGGACGCGCCGTCCTCGCCCTGCCAGGTGCAGAAGTGCGTGTCCAGCTCGTAGGCGTAGAGCGGATCGGGACGGCGGGGCGCGCCCAGCAGGGCCAGCGCGTACAGGGCGCCGGACGTGGTGTCGGCGTCCGCCGGCAGCCCGTCCGCGGCGGCCGTGCCGGACCGGCCGAGCGGCGCGGTCAGGCTCAGCACGAGCTCCGGCCGGACGCCGAACCGGATGCCCGCCCGCGCCAGCCACGCGAGGACCCAGCCGCGCTCGAACACGGTGAGCGGGTAGCCGCACGGCACCGGGCCCCCGTGCCGCGCGACCACGGTCTCCAGGTACCAGCGGACGGGGTCGCCGGGCTCGTCCGGTCCCCGCGCGCCCAGCCAGGCCGCGGCGGCCGCCGGGGACGCGCCGATCGTGCCCGTGGACTCGGGGCTCAGCGGGAGGAGCCCGGCCGCCGGCTGCCCCAGGACCTCCAGAGCGTGCATCAGCTTCTCCGGCAGCTCCATCCCGGAGCCCGCCATGGCCCTGACCAGCTCCAGCCTGCCCGTCGCCATGCCGGCGGGCGGGCTCAGCCGGACCCCGGCCCACGCGTCGAGCCCCGGCACCGGATGCTCGCGCAGCCCGTCCAGCGACGCGTTGATCCGTTCGATCAGCGCGGGCGCGATCACGTCGATCGCGGGCAGGTCGGGCAGGTCGAGGGGCGGCGCGGACGGCCCGCACATGCGCCGGGAGAGCGCCCGCAGCGCCCGGTCCGCCGACCGGACGAGCCACCCGGCCGCGATCTCGCTCCCGAGGAGGTCGCGGAACGTTCCGCCGGGGTCGGTCAGCGCCGACAGCAGCGCCTCGGCCGCGCTCAGCGTCGGGACGAGCGCGTAGCCGTCGTCCGGGGCGCCCCACGCCCCGTCCGCCCGCTGCTGTTCGAGCAGGAAGGAGACGCGCCGCCCGTGCCCCCGCAGCCACGGGGCCAGCGTCACCAGCCGCCCCGTCTCGTACACCGAGGGGGACACCTGTCCCCACGGCCACTCGATCAACCCGTCGAGGAGGTCGCGCGCCGCCTTCTCGATGTCGTTCCGCGGCCGGGCGTCGCGCGGGCGGACGCGCGGAGCGGGCGGTGCGACGGCGACCCGCGACAGCGGACGGTCGTCGACGCTCACAGCGAGCCCCAGAAGTCGGTCACGCCGTAGAAGCCGGCGCAGAAGTCCATCTGCCGTTCCAGGTACTCGGCGAGGTGCGGCGCGCCCCGCCGCGCCTCCGCGACCAGCGTGCGGGCTTCGGCGGTGAGCAGTGCGAGCCGCCGCTCGACCTCGGCGCGGTCGCGGTCGAGGAGGAGCCCGTTGAGATCGCCCCATTCGAGGTCGCGGTCGACCGTGCCGAGGTCGTTCAGCAGCCGGACGACGCGCTGTACGGCATGGCTCGCCCGCCGCACCGCGGGCACGTCGCCGCCCCCGCCGGAGGCGATCCAGTGCGAGGCGAAGACGAAGGAGAAACCGAGATTGTCGGCGTTTCCGAGATACTCCTCGAACGTCGGCCCCGTGCCATCCTTCGCCGATTTCCAATCCCATTCACGGGCCATCGCGTCGAGCATGCGCTGAAGCTCGTCCCGCCAGACTCCTTCGAGAGCGGAAAAGGCGGGCGTCGCGCGGAGTTCGTCACGGATGTCGGCCAGGAAACGCGCGAGCTCGTCATCGCCCTTCGCGACCGGCCCGCCGTCCGCGACCGGCCTGCCGTCCGCGACCGGCCTGCCGTCCGCGACGGCCGCGCACCGCCGGACCACGGCGGTCACCTCGGCGCGGGACGAGGCGGCGAAGTCGATCAGCCAGTCGAGGCCGAAGCACCACAGGCAGGCCCGGTTGGCCATGCGCAGGTCGGCCGCGGTGAGCCCGGGCCCGCTGAACGCCGCGGCCAGCGCGAGCGTGCTGAACAGCGCCGGGTCGAACGCCTCGGCGCCGTACAGGCCCGGGTACCCGGCGGCCCACGACCGCATCTGCCGCTGCGCCTGGCCGGCGACGGCGCAGATCGTCCCGGCCTGCGCGGCGGACGTTCCCTGCTGGGAGGGGACCGGATCCTCGGGGTCGGTGGGCTCTTCCGGCGTGCTCTCGGACATGGGGCCCTCTCACCTGGAGCGAAGCACGGGCGTCAACGTCATGTGCAGCGGCTGGTTCGGCCGGAGCGTGGCGCCGATCCGCGCCCGCACGGGAACGTCGGTGGGCTCCAGCACCGGACGGAACCGGCTCAGGATGCTCGCCAGGATCAGCTCCGCCTCGGCGTTGAACACGTGCCGTCCGATGCACTGGTGCGGGCCGCCGCCGAACGGGAAGTAGGCGTAGCGATGGCGCCCGCGGGCCCGCTCGGCCGAGAAGCGCTCCGGGTCGAACTCCAGCGGCCGTTCCCACACCGAGGCGAGCCGGTGCGTCAGGAAGGGGCTGATCAGGACCGTCTGGCCGGCCTTGACGCGGACGCCGCCGATGTCCGTCGGGTTCAGCGCGATCCGCGGAAAGATCCAGCCGACCGGGTAGAGGCGGAGCAGCTCCTGCACGACCTGCCGGACGTAGGGCAGCTCGCGCAGGTGCTCCGGCCGGACCTCGTCGCCGCCGACCACCCGCTCGATCTCCGCGGCGAGCCGCGCCGCGACGTCGGGCCGCCGGTCGAGCATCGGCCACAGCCAGGTCAGCGCCACGGTCGTCGTCTCGGTGCTGGTGGCCCACATGGCGAGCAGGTTGTCGCGCACCCAGTGGTCGTCCAGGCCGCTGCCCTCGGTCATCCGCGCCTTGCAGAGCGCGGTGAAGATGTCGTAGCCCTCGCCCGGGTCGTACCGGAACCGGTCGACCAGCTCGTACAGGGTCTCGTCCATGACGGTGAGGCCCTCGCCGAAGGCGCGGTCGCCCGGCAGCGGGATCGAGCGCGGCACGAACGGCAGCAGGAAGCGGAACGCGATCGACGTCGCGAGCCGCTCCATCGCGGGGATCAGCCGGTCCGCCTCCGCCTTGCGGATCTTGTCGCCGAACAGGACCTTGATGACCGTGTCATGGACGATCCGCCCCATCTCCGGCATCACCTCGATGGACCGGCCGGCGCGGGCGGGCTCGTCGAGCGCGGCGACCGCCTCGTTGATGGCCCGGGCCATGTGCGCGCTCAGGGACCTGATCGTCCGCGTGGAGAAGACCGGCTGGAGGACCCGCTTGCTGAGCTCCCACTCGGCGCCCTCGGACATGATGCTGTCGCCGAACAGCCCGTGCAGCGGCCGCCAGAACGTCCCGTCCCGGACGAAGTTCTGCGACTCCCTCCGCAGGACCTGCTGCACGTGGTCGGGATGCGTCACCAGGTAGGGCCGGGACGCGCCGAGGTCGAGCCGCGCCACCTCGCCGTCGGCCGCGGCGCCGATCCTCTCCAGTTCTCGCAACGGGTCCCTGACGAAGCGGGAGACCGTCCGGTAGAGAGGGAAGTTCCGCGCCCTGCGGGACGGAACGGTGCTGGCGTCAACGGACATTCTCGACTGCCCCTCGGTACGAAGGAACGGACACGGGTCCGCTCCCCGACGGCCGCACCGGGAGGAAGACGGACCACGGATGGGCGTTTAGTGAGATGTGTCTATCCGTGGCGGTGCATGACTGAAATGTAGGTTTCTGTGGAAGTATCACATGATCAATTAACGCGAGCAAGGGGAGCGGCGGCAGAAATTTCAATCACTCCCGAGTGACGTTCATCACTTGTCTACGGGGTTGTCTGAATTGTTAATGCGATCTGACAGGATCGCGCACGGCTCGGTCGGCGGACGTTGCCGACTACACCAGGTGATCGCCGCGTCGGAGCGCAGAAGCGCCGCAATGCGATGCACATCAACCGCATATTTCGAATAAAGGTTCGAATATGCGACTCGGGCTTACCTGCCCGGGCGGGGAACGAGGGGCGCCGGAATGGGCCACGCGCGTCGGTCGGAGACGCGGAAGGTGCCGGTCGTCTCCCGGGGGCCGTGCTTCGGCGTCGTGGCTCGGCTCGCGGCCGGTGCCGCCAGTCCCGCCGCGATGAGCGCGGTTCCCAGGACGGTGACGCTGAGTAGGCGCAACGGGGCTCCTCGGATCGGACGTGTGACGTCCGGCACTCTAGTGGCTCCGGGGCCCGCCCTCCACGGGAACGATCACACCGCTTCGGGTGCCGCCTCCCGCCGGATCGCCGCCGCGCGGGCCTCCCGGCGCGCCCGCCGGCCCGCGCGCAGGCCGTCCCAGGTGAGGATCGCGAGCGCGATCCAGACCAGCAGGAAGCCCGCCCACCGGCTCGCGGGCATCTCCTCGTGCTGGACGAGCAGGCCGATCAGGAACTGGAGCACCGGCGCCAGGTACTGGAGCATCCCGATCGCGCTCAGCGGCAGCCTGATCGCCGCCCCGTTGAACAGCAGCAGCGGGATCGCCGTCACGATCCCCGCCCCCGCCATGAGGATCGCCTGCCCGGCGCCGTGGTGCCCGAACGCGGCGTCTCCACGCGCCTGGAGCACCACGGCGAAGACGAGCGCGGGCACGAACATGACGGCGGTCTCCACTGCGAGGCTCTCCGCGGACGGCATGTTGGCGAACTTCTTCAGGAGCCCGTAGGTGCCGAAGGAGAACGCCAGCACCAGCGCGATCCACGGCAGCCGCCCGTAGTCGGCCGTCAGGACGAGCACCGCCGCGACGCCCAGCCCCACCGCGGCCCACTGCCACGCCCTCAGCCGCTCCCGGAAGACGATCACGCCGAAGAGCACGCTGATGAGCGGGTTGATGAAGTAGCCGAGCGCCGCCTCGATCGTGTGGCCGCTGTTGACCGCGTAGATGTAGACGCCCCAGTTGATCGTGATGACCGTGGCCGCCAGCGCCAGCAGCCCGCCCTGCCGCGCGCCGAGCGACCTGATCCACGTCCAGTTCCGCGTCGCCGCGAGGACGGCGGCCACCGCGACCAGCGACCACATGATCCGGTGCGCCAGGATCTCCATCGCGCCCGCGGGCTTCAGCAGCGGCCAGTAGAGCGGGAACAGCCCCCACAGGACGTACGCCCCGATCCCGAACGCCATGCCACGGTTCACCACATCCGCACCATATCAGCGCGTAAGTACCAAACCCCGGCACGCTGATGTCCCCGGCGCCGCCCCCCGAGAGCGGCCGCCGGGGTTCGCGGGGACGGTCAGAACTTGCCGGCCTCAATGTCGGCGAGCGTCACGCGGGACGTGTGGTAGTAGAGCGTGACGGGCCGCACGTCCGAGCCGCGGTTGGACAGGGCCACGGGACGGCCGGTGTCGGCGCTGATCACGAGGGTCTCCGTGAACTTCCCGGTGGTGGGCCAGCTGTCCACCAGCGTCAGCGTGGGCCGTCCGGCGGTGGTGGTCTTCGTGACCCTCACCTTCGGCATCGTCGCCATGATGCGGAGCACGCCGGCCCGGACCTGGGGGTTCTCCGGCGCCGCGATCAGCGCGTCGACGGAGTTCGACCAGATGTGGTTGTCGGTGATCTCCTTCTGCTGCTCGGGGGTCGGCGGCTTCGGCGGGACGTACTTCTGGCCCCGCGCCTTGGCGAGGCTCTTGAGCTTCTCGATCTTCTGCCGTTCCGGATCCGGGTTCGTCGTCCCCGGCGCGAGGTTGGCGACCGCCATCCGGGCGCGCGCGGTGCCGAGATCCCCCTTCACGGCGTAGAGCGCCACCGCGATGTCGCGCTTGAAGACGTCGTCGCCCCCGTCCTTCCGGACGACGGCCCGCCGCAGGGCGCTCTTGTCGTTCCCCCAGTAGTAGGTGCCGTCGTCGGTGAACAGGCCGATGCCGTTGCTGCCCAGCGCGTCGCTGGTCGGCGACTGGTTGCGGATCTCCAGCGTCGCGTCGCCCGGTGCCTTGGCCCGCAACGGCGTGATGTTCGCGACCAGACCGGCCAGAAGCGGGTTCGCCGTTTCCGGCGCCGCCTTCGCAGGGGGCTTGCCGGACGTCGACGAGGACGTCACGACCAGCACCGCCGCCGCTGACGCGGCGACCAGAGCGGCGGCGCCCAGGCCCGCCATCCGGCGCCTGCCCCACCGGGCCCGTCGCGGCGAGGCGTTCACCGTTTCCGGGGCGGTCATCGCCTCCGGCGTCTCCGGCGCTTCCATCGCCGCGCGCAGCATCGTCCTGGCCTCCTCGAAAGCGTGCGGCCGCACCGGCTCGGCGTCCTTCAGGTCCCTCAGCAGATCCATCTCATCGACCATCAGTTGGCCTCCTTCACGGTGTTGCGGTCGGTGAGCAGCGCGGCCACCCCGGGTGCGCTCCGCAGCGCCGCGCGCGCCTCGTGCAGGCGGCGGCGCGCCGTTCCCGGCGGTATGCCGATCACCCGTCCCGCGTCGGCGACGGTCAGGTCCTCCCAGGCGACCAGCGTCAAGATCTCCCGCTGCTGCGACGGAAGCCGCGCCAGGGCGTGCCGCAGCACCGGACCGCTGTCGACGCGGTCGTCCACGGCGGCCCACGGGTCCCACCCGGACGCCATGTCGGTCACGTCCGCCCGCGGCACCTCGGCCGGACGGGACCGCCAGTGCCGCCGGAGCGTGTTGTGCGCCACGCCGAACAGCCACGGGCGGGCGTCGGGGAACGAGCGGTCGTACTTCGCCCGGGACGCGAGCGCCGTCACCCACACCTCGCCGAGCAGGTCCTCGGCCAGCTCCCGGCCGACCCGCCGCGCGAGGTAGGCCCCCACCGCCGCCTCGTGTCGTCGGACCACCTCGACGAAGGCGTCGCCGTCGCCGCCGAGCGACCGGGCGATCAGCTCCGCGTCCTCCGGATCAGATGTCATGACCCTCCTCGTATCCGGACCGCCTTACACCCCCTACTTGCCAGCCGGCGGGGCGAAGCGTTCAGCCCTGGTCAGGGCACGGTTCCCGAACGCTCATGTACATGGAGGGGACGGCGCGGCCGCCATGAGTAGTCTCTGCGTAGGGGCTTCGACTGCGGGCCATGGGGCTCCCGGTCCGGCCAACATAGCTTCCGGTGAGTGGGGCATGACCTCGGAGAAGGTTCTCTACGTCTTCGCGTGCGGGGCTCCGGCCGCGTCCGACCTGGTGGCCCTCGTGGAGTCCGCCCAGGCGGAGGACTGGCACGTCCGGGTGATCGCGACGCCGATGGGGGCCAAGTTCCTGGACGCCGAGCGGCTCGTGGCGCTGACCGGCGGGCCGGTGCGGACGGATTTCCGGAGGCCGGACGAGACCTCGAACGGGCTGCCTCCCGCCGACGCCGTGGTGGCCGCGCCCGTCACGTTCAACAGCGTCAACAAGTGGGCGCTGGGCATCACCGACACGGTCGCCGTGGGCATGCTGTGCGAACTCGTCGGGATGGGCGTGCCGATCGTGGCGGTCCCGCAGGTCAAGGCCGAACTGGCGAGCCATGTGGCCTTCGGCCGGAATCTGGACGTCCTTCGCTCCATGGGCGTCCGCGTGCTGTTCGACCCTGCCGCGCCTCCCCATGCGCGCATGCCTGACTGGGAGAAGGTGCTCGCGGAGTTGAACGGCCTTCTCGACGGTTGAACCCGCCGCCCGGCCGGCCCGCCGGGAATGCCCGGCGGGCCGAGGGGAATCAGGCGGCCGACGACCGGTAGAGGGCGTTGAAGAGCCGCAGCAGCGGACCCGGGCCGGTGCCGCTCTTCCAGGTGCTTCCGTAGTCGTCGGTGACCTTGGCCTTCCAGCCGTTCCCGTCGCCCTTGTTCTTGATCGTGCTGTGCTCCAGGCCCTGCCCGGACGCGTAGATCGCCTTGTGCTTCGCGCGCATCCCCGTCGCCGAACCCGAGGTGATCATGTCGTCGTCACTGGCGCCGATCAGGGTCCAGTCGGTGCCGCCCGCGGCCTGCGGATTCTGTCCCGCCCACTTGAGGAAGCCGCTTCCGGGACGGACGTCGCTGCACTGCTTCCAGCCCTTGAGCGCGGTGCAGCTCGTCCCCCAGTCGGTCCCGGTGTGCGGTGTGCTGAAGGTGGCGACGTCCTCGATGTAGAGCCGGTCGGGCCAGTCCTTGTTCTTCCCGTACCGGTTCACGCCCTCGATGGCCGCGCGAACGACGAGCCCGCCCATCGAGTGCGCGACGACGTCGACGGACTCGCCGTTCTTGGCGTAGTTGGCGTAGACGTCCCAGGCGAACCGGCGTCCCAGCTCCTGGATCCGGGTGTTCAGGTCGCCGTTCGTCTTGCGGGTGCAGCGCGTGTCCTTCGCGTAGTACCCCCAGGTGATCATCTTGCCGGTCCAGCCGTGGGCCTTCAGGGCGGCCTTGGACGCCTTCCAGGTGCTCTCGCAGTTGAGCTGCGCGTCCCCGGCCTTGCCGTGGTTCCAGTCGATGCCGTGGACGAAGTAGACGGCCTCGGACGTGCCGTCCGCGGCGGTGGCGGCCGGCGCGGTGAGGATCGGCACCGTGCCGAGGAGGGCCCCGCCGAGGGCGGCGGTGGCCAGGAGCCTCGCGGCGGAGGGCGGCCGGCGGAGAGCGGGCATGCGGGAGCCCCTTCATGATCTCGCGATCGCGGTCCCGGTGACCGCGATGCAGGTGATCATGGACGGGGTGCGCGGTGCCCGGCGAGAGTCCCCGGCACTGTTCTTCCGGGCGTCCTGGCACCCAGGGGCCAACCGGCCGCCGCCGGGCGGCGGTTCCGACGCCCGGTGAGCTGTTTCGTTCTGCTTCCGCGGGACCGGCGAACAGCCGGTGAGCTGGAGTTACGCTGTACGGCGGCGTACATCGGCCCGGCCGGGGAGTGGTGAGCGATGACGGCGGCGGACGGCAGCCTTCCCGGCGTGAGCTTCATGGTCGGCTGGCTCGACGACTGGGCGGTGCTCAGCGTCGCCGGGGAGCTCGACATCCACACCGCCCCGGGGCTGGACGCGAACCTGGGCGATGTGCTCCGGCTGCGGATGCTGCCCAAGGTGGCGCTGGACCTGTCCCGGCTCGACTTCTGCGACTCGTCGGGGCTCGCGGCGCTGCTGCGGGCGTGGCGGCGCACGGAGGTCGCCGGGGGCAGGCTGGTGCTGCTGCGGCCCACCGCGCGCGTCACCCGGCTGCTTGAGACGACCGGGCTCGACCGGCGCTTCGAGGTCTGCGACGTCCTGCCGGGCAGGCGGCCCGCGCCGGACGGCGGGCGGCCCTGGGGCATGTGACGCCCGCGCGAGGGCCCGAAGCGGGGGCGCCGCTTCAGAGCAGGCCCTGGTCGCGGGCGTAGAGGGCGGCCTGCGTCCGGTCGCGGAGACCGAGGCGTTGCAGGATCCGGGAGATGTGGTTCTTGACGGTGCCCTCGCTGAGGTAGAGGCGTGCGGCGATCTCCTTGTTGGTGGCCCCGGCGGCGATCAGCCGGAGGACGTCCGTCTCGCGCGAGGTGAGGGCGTCCGCGGCGGGGGTGTGCGCGGCAGGGGTGTTCGCGGCGGGGGCGTCCGGGGCGGGCAGGGCGGCCGCCAGGCGGGCGGTGACGGCCGCGTCGAGCTGCGTGACGCCGGAGTGGGCGAGGCGGACGGCGGCGGCGAGCTCGGCGGCCGGGAGGTTCTTGAGCAGGTAGCCGACCGCGCCCGCGCGCAGCGCCCGGACGACGTACTCGTCGTCGTCGAACGTGGTGAGCATGACGACCTTGCAGGACGGCGTGCGGCGGCGCAGCTCGGCCGTCGCCGCGACACCGTCCGTCCCGGGCATCCGCACGTCCATCAGCACGACGTCGGCGGACGCGGCGGCGTCGACGGCCTCGGCTCCGTCCGCGGCGGTCCCCACGACCTCGATGCCGGGTTGGATGCCGAGGAGGGAGGCGATCCCCTCGCGGACGAGCTCCTGGTCGTCCACCACGAGGACCCGTACGGCCTTCACCACGGCACCGTGACCGAGACGGTGGTGCCTTCGGGCGAACTCGCGAGGTCGACTCGGCCGCCGAGGGAGGCGACGCGTTCACGCATCCCGCGCAGACCGATCCCTCCGCCGGACCCCACTCGCGGTTCAGAACCCCCGGCGGGCAGAGGGAAACCAGTGCCGTCGTCCTTGATGGTGAGGTTGGCCCCAGGGTCCTCGTAGGCCAGAGTCACCTGGACGTGGGTGGCGCCGGAGTGGCGGCAGGCGTTCGTCAACGCCTCCTGCGCGGCCCGGTAGAGAGTCGTGAGCACGGCCATAGGACGGCCATTCTCGTCCCCTCTGACATCGAGGTGGATGGCCAGATGGTCACCGTGGAGGTGGGCGACCAGATCGGTGAGCGCGTCGGTGAGCCGGAACGGGTGCTGTCCGAGCGCCCGGACGGACTGCCGGACCTCGGTCAGCGCGCGGTCGGCGGACCATCGGGCGTTCTCCACGGCGTCCCGGGCGCCGGAGGGGTCGAGGTCGGCGAACGCGGACGCCTTCTCCAACTGCACACCGATCGCGGTGAGGTGGTGCCCGAGGCTGTCGTGGATCTCCCGGGCGAGCCGGTTGCGCTCCTGCGCGGCCGCCAGGACCTCCACCTCCCGCATGGTCTCCTCCAGACGGACGCGCGCCTCGCGTTCGCGGACGGCGACGGAGGCCATCGTGATGGCGAGCACGATCCCCAGCGTGAACATCACGACGTCGGACACGTACTCCGAGCGCGTGTGCCAGTCGGGGACGCGGATCGTGAATCCCGCCAGGAGCGCCACGACGCAACCACTTCCGAGGGCCACGGCCGTCCGGCGCCCGAAGGCGAAGTACGCGTTGAACGGCACGAGGACGAAGAGCACCCGGGCCACCCCGGAGACGTCCAGTGCGTTGACCGCGCCATAGAGGGCGATCCGGACCACCAGCAAGGCGACCGGCGGCACCTGTGGTTCCAGGACGTCGATACCGATGAGTAGGAGAAGTGAGACGGCGAAGCCGGCCGTACGGAACGAGGGGCCTCCATCGACCAGGGCGTAGTACACGCCACCGACGAGGACGGCGAGGCAGAGAAGGGGCGACACCCACGGCACTGGGCGCGTCGAGGACATGCGCGCAGGCTACGTGGGTGCGGCCCCGGGCGGCTACGGTCCGGCCGAGGACGGGACGGGGTCTGGCCAGAGGTCATGTGCCCATTGGCCAACGCGGGTCTGGACGTCTTGCACTTACTCGCCTCCCAGGGTTCTTCTTACGTTGCGTGGTGACCCCACGGAAGGAATCACCATGGCAATGCGTGCCGTCGTGCTCGTCCCGATGCTGTTCGCTTCCTTGCTGCCCGCGTCTTTGCCGGTCTCGGGTGCCGTGGCCGGTGCGGGGTGCGGTGAACAGAGGCTTCGCGTCCCGGGCGCGGAGCGAGCCGTCGTGGCCTGCCTGCCGGACCTGACCACGGCGGGGACGGTGCCGGCCGGGCACACCGATCCGGCCGACTGGGCGGGCCTGGAGGCCCCGGGGACGGTGAACCCGTCCGGCGTGCCCGGTATCCAGATCGACGGCTACTTCCCGGACACGTCCACGACCAACACCAACCACGGGTGGAACCACGACTCGCAGTTCGTCATCCGGTTGCCGCTCCACTGGAACGGGGGACTCGTCGTCAGCGGCCCGCCCGGCGTCCGGGAGCAGTACGCCAACGACCGCATCATCGGGGACCACGTCCTGGCGAAGGGATACGCGTTCGCGGCGACCGACAAGGGCAACACCGGGCCGGCCATCTACCAGGACGGACGGAAACCGGGCGACGCGATCCAGGAGTGGCACATGCGGATGGCCCAACTGACCGTCGCCGCGAAGCACGTTGCTAAACAGCGGTACGGACGCATGCCGCGCTATACGTACGCCGCCGGGCTGTCCGCAGGCGGCTACCTCGTACATGGCCAGCTTGAGCGGTTCCCAGGTCTCTACACGGGCGGAGTCGACTGGAACGCGCTGCTCTTCACGCCCGATGGACCGAGCCTGCTGACCACTCTGCCGCCCGCGCTGCGCGCCTACCCCCGGTACGCGGCAGGTCAGCCCGGAGCCCACGAGGAGATGCTCAAGGCGGGATATCCGGCCGGCTCGGAGCCGCTGTGGGGCGTCCACTACAAGAGCCAGTGGGACTTCTTCCAGCGGGTCGTCCGGGAGGAACTCGACCCCACCTACGACGGGGCGGCCCAGGCCGGTACGCCGTTCTGCCCAGAGGGGACGGGCGAGGGATGCGACACCGACTACGACTACGGCTCCCGTCCTCGCGAAGTTCGTGAGGCGGTACGCCGCGTCTCCCTGACCGGGCGTATCGGACGTCCGCTCATCAGCGTCAGCGGCACGCTCGACGTGCTGACTCCCATCGCCCGCTACGGCGACGTCTACACCAAGATGGTCCGGGACGCGGGACGGCAGCCGCTGCACCGCTACTACCGGGTCACCGGCGGAACCCATACCGACGGGTTCAACGCCGCGTTCCCCACGCTCGTCCGGCCGATGCTGCTCGATTTCCTGACGGCGTTCGACCGGCTCGCCGCGTGGACCCAGCAGGGCGTCCAGCCGCCGCCGAGCGGGAACGTCTGAGCGGCGTCCGCGCTTCAGCGCGGTTCCATGCCCGTTCGCACGAGCGCGATGAGCCGGTCCGTCTTGGACGGATCGGCTCCGGCCAGGGCCATCCCGTTGGCGAGCGTCAGGAGGTCCGCCTCGTGGACGTCCGGACGGACCGCGCCGGCCTCCTGCGCGCGTTCGAGGAGCGCGGCCAGGGTCTCGTGCATCGTGGCGTGCCACTCGGCGAAGAGGGCGGTGCGCTCGCCCTCCGGGATGGCGTGCGCCAGGTCGCGCTTGGTGGCGACGTGGGCGACGAAGGTCCGGAGCCAGGAGCAGAGGGCGTCGGCGGGGCGTCCGGAACCGAGCAGGTCACGGCCCTCGCCGGCCAGGGCCGTGACCTCGTCCGCGTACACGGCGACGAGCATGTCGCGGCGCGTCGGGAAGTGCCGGTACATGGTCGCGTTGCCGAGCCCCGCCCGCCGGGCGATCTCGTCGAGCGGGGCGTCGGGGCCGCGCTCGCCGAAGACCTCCTTGGCCGCGGTCAGCAGCGACTCGCGATTGCGCCGCGCGTCCGCCCGAGGCATGGCCCTCCACGCTGGAACAGGGAATCTCTCCGCTCAGCCTACTGAGGCGGGCCGCCCCCGGCTCCTTTCGCGCAGGCGCGCACCGGAGGAAGCAACTCGGATGGGAGCCGGGGGCCGGACAAGGTCGCATAGGTAGACGCGACGATGCCCGCGCGGATGTCGTCCGAGGACAGCCCGGCCTCCGCTTCGAGGAGTTCGACGAACTGTGCGCGGGGCGTGTTGAGGACGACATGGGCCATGAAGGCGGCTTCGCCCTCGGTCAGGTCGGGACGGGCTTCGGCGACCGCCTTGGTGAGGTGGCCCAGCCAGAGCCGGTAATGCTCCAGGCGCTCGGCGCGCGGGTGGCCGCCCATCGCGCGGAGGAGAGGCCGTCCCGGCACGGTGACGTGGTCGAACAGCTCGGTGATGAAGCCGAGGACGCGCTGTAGGGGCGGCGTCGCGGGATCGGACAGGCGTGCCAGCGCTCCGGGCTCCCAGTCCGCGGTCAACTGCTCGAAGAGGGCGTGGATGAGCCCCTCGCGGTCGCCGAACCGCCGGAACAGCGTGCCCTTGCCGACGCCCGCCTCGGCCGCGATGTCGTTCATCGAGACCTGGTCGACGCCGTTCTCGCAGATCAGCCGGTGGGCGGCGAGCAGGATCGCGCGGCGGTTGCGCACCGCGTCCGCGCGCTCCCGCCGCGGTGTCCCTTCCGGCCGCGCTCGCTCCACGCCGTCCACTCCTTGACATATCCGGACCGTCGGTCCGTATCCTATCGTCTCAGTAAGCGGACCGTCGGTCCGTCTGTTGACTCGGAGAGGACGTCGTCATGCGTGCTGTGCGTTTCCACAGGTACGGAGGCCCCGAAGTGCTCCAGTACGAGGAGGTGGACGATCCCAAGGCGGGTGAGGACCAGGTCGTGATCGCGGTGGAGGCGGCGGGCATCGGCTACACGGACATCCAGTTGCGCGCGGGTGCGCTCAAGTCCTGGGCTCCCGATCTCCCTCTGCCCTTCGTCGCGGGACACGAGGTCGTCGGACGGGTCGTCGACGGCGATCCGTCGTGGCAGGGACGGCGTGTGCTCGCCCAGTCCGTCATGGGCGGCGGCTATGCGGAGCTGATCGCTGTCCAGGAGCAGGCACTCGTCCCGCTCCCCGACGCCATGGACGCGCACGAGGCGCTCGCGCTGCTCACCCAGGGCACGGTCGCGGTCGGTCTGATGGAGACCGCTCGGGTAAAGGCGGGGGAGACCGTCCTGGTGGAGGCTGCGTCAGGAGGTGTCGGCAGTCAGCTCGTCCAACTCGCCAAGCGCGCTGGGACGCGCGTCGTAGCCGGGGTGCGCGGCCAGGAGGATGCGGACTTCGCCAGGGAACTGGGTGCGGACGCCGTAGTCGACCTGGCACGGAATGATTGGGCGCAGGACGTGGAAGGCCCTGTCCAGGTCGTCTTCGAGTCCGTCGGAGGCGCGGTCTCCGCCGCGGCGCTCGACCTCCTGGAGCCCACCGTCGGGCGAATGGTCCTTTACGGCAACATCACCGGCGTCCCACACGAGATCGACACCGCTCTCGTCTACCAGCGTGCGCTGTCGATTCTCGGCTTCGCCACCGTCATGATGCCGCCCGGACGGATCGCCCCGCTCCGCGCACGCGCCTTTGAACTGGCGGCGGCAGGCCAGCTCAAGCCGGTCGTCGGATCGGTGCTGCCCTTGGCGGAGGCCGCCGCGGCGCACCAGAGGTTCGAGGAGGGCGCGTCCCGAGGCAAGACCGTCCTGATCCCCTGAGCCGCTGCGCCCCTGAGGGCTTCATCCGGCTGGACGCTTCTATCCGGTTGGGCGCTGCTGACCGTAGAGGTGCACCGTCTGGTTCCGGTACTCGATGTCGCGCAGATGCCGGTGGCCGATCCGCTCCGCCACCGCGATGGACCGGAGGTTGCCGTGCAGGATCACCGAGACGACCTCGTCCGCGCCCAGCCGGTCGAAGCAGTAGGCGACGGCGGCACGGCCCGCCTCCGACGCGTAGCCCTTCCCCCAGTGCTCGCGCGCCAGGCACCATCCGACGCCGAGCCCGGGGAAGCCGTGCGGCCGCCAGGGCCCCGCCCGGCCCGCGAACCGTCCGGTCGCCTTCTCGACCACCGCCCAGTGGGAGAACCCGCGGATCTCCCGGTGCCCGATGAAGGTGGCGAGGCTGCGCCAGGCGTCGGCCGCCGACGTGCCGACGCTCTCGGCCAGCCCGCCGGCCACCTCCGGATCGGCGAGCATCGCCGCGTAGTCCGCGAAATCGTCACCCGTCAGCGGCCGCAGGACCAGCCGCTCCGTCTCCAGGACAGTCATGATCGGAGTCTCGCCCGAAGCGGCCGATCTTGGAACACCCCGGAACTCCATACCGCCCCAGAGCCCGGGGAGGGCGGCGCTACACAGCGCAGGCGTTATACAGCGCAGGGCCCCTCCGGGTGGAGAGGCCCTGCGGCTTCTGCGCGTGTCCGCGGGAGGCGGAAGTCCGTCAGTACGGCAGAAGGCGACCCGTGGGCGACCTGAGGTCGAGCGGACTCGGTTGACGTGGGGGCTTGGGGCGCTTGATGAGCTGCTGCCGTGCCATGGTGATCATCTCCCCCGTCGGGCCGGGTGTTAACCCGCTGATCGCGCCGTAGTCGCGTGCGCTTCGGACGGCGCACCTCCCGGTTACGGGAAGTTCGCTGAGCTTATGGCACGGCCTCTGCCGGTTCGACCGATTTTCAGGGAGTGGGCATCGCCGTCGGTGTCCGGGACGTCGCGGACGGTCGTGGCCGGAGTCGGCCTCAGGAGACGATGTCGCGGTTCCGGAACCGGCGGAACGCGAGCGCGAAGAGCACGGCCGCGTAGGCGAACGAGAGGGAGGCGCCCTTCGCCATGCCCGCCCACTGGATCTGCGGTTGCAGCGCGTCCATCCAGGAGTACATCCAGTGGGTGGGCAGGAAGTCCCGCCAGGAGCCGAGCGCCGTGACCGCGTCCAGGATGTTGCTGACGATGACCAGGCCCACGGCGCCTCCGACGGCGCCGAGCGGCGAGTCGGTGGTGACGGAGAGGAGGAACGCGAGGGCCGCCACGACGAGCTGCGCGATCAGGGAGTAGCCGATGATGACCGCCATCCGGCCGAGGGCGGTGCTCGCCGGGAACGTGCCGCCGGTGGGGAGCTCGACGTCGCTCCAGCCAAAGCCGACCATTCCCGCGACCAGCGCCATGAGCGGGAGGCTGACGACGGCCGTCACGGCGTAGGAGAGCGCGACGACCAGCTTCTGCCGGAGCAGCCGGCCGCGCGGGACGGGCGCCGCCAGCAGGTAGCGCAGCGACGACCAGTTCGCCTCGCTCGCGACCGTGTCCCCGCAGAAGAGGGCCACCGCCACCACCAGCAGGAACCCCGTCGAGACGAACAGGGCGAACAGCGCGAAGTTCAGCGCTCCGGCCGTGGCGACGTCCACGAGGCTGGGCACGCCGTCCGGCCCCGGATCGCCGCCGATCTTGAAGGCGCCGACCAGCACCCACGGGAGGACGAGCAGGATGCCGAAGGCCACGAGGGTGCGGCGGCGCCGGAACTGCCGGACGGCCTCCACCCGGAGCGGCAGCGTCCGGCGCACGGCGTAGCCGGGCGAGGCGCCCGTCCCCGCGGGCGCGCTCTGGTCGCCGTCGAACGGCGCGGTCGTGCTCACATCCCCTCCGCGGGTCATGGGGTCTCGGCGATCAGGTCGAGGAAGGCGTCCTCCAGGCGGCGGCCGGAGCCGGTGAGCTCGCTGACCGGGCCCGCGGCCACGCGGCGGCCGGCGGCCATGACGACGGCGTGGGTGCAGGTCTGCTCGACCTCGGCGAGCAGGTGACTGGAGACGATGACCGTGCGGCCCTCGGCGGCGTAGCGGACGAGGACCTCCCGCATCTCGCGGATCTGCGGCGGGTCGAGGCCGTTGGTCGGCTCGTCCAGGACGAGGAGGTCGGGAAGGCCCAGCATGGCCTGCGCGATCGCGAGCCGCTGCCGCATGCCCTGCGAGTACGTGCGGACGGCGCGGTCCAGGGCGGAGCCGAGGCCGGCGATCTCCAGCGCCTCGTCCATGTGCGCCTCGTCCAGGGGACGGCCGGTGGCCCGCCAGTAGAGGTCGAGGTTGTCGCGGCCGGACAGGTGCGGGAGGAAGCCGGGCCCCTCCACGAACGAGCCGAGACGCGACAGGACGGGGGCGCCGGGCGTGACGTGGTGGCCGAAGATCCGGATCTCGCCGGAGTCGGGGTGGATCAGGCCCATCAGCATCCGGAGCGTGGTGGTCTTCCCGGCGCCGTTCGGCCCGAGGAGGCCGAGCACCTGGCCCTTCTCGACGCGGAAGGAGAGGTCGGCGACCGCCAGGTGCCCGTTCTTGTAGGCCTTCGTGAGCCCGGTGATCTCCAGCGGGACGTCGCTCAGCGCGGGGCGTCCGGTGTGGCGGCGGCGGCCGCGGACGAGGATCCCGGCGGCGATCGCGAGCGCGGCCACGGGCAGCGCCCAGACCCAGGCGGGTGTCGGGGCGGGCCGGGTCGCGAGCGACGGGACGGTCGGGACGGTCAGCGGCGACAGGACGCGCACCTTGTACGCGGCGGGCTGCGGCGGCGTGGCGAAGCCCATGTCGGTGGTGGCGACGACCAGGCGGAGGCGGTGGCCGCGGTCGAACCGGTAGTCCATGGCCGGGAGCGTCACGGTGGCGTCGCGGCCGCCGGTCACGCGGAGCGGGGCGGCGATCCGGCGGGCCGGGGACGCCTGCCCGGACGGCGCGACGTCGTACAGCTTGGCGAACAGCGGGATGTCGTCGCCGCCGGTCACCGCGAGACGGACGGTGGGCGCGCCGGTCAGCCGGAGCGGGCGGTCGAGGGGGCGGCTGTCGAAGCGGGCGGCCTGTCCCGGCATGTCGGCGGGGAGCCCGCCACCGCCGCCGCCCAGGTCGGTGAGGGAGCCGAGCGCGCCGAGGCCGGGCAGCGCGGAGATGGACGCGGGGGAGCCGCCCGCCGGGTTCTGGATCGCCTGCTCGGGACCGTCCAGGGGAATCGTCTGCGGCGACGCGCCGAGGCCCGGGTAGGCGCGCGTCCGGGCCTCCTCGACGACGACCCGCTGGGTGGACGAGTCGAGGCCGCCCGCGCGGGTCACCGTGAAGCCGGTGGCGGACGGCGCGGCGTGCCGGAGGCGCGCGTCGAAGAAGCCGCGCAGCAGGCCGCGAACCCGGCCGGTCTCGGGGGAGCCGCCGTCGTGGCCGCCCTGGTACCAGACGACCGAGACGGGAGCGCCGTTGCGGGCGATCGCGCGAGCGTTGGCGTCGGCCTGGTCGAGGGGGAACAGCGAGTCGGCCTGGCCCTGAACGAGCAGCGTCGGCACGGTGATCCGGTCGGCGACGGACGCGGGGCTCGACCGGCGCAGCAGCGCGACCGCGTCGGCGTTGGGCCGGCCTTCCTCGGCGACCTTCTGGTACATCTCGCACACGGAGGGGAGGAACCGCCCGCAGGCCGTGCCACCGGCGCCGTTCGTGAAGAACAGCCCGGCCCACAGCTTCTTGAACACGCCGCTCTCTGCGCCCGCGCCGGTGGCGTTGGGGAAGAGGGAGTCGGCGAGGTCGTTCCAGGTGATCTGCGGTGCGATGGCGTCGACACGCTTGTCGTAGGCGGCCGTCATCAGGGCGATGGCGCCGCCGTAGGACTCGCCCGCCATGCCCACCCGCGGGTCGCCCGGCCGGTCCAGCCGCACCTCGGGCCGTTTCGCGAGCCAGTCGATGAGCTGCCGGGTGTCCTTGACCTCGTAGTCGGGGAAGTTCAGCGCGATCTCGCCGGTGGAGCGGCCGAAGCCGCGCGCCGACCAGGCCAGGACCGCGTAGCCGTCGCGGGCGAGGGCGCGCGCGTCGGCGGCCACGTCCGCCTTGTCGCCGCCGAAGCCGTGCCCGAGCATGATCGCCGGACCCTTCGCGCGGCCGGCCGGGGCGTAGAACGTCGTGTCGAGCGTCACGCGCTGGTCGTCCTTCGGGCCGTCGACCACGGCGATCCGCTGGTCGACCGTCCGGACGCGGGGCGCGCCGCCCGCGGTCGCGCCCCACGCGGCGGCGCCTCCGGCGAGCGCGACGGCGGCGGTCGCCGCGGTCCAGCGCGCGGTCCGGCCCGTCCGTCCCCAGCGTTCCCGGAGCCGACCCGCTCCCCCCAGCCTCATGCCCAGCAGCCTATTCGGGCGCCGCCGCCGGACGCTCCGCCCGTGAGCCCGGTCCGGCCTGCGCCCGCCGCGTTACGCGACGTCCCGCCATTACGACCTGCGGAGTAGGCGACGGCCTGGCGTGCGGCCGATGTCAGCGCTCGGTGGCGGCCGGGTCCTCGCGAGATGCGGGGGAGGGGGCCAGGGCGGCGGTGAACATCGCCGTCAGCCGGTCGGTGAGCTCGGCGGGGTCGGCGGCGCGGAGGTCGTTGAGGCCGAGGAGGCGGCGGACGGGCCCGCCGCCCATGATGATCGTCGAGGCGAGCAGGGCGCGGGCGCGGGGCGCGGGGCCGTCCAGCTGGGCGACGATCGGCTCGACGACGACCTCCTCCAGGTACTGGAGGAGGGCCTGCTTGACCTCGGGGTTCCCGGCCGAGCGGTCGAGGAGCCGGGTGATGGCGCTCGGCGGCTGCCGGTCGACCTGCCGGACGAAGTGCTCGGCCAGGCGGCGGGGGAGCCCGTCCGGGTCGCCCGCGATGACGCCGCGCAGCGCGGACTCGCCCGCGAGCACCTCGCCGAAGAGCGCGGCCTTGGAGCCGAAGTAGCGGTTGACCAGGGCCATGTTGGCCTCGGCCGCCGCCGCGATCATGCGGACGGTGACGCCGTCGTAGCCGTGCTCGCCGAACAGGTCGCGGGCGGCATCCAGGATCCGCCGGCGCGTCGCCTCGCGGTTCCGCTTCGGGCGCTCGCGACCCTCGCCCGCCGTGCTTCCGGCGGTCGCCGGCGGCACCGAGGGCGGAAGCGCCGTCTCGTCGACCCGCGTCACCATGCTCCCGACCACATCCCCGGTCACCCGCCTCCCTGATGGCACCAGTATCCACCGATTTGCTAGTAAACAAGCGACTACATAAGCTATATATGCAAAACACAGGTAATTGACCTTCCATGGGGGAGCAGGGTGGCTCAAGCGAGCGTGGCGCCGCACGGTCCGGCGGTGCCAGAGCAAGCGAGACCGCGATACACGCACCGCCAGATCCTGGAGATCCTCTCCGGTCTGATGATGGCGATGCTGACCGCGATGATCTCTACATCGGTCGTCAGCACGGCGCTGCCGACGATCGTCGGCGACCTCGGCGGTCAGGACCAGCTCTCCTGGGTCGCCAGCGCGTCCCTGCTCACCATGACGGCGTCGACGCCGCTGTGGGGCAAGCTCTCGGACATCTTCGGGCGCAAGCTCATGTTCCAGACCGCGCTGATCCTGTTCGTCGTCGCGTCGGTCGGTGCGGGGCTCTCCCAGGGGATCGGGCAGCTCATCGCCGCCCGCGCGTTCCAGGGCCTCGGCGTCGGCGGCCTGTCCGCGCTGGCCCAGGTCATCCTCGGCGACGTGGTCGAGCCCCGCCAGCGCGGCCGCTACTCCGGCTACATGGGCGCCGTGTTCGGCGTCGCGACCGTCGCGGGCCCGCTGCTCGGCGGTTTCATCGTGGACGCGGACGGCCTCGGCTGGCGCTGGTGCTTCTACGTCTGCATCCCGCTCGCGGTGGTCGCGTTCCTCGTCATCCAGCGGGTGCTCAAGCTGCCGAAGGTGCGGCGGAACACCCGCATCGACGTCTTCGGCGCGTTCACCATCACCGGCAGCGCCGCGGCGCTGATGCTCCTGCTGTCCATGGGCGGCCAGGAGTTCGACTGGAAGTCGTGGTGGACGGTCGCGCTGCTGGCGATCACCGCGGTGCTGCTCGCCCTCGCGGTCGTGGCGGAGCGGGTCGCCAGCGAGCCGATCCTGCCGCCCCGGCTGTTCCGCAACCGGACGTTCGTGTTCACGAGCCTCGCGTCGCTGTGCACGGGCATCGCGATGTTCGGCGGCATGATCTACCTGCCGCAGTACCTCCAGATCGTCAAGGGCATGAGCCCGACCCACTCGGGGCTGATGACGCTCCCGCTGGTCGTCGGCATGCTGATCACCTCCACGGCGTCCGGCCAGATCGTCACGCGGACCGGCCGCTGGAAGATCTTCCCGGTCATCGGCCTGGTGTTCGTCGCGGGCTCGATGTACCTGCTGTCGCAGCTGCACGTCGACTCGTCCAAGGTCCTCATCGGCGCGGACGTCGCGGTCCTCGGCGTCGGCCTCGGCCTGACGCTCCAGATCCTGATCCTCGCCGCGCAGAACGCCGCGGCGACCGTCGACCTGGCCGCGACGACCTCCGGCGTGTCGTTCTTCCGGAACCTCGGCGGCGCGATGGGCGTGGCGGCGTTCGGCGCGATCCTGAACAACCGGCTCGGGGACGAGCTCGCCGACGGGCTGCGCGCGGCGCACATCGCCATGCCCGCCGGCGGCGGCGAGCTGGGGTCCCCGGACCAGGTCCACGCGCTCCCGGAGCCGTTCAAGCACATCGTGCTGACGGCGTTCACCAACGCGCTGGAGACCGTGTTCATGGTCGGCATCCCGGTGGGCGTGCTCGGCTTCCTCGCCGTCCTGGCGATCAAGGAGCTGCCGCTGCGCGGCGCCGCCGGGACGCGGGGCGCCGCGGCGCACGAGGTCCCGTCCGCGGGCCCGGCCGCCGACGTGCCCGTCGCGGACGCCGGCCACTCCGCGGGACTGGTGGGCAGGGACGCGCGCGGCTACGATCAGCAGCCCGTTCCGGAGCAGGAGCTCGTCTCCGTTGCCGCGGGCCCCGCATCCGATGGGATGGTCAGTGCGATGAACGAGATGTCCCCGAACGGGGCGTCCCCTGCCGGGACGTCCGGCGCGAACGGCGCCGGCGACGGCGCGGACCGGCACGGCGCGGACCGGCCCGGCGCGGCGGACCCGGCCGCCGCCCAGGCGCGGCTCCTCGCCCAGCAGAACGGCCTCGCGCGGAACGGCGCGTCCGGGCGCCCCGCCGGCGTCCCCGTGCGCGGCGTCGTCCGGGCCGGCGACGGCGAGCCCGTCCCGTCCGCCGCGCTGACGCTGATCGGCGTGGACGGGCACCAGCTCGCCCGCGCGATCACCCAGGAGGACGGCCGGTACGCGCTGCCGACGCCCGGGCCCGGCACGTACGTGCTGATCGCGGCGACCGGCGAGCACGAGCCGCAGGCGGCCACGCTGGTCGTCGGCGACCGCCCGGTCGACTTCGACCTGCTGCTCGCCGGGAACGGCGGCCTGCTCGGAACGGTCCGCAGCGCGGACGGCACCCCGATCGCCAACGCCATGGTCGTCGTCACCGACGTCCGCGGCGACGTCGTCGGCACCGGCCGGACCGGCCCGGACGGCCACTACGCCTTCAAGGACCTCGTGTCCGGCACCTACACGCTCGCGGTCAGCGCGGCGGCGCACCGTCCGGTCGCGCTCCCGGTGGAGGTGACCGGCGGCGGGCAGAACCGCCTCGACGTGGAGCTGCCGCCCGGGGCGCGGGTGCGCGGCACCGTCCGCAACGACGCCGGCGAACCCGTCGGCGACGCCCGCGTCACGCTCGTGGACGCGGCCGGGAACGTCGTCGCGATGGTCATCACCGGCCCGGACGGCGAGTACGCCTTCACCGACCTCATCGGCGGGCAGTACACCGTGATCGCGTCCGGTTACCCGCCGGTCGCGACGGGCCTGTCGCTGTCCGGCGGAGGCGAGGACGGGTACGACCTGAAGCTCGGCTACCCGGACGAGTGATGGATGCGAGCCCGGGACCGCCGTCCGCGGCGGTCCCGGACACCGGGGACTCACTGGAGCGCGAACTGGAGTGCGGGTCGTTGATGGATGAGAGTCGTGGTCTGCGCGGATCGGTGCGGACGAGGGACGGCTGGGCGGTGCGGCACGCCATCGTCACGGTCACGGATCTGGCGGGAAACCAGGTCGCGCGCGAGCAGACCGGCGAGGACGGCGTCCTGAACGCCGGCCCGCTGCCCGCCGGGACGTACACGGTCATCGTGACGGCGATGGGCTACCAGCCGGTCGCGTCCACGCTGATCGTGCACAGCTCCGGCGCGGCGGACATCGGCACGCTCGTGCTGGCCCGCGCGGGCGGCACCGAGCTGCCGCCGCCCGGCCCGTGGACCATCGACCCGGCGCACTCCAACGTCGGCGCCGTCGCGCAGCACCTCGGGCTGTCGAGCGTCCGCGGCCGGTTCGCGGCGTTCGAGGGCCGCGTCGAGATCGCCGAGCCGGTGGAGCGGTCGCGGGTCACGGCCCGGATCGAGGCCGCGTCCATCGACACCGGCAACAAGATGCGGGACGACCACCTGCGCTCCGCCGACTTCCTCAACGCCGACGTCCACCCGGTCGTCGAGTACGAGGGCGACGGCCTGACCGCCACCGGCCCGGACCGCTGGACCGTCCACGGGCGCCTCACCCTCAACGGCATCACCCAGCCGGTCGACCTCGACATGACCTACCTCGGCAGCGGCTCCGACCCGTGGGGCGGGGTCCGCGCCGCGTTCCGCGCCACGGCCGAGCTGCGGCGCGCCGACTTCGGCATCCGCTACAACCAGCTGCTGGAGGCGGGCATCGCCATGGTCGGCGAGAGCCTCAAGGTCGAGCTGGAGATCCAGGCCGTCCAGGGCGCGGAACTGCCGCAGGCCTGACCACCCGGCGGGCTCCGGGCGACGAGCAGGGCGGGCGCACGAGCGGGCGCCCGCCTTCGCGGTAGCGCGGGGTCCGGTCAGCGGCCCTTGAGCTCGCGGACGAGCTTGTCGGCGGCGGCGCGGTCCGGCGGGCCGGTCACGACGACCTTCCCGTCCAGGATCGCCATGTCGACGCGCGGCAGCGTGACCAGCCGGTTGCCCACGACGAACGCGAGGTCGCGGCCGACCGTCGCGCGGGTGAGGTCGGCGAAGGCGCGCCGGTCCACGGGCCGCAGCGTGACCGCCACGTCGTAGCCGGACGTGCCGCGGGCCCGCTGGACGCGCAGGTCGGAGACCTTGTGGATCGCGATGCCCTGGGACAGCCGGTAGCAGGTCGGCCCGGTCCCGGCCTGCCCGGTGATCCCCTGCGTGCCCGCGGGGCACTGCCCCGGCGTCGCCTGGGTGACCGGGTAGACGTGCAGCGGCGAGGCGAGCGTCACCGGCTGGGTCCGCATGGACGCGGCGATCATGCTGCCGGTCACGACGACGGCCGCGATGAGCAGGCCCAGCGTGAGCACCATGATGAGCATCGCGGAGCGGTGCTGGTCCGCGGCCCTGGCGGCCGGCACGGGGGCCCGGGTCGCGCCGGTCCGGCGCCGCTCGGCGCGGCTGCGCTTGGCG
>NZ_CAACUY010000069.1 GCF_900659615.1 Actinomadura fibrosa | reverse complement strand
CTCCGGCGTCGACCTGGACGTGCTCAAGGTCGACGGCGGCGTCACCGCCAACGAGCTGTGCATGCAGATGCAGGCCGACATCCTCGGCGTCCCGGTCTCGCGCCCCGTCGTCGCCGAGACCACCGCCCTGGGCGCCGCCTACGCCGCCGGCCTGGCCGTCGGCTTCTGGAGCACCACCGACGAACTCCGCCAGAACTGGAACGAGGACAAACGCTGGCACCCCACCTGGGACGACGACCAGCGCCACGCCGGCTACACCGGCTGGAAGAAGGCCGTCGACCGGACCCTCGACTGGGTCGACGTCGACTGACGGCACCGAACCCCGCGGGCGGGCCGGACCCGGCGCCGGCCCGCCCGCACCCAGACCGTCCACTCACCAGGAGCGACCAGTGACATCGACAGCCCTCGGACCGCAGTACCGCGAGGAGGTCCTGCGCGACCTCGGCGCGACGGAGTTCGACGTCCTCGTCGTCGGCGGCGGCATCGTCGGCACCGGCGCCGCCCTCGACGCGATCTCGCGGGGCCTGTCCGTCGCGCTCGTCGAGGCGCGCGACTGGGCGGCCGGGACCTCCAGCCGGTCCAGCAAGCTCGTGCACGGCGGGCTGCGCTACCTGGAGCAGCGCGACTTCGGGCTGGTCCGGGAGGCGCTGCGGGAGCGCGGCCTGCTGCTGCGGCAGCTCGCGCCCCACCTCGTCCGGCCCGTCCGGTTCCTGTACCCGCTGCGGAGCAGGATGTGGGAGCGGGCGTACGTCAGCGCGGGCGTCACCCTGTACGACACGATGGGCGGCGCGCGGTCGCTGCCCCGGCACCGGCAGCTCACCCGGCGCGGCGCGCTGCGCGAGGCCCCCGCGCTGCGCGGCGACGCGCTCGTCGGGGCGATCCAGTACTACGACGCGCAGGTGGACGACGCGCGCTACACGATGATGGTCGCCCGGACCGCCGCCGAGTACGGCGCCCGCGTCGCCACCCGCACCGAGGTCACCGGGTTCCTGCGCGAGGGCGAGCGGGTCACCGGCGCCCGCGTCGTGGACCTGGAGACCGGCTGGGAGACCGACGTCCGGGCCCGCCGGGTCGTGTGCGCGACCGGCGTGTGGACGGACGGCGCGCAGGCGATGACCGGGTCGCGGGCGACGTTCTCCGTCCAGGCGTCCAAGGGCGTCCACCTGGTGGTGCCGCGCGACCGGATCCGGATGGACACCGGCCTGATCACGCGGACCGAGCGGAGCGTGCTGTTCGTCATCCCGTGGGGGCGGCACTGGCTGGTCGGCACGACCGACACGCCGTGGGACCGCGGCCCGGACGAGCCCGTCGCGGACCACTTCGACATCGACTACCTGCTGGAGCAGGCCAACGCCGTGCTGCGCGTCCCGCTGACCCGCGCCGACGTCGAGGGCGTGTACGCGGGGCTGCGGCCGCTGCTGTCCGGCGAGGTGGAGGACACGGCCCGGCTGTCGCGCGAGCACGCCGTCGCCGAGCCGGTGCCCGGCCTCGTCGTGGTGACGGGCGGAAAGTTCACCACCTACCGGGTGATGGCGAAGGACGCGGTGGACGTCGTCGCCGAGGGCCTGGACGACGCGGTGCCGGAGTCGGTCACCGCCCGGCTGCCGATCCTCGGCGCGATCGGCTTCGAGGTGCTGTGGAACGAGCGGCGGCGGCTCGCCGCCCGCTCCGGCCTGCACGTCGCCCGCGTGGAGCACCTGCTGCGGCGCTACGGCTCCTGCGCCACCGAGGTCCTGGCGCTGGTCGCGGACGATCCCGCGCTCGGCGCGCCCGTCCCCGGCGCGGAGGACTACCTGTGCGCCGAGGCCGTCTACGCCGTGACGCACGAAGGAGCGCTCCACCTGGAGGACATCCTCGCCCGCAGGCTGCGGGTCTCGATCGAGGCGTGGGACGGGGGCGCGGCCGCCGCCGCCCGCGTCGCCGAGCTCGTCGCGCCGCACCTGGGCTGGGGCGCCGAGGAGATCGCCGACGAGGTCAAGCGGTACGTGCTCCAGGTGCGTGCGGAGCGGGCGGGCGGCCCGGCCATCGCCGAGCCTCCGGTCGCCGAGCCGCCGGTCCCAGCCGCCTAGGGCCGTCCTAGCTTGCGACCTGCGGGCGGAACGCGGCGGTCATCGCGGTGACGCCGCCGGGCGCCTCGACGGCCAGCGGGCCGTCCGGGGAGCCGGTCACCGCGAACGGCTGCCCCGCGTAGACGGGACGCCGCGCCCGGAACGACAGTTCGGCGACCTTCACGCCCGCCCGGCGCGGCAGTTCCAGGCACAGGATCGCGAGCAGCGGCCCGTGGACGACGAGACCGCCATGGCCCTCGACCTCGGTGGCGTACCTCTCGTCGTAGTGGATGCGGTGCGCGTTGTAGGTGAGCGCGCTGAACCGGAACAGCAGCACCGGATCGGCCGTCACGGCAAGCGTCCACGGGGCGTCCGCGGCCGGTGCCTCGAAGGACACCTCCGCCGGACGGGCCGCCGCGTCACCGCTGCGGTAGACGAGGTCCTGCTCCTCGACCGCGACCTCCGCCCCGTCCCGGAGGAACGTGTGCCGGACGGTGACGAACAGCATCTCGCCGCTCCGCCCGTGCTTCAGGGCGGTGGAGGCCAGCTCGGCCCGGCGGGTGATGGTGTCGCCGATCCGGATCGGCGCGGCGGAGCGGAACCGTCCGCCGGCAAACATCCGGCGCCTGCCGGGGATCGGCGGCAGGAAGTGCCCGGCGCGCGGATGCCCGTCCGGGCCCAGCTCGCGCTGCGCGGGCCGGTCGAGGAAGTGCAGCCAGTGCCACAGCGGAGGCAGCTCGCCGCCGGGCGGCTCGACATCGAGCAGGCCCGCCAAGGCGATGGACGGCGCCGCGTCGATGACCTCGGTCGTCTCCCGCGGCCCGGGGGCCCAGCCCGCGACGTCGATCACGCGACCGCCCCCTTGGCGCGCAGGTCCGCGACGTCCAGGCCGAGGGCGGCCAGCACCTCGTCGGTGTGCTCGCCGAGCCCGGGCGCGGGGACCGCCTCGCGCTCCCCCGTGTCGAGCGGGGACGCCGGGGCGCGCAGGCGGCCGACGCCGGGCTGGTCGATCTCGCCCATCATCGGGTTGCCGTCGAGGTCCAGCTCGGTGAACCGCCGGTAGGGCGCCCACAGCACGGACGTGCCGGACAGCGCCGACTCGACCTCGGGCAGCGTCCGCGCCGCGAACCACGGGGCGACGAGCGCCGCGAGCGCCTCGCGGTACCGGTAGCGGTCGCCGTCCACGGCGAAGTCGGCGCCGAGCAGCCGCTCCAGCTCGCCGACGGTCTCCGCCAGGCCGGTCGCGGCGCACAGGTCGGCGAAGTGCCGACCGGTCAGCGCGACGACCATGACCCGGCCGCCGCCCGCGACCGCGAAGTCGCGGCCGAACCCGCCGAACAGGTGGTTGCCGATGCGCGGCCGCTCCCGCCCGAGCTGCGCCTCCGCGAGGAAGCCGAGGTTCCCGGCGGTGGCGAGCGCGACGTCGTAGAGCGGCAGCCTGATCCGCGCGCCCTCCCCCGTCCGCGACCGGCGCCGCTCGGCCGCCAGCAGCCCGACCGCCGCGTACAGCCCGCACGCCACGTCCCAGGCGGGCAGCACGTGGCTGACCGGCCCGGCGTGGTCGGCGGGCCCGGTCACCAGCGGGAACCCGATCTCGGCGTTGACGGTGTAGTCGACGGCGGCACCGCCGTCGTGGCGGCCCTCGATCTGGAGGTGGATCAGGTCGGGCCGCGCCTCCGCGAGCGCCGCGTGCGACAGCCATCCCCGCCCGACGGCGTTGGTCAGGACGATCCCCGCGTCGGCGGCCAGCCGCGTCACGGCGTCGCGTCCCTCCGGTGAGCGGAAGTCGACGGTGACCGACCGCTTGCCCTTGTTCATCCCGGTCCACAGCAGGCTCGTCCCGGACGGGGCGAGCGGCCAGCGCCCGGTGTCGGCGGCGCCGCCGAGGGGGTCGACCCGGACGACGTCGGCGCCGAGCTGGGCGAGCGTCATGCCGCCGAGCGGGGCCGCGACGAAGCTGGAGATCTCGACGATCCGCAGCCCCTCCAGCATCGCCGCCATCAGGTCTCCGCCTCGCGCATGCGCCCGCTCCCTGCTCCCATATATTTCATATGATTATGGAGCAGAGCGCCCCCGAGCACGACACCCGGGGGGCGCGGCGCGGTCAGGCGAACGCGTTCACGCCGGTCAGCTCGGCCGAGACCGTCCAGAGCCGCGCCGCCTGCTCCGGGCCGACGGCGTAGGCGCGCACGCCGACGCGCGGCGGCTCGTCCTCGCCCGACGTCCGGCCCGTGGTCTCCGGGACGTCCGCCGGAGCCGGCTCGGCGATGTCGCAGTCCTCGCAGTAGACGCCGCCCATGCCGTCGAGCCGGGGCGACGTCGCCGCCCACACCGACGTCGCCGCGCCCTGCTCGGGCGTCTTGAAGTAGGGCAGTTCGAGGGAGTTGCCGTCCTCGTCGATCCAGCCGCGCTCGACCATCTCCTCCCTCGGCAGGTGCCGCTGGAGCGGCGTGAGGATGCTGCCCGGGTGCAGGGAGAAGGCCCGCACGGCGTCCTTGGCGAGCGCGTCCAGGTGGACGGCGAACAGGATGTTCGCGGTCTTGGCCTGCCCGTAGGCCTCCCACTTGTCGTAGCCGCGCTCGAAGTGGAGGTCGTCCCAGCGGATGCCGGAGAAGTGGTGCCCGGCCGAGGACACCGAGACCACGCGGGCCCCCTCGCGGACCGCGGGCCACAGCCGGTTGACCAGCGCGAAGTGCCCCAGGTGGTTGGTCGCGAACTGCGCCTCCCACCCCGGCCCCACCCGGGTCTCCGGGCACGCCATGATCGCGGCGTTGCCGATGAGCAGGTCGATGCCGCGTCCGGAGTCGAGGAACCGGTCGGCGAACGCGCGGACGCTGCCGAGGTCGGCGAGGTCCAGCTCGTCCACCTCGACACCGCCGATGCCGGCGAGCGCCTCCTCCGCGACCGCCCGCCGCCGCGCCGGCACCACGACGTGGGCGCCCGCGCCGGCCAGCGCCCGCGTCGTCTCCAGGCCGAGCCCGGAGTAGCCGCCGGTCACGACGGCGAGCCTGCCGGACAGGTCGATCCCCCGCACCACCTCCGCAGCGGTGCTCTTCGCCCCGAAACCGGATCCGATCTTGTGCTGAGGTGTCGTCGTCATGATCCGAACGCTATGACCTGGAGCATGCTCCAGGTCAAACAGCCGCTCCGGGCTCGGCGGGGACGAGGGGGCAGCGGGTCCCGGTGTAGATCGTCGGCATGCATCGGTTGCAGTGGACGCACAGGGACGGGGTGGACGGGTCCGCGGCGAGCCGGTTGACCAGGTCGGGCTCGCGGAGCAGCGCGCGGGCCATGGCGACGAACTCGAAGCCCTCCGCCATCGCGAGGTCCATGGTCTCGCGCGTGGTGATGCCGCCGAGCAGGATAAGCGGAAGGTTCAGCTCGGCGCGGAAGCGGCGGGCGTGCTCCAGCAGGAACGCGTCCTTGTAGGGATAGGCGCGAAGGAACCTCGTCCCGGACAGGCGGATGCCGAGCCGCAGCGGCTGCCGGAAGTTGGCCGCGAACTCGGGGACGGGCGCGTCGCCGCGGAACAGGTACATGGGGTTGAGCAGGGAGCTTCCCGCGGTCAGCTCCAGGGCGTCGACCGTCCCCTCGTCCTGGAGCCAGCGCGCCACCTGGAGGCTGTCGTCCACCTCCAGCCCGCCCGGCACGCCGTCCCGCATGTTCAGCTTGGCGGTCACGGCGATGCGGTCCCCGACCTCGTCGCGGACGGCGCGGGCGATGCCGAGCGCCACCTTCGCCCGGTTCGCGATCGGCCCGCCGTAGCCGTCGTCGCGCTTGTTGAGCCGGGGGCTGAGGAACGAGCTGGCCAGGTAGTTGTGGCCGAAGTGGATCTCCACGGCGTCGAAGCCCGCCTCGATCGCGAGGCGCGCGGCGGCGGCGTGGTCGCGGGTGACGCGCTCGATGTCCTCGCGGGTGGCGGCGCGGGTGAAGCGCATGCCGAGGGGATTGAAGAAGCGCCCCGCCGACAGCGCGGTGAGCCCGGTCGAGCTCCGGTCGGAGACCGGTCCGGCGTGCCCGATCTGGGCGCACGCGGCGGCGCCCTCGGCGTGGACGGCGTCGGTGAGCCGCCGGAGCCCCGGGACGGCCTCCGGGCGCATCCAGATCTGGCGCCGCTCCGTGCGCCCCTCGGGGGCGACGGCGCAGTACGCGACGGTCGTCATGCCCACCCCCCCGGCGGCGGGCCGGCGGTGGTACTCGATCAGGCCGTCGGTGGCGAGGGACTCGGGCGTCCGGCCCTCGAACGTCGCGGCCTTGATCACACGGTTGCGCAGCGTGACGGGCCCGAGGCGGGCCTTCTCGAAGACGTCCATCGGGGACCCCGGATCAGAGGCGCTCGATGATCGTGACGTTGGCCTGGCCGCCGCCCTCGCACATCGTCTGGAGGCCGTAGCGGCCGCCCGTCCGCTCCAGCTCGTGCAGGAGCGTCGTCATCAGGCGGGCGCCGGTCGCGCCGAGCGGGTGCCCGAGCGCGATCGCGCCGCCGTTCGGGTTCGTCGTGGCAGGGTCGGCGCCGGTCTCCTTCAGCCAGGCGAGCACGACCGGGGCGAACGCCTCGTTGATCTCGACGGCGTCGATGTCGCCGATCGTCATCCCGGTCTTCTTCAGCGCGTACGCCGTGGCGGGGATCGGCGCGGACAGCATCCGGATCGGGTCCTCGCCCCGCGCGGAGAGGTGGTGGATCCGGGCGCGCGGCGTGAGCCCGTGGTCGCGGACCGCGCGCTCGGACGCGATGAGCAGCGCCGCGGAGCCGTCGGAGATCTGCGACGACAGCGCCGCGGTGAGGCGCCCGCCGTCCACCAGCGTCTTCAGGCCGGCCATCTTCTCCAGGGTGGTGTCGCGGCGCGGCCCCTCGTCGGCGGCGACGCCCTCGTACGGGACGATCTCGCGCTCGAACCGTCCCTCGTCGATCGCGCGGATCGCCCGCTGGTGCGACTCGTAGGCGAACGCCTCCATCTCCTCGCGGGAGATGTCCCAGTCCCGGGCGATCATCTCGGCGCCGGCGAACTGCGACACCTCGCCGTTCCCGTAGCGGCGCACCCACCCCTTGGAGCCGTTGTAGGGGCCGTCGGTGAAGCCGAGCGGCTCGGCGGCCGTCATCGCGTAGGCGATCGGGATCTGCGACATGTTCTGCACGCCGCCCGCCACGACCATGTCGGACGTCCCGGACAGGACGGCCTGCGCGGCGAAGTGGACGGCCTGCTGCGACGAGCCGCACTGGCGGTCGACGGTGACGCCGGGGACCTCCTCGGGGAACCCGGCCGCGAGCCAGCAGGTGCGGGCGATGTCGCCGGCCTGCGGTCCGACGGCGTCCACGCAGCCGAACACGACGTCCTCGACCGCGGCCGGGTCGGCGCCCGAGCGGTCCATCAGCGCCGTCAGGACGTGCGCGCCCAGGTCGGCGGGGTGCGCGCCGGCGAGCCCGCCGCCGCGCCGGCCGACCGGCGCGCGGACGGCTTCGACGATGTAGGCCTCGGCCATGGGGGTCTCCTCTGCGGGGGTCGGCTTCGCGGGGGTCGGTGCGCGGGGGGCTAGAGGTCAGCTCGCCTGGATGCCCTCCAGGACCATGGCGAGGTACTGCTTGGCGATATCGTCGGCGGGCAGCCGCCCGCCGGGCTGGTACCAGTTCGCCGCGACCCAGACGGTGTCGCGGATGAAGCGGTAGACGAGCGTCCGGTCGAGGTCGGCGCGGAAGGCGCCCTCCCGGACGCCCCGGGCGAGCAGCGCCATCCACATCTCCTCGAACCGCCGGTGCGAGTCGAGGAGGTAGCGGAAGCGCTCGGAGTTCGCAAGGTGCTTGGACTCGTTCTGGTAGAGCACGACCGCGGGGCGGTGCCGGTCGATGGAGCGGAACGACTCCACGACGATGGCCTCCAGGGTCTCCCGCGCGCCGAGCCCCGCGGCGAGGACGCGGTCGTAGGCGGCCCACATCTCGTTCAGGAAGGTCGAGAGGATCTCGTCGGCCATCGACTCCTTGGAGTCGAAGTGGTAGTACAGGCTGCCGCCGAGGATCCCGGCGGCGTCGGCCACCTTCCGGACGGTGGTGGCGGCGTAGCCCTGGGAGGCGAACACCTCCGCCGCGGTGGCGAGCAACTCGGCCCGCCGCTGCGCGCGGGCGGTGGCGGTGCCCTCGGCGTCGCGCCGTCGTGGACTCATCGGTTTCCTCGGGGTGCTGGGAGGGCGCTAGGGATGCTGGGACGACACAGCGACGACCTCGCCCGTCATGTACGAGGAGTAGTCGCTGGCCAGGAAGACGATAACGTTGGCCACCTCCCACGGCTCCGCGTAGCGTCCGAACGCCTCCCGGCGCGTCAGCTCCTCCAGCAGGTCCTCCGAGGTCACCTTGACGAGGTGCGGGTGCATGGCGAGGGACGGCGACACCGCGTTGACGCGGACGCCGAAGTCCGCGGCCTCCAGCGCGGCGCAGCGGGTGAGCGCCATGACCCCTGCCTTCGCGGCGGCGTAGTGGGACTGGCCCTTCTGCGCCCGCCAGCCGATCACCGAGGCGTTGTTGACGATCACGCCCGCGCCCTGGTCCCGCATGATCCGCAGGGCGGCGCGGGTGCAGCGCATCGTGCCGTTCAGCGTGACGTCGAGGACGCGGCTCCACTGCTCGTCGGCCATGTCGGCGAGGTCCGCGGTCCCGCCGAGCCCGGCGTTGTTGACCGCGACGTCGATCCGCCCGAACCGCTCCAGCGCGTGCGCGTACAGCGCCTGGACCTGGTCCTCGGCGGTGACGTCGCAGGGCAGCGACCCGACCCGGTCGGCGCCGAACTCCTTCTCCAGCTCCGCCGCGGACGCGGCGAGCCGCCGCTCGTGCGCGTCCGAGACCACGACGCGGGCGCCCTCCTCCAGGCAGCGGCGCGCGACGGCGCCGCCGATCCCGGCACCGGCCGCCGCGGTGATCACGACGGCGCGGTCCCGCAGCAGGCCGTGCCCGGGGACGTACGGGGGCGGGGCGGCGGTCATCCGCGGGCCTCCCTGCTCGAAGTGGACGCACTCGAAGTGGACGCGCTCGACGTGGACGCACTCGAAGTGGACGCGCTCGACGTGGACGCGGTCGGGGCGGACGCGGCCGGGGCCGGGTCGCGGGGCAGGCCGAGGACGCGCTCGGCGATGATGTTGCGCTGGATCTCGTTCGACCCTGCGTAGATCGTGTCGGCGCGGGAGAACAGGAACAGCCGCTGCCAGTCGTTCAGCTCGTAGGGCGCGCCGTCCGCGACCGTCCCGGCGGCGCCGAGGACGTCCATGGCCAGCTCGCCGAGCTCGCGGTGCCAGGTGCCCCAGACGAGCTTGGAGATCGACGACTCGGGGCCCGGCGCCCCGGCCTCGACGCCCGCCATCGTCCGCGTCGCGTTCAGCCGCATGATCTCCAGGCCCATGTGCGCGCGGACGAGCCGGTCGCGCAGCAGCGGGTCGTCGATCGCGCCGGTGCGGCGGGCCAGCTCGACCACCCCGTCCAGCTCCCGGCGGAACCCGACCTGCTGGCCGAGCGTCGCCACGCCCCGCTCGAACCCGAGCGTCGCCATCGCGATCCTCCAGCCGTCGCCGGGCGCGCCGACGATGTTCGCCGCGTCCGTCCGGGCGCCGTCGAAGAACACCTCGTTGAACTCGGACGTGCCGGTGAGCTGGACGATCGGCCGGATGTCCACGCCCGGCTGCCGCATCGGGACCAGCAGGTACGACAGGCCGCGGTGGCGGGACGAGCCGGGCTCGGTGCGGCAGACCGCGAAGCACCAGTCGGCCTCGACGGCCAGCGACGTCCACACCTTCTGGCCGTCGATCACCCAGTCCCCGCCGTCGAGCGCCGCCCGCGTCTGCACGTTCGCGAGGTCGGAGCCCGCGTCGGGCTCGGAGTAGCCCTGGCACCACAGCTCCTCGACCGCCGCGATCGGCGGCAGGAAGCGGGCGCGCTGCGCGTCCGTCCCGAACGCGAGGATCGTCGGGCCGAGCAGGTTCTCGCCGATGTGCCCGACCCGGGCGGGGGCGTTCGCGAGCGCGTACTCCTCGTTGAAGATCACCTGCTGCGCGACGGTGGCGCCGCGCCCGCCGTGCTCCTCGGGCCAGCCGAGGCACGTCCACCCCCCGGCGGCCATGTGGCGCTCCCAGGCCAGCCGCTCGGGGAACGCCTCGTGCTCGCGGCCCGGCCCGCCGAGCCCGCGGGCGTGCGCGAAGTCGCCCGACAGGGCGGTCTCCAGCCAGTCGCGGACCTCGGCGCGGAACGCCCGGTCCGCGGGGGCCTCGTACTCGTCCACGCCCGCACTCTACCAAACGGTTGTTAGAAAGAATCACCCTCCAGCGCGGGACCCGACACCACCGCTCCCTCCGGGACGGGCAACGCCCCTTCCCCCGCACGGCCGAGGGGCGCCTGACCCGGCACCGCCTCCTCCGGGACGGCCTCGTCCCGCGCCGGCAGGGTGCTGTGGAGCAGGTCGAACAGCCGGTCCCAGCGCGCCAGCACCGTCTCCGGCCGGAACCGCTCGACCGACGCGCGGGCCTCGCGCCCGAGGGACCGGCGCAGGTCCCGGTCGTCCATCAGGCGTCCGAGCGCGGCGGCGAACGCGGCGGTGTCGCCGGGCGGGACGAGCAGCCCGTCCCGCCCGTCCTCGATGAGGGCCCGGACGCCCGGCGCGCAGTCGAACGCCACGGACGGCAGCCCGTAGGCCATCGCCTCCAACACCGACATGGGGAAGCCCTCGGCCCGGGACGGAAGCGCGAACACCGACGCCTCGACCAGCGCGTCCTCCACGTCGTCCACCACGCCGCGGAACTCGACCGAGTCCGCCAGCCCGGCCGTGGCCGCCGCAGCGCACAGCTCATCCTCCTGCGGCCCGGCGCCGTAGACGTGCAGGCGCCAGCCGGGACGCCCCGCGACCGCCCGCTCCCAGGCCTCCAGCAGCAGATCGACGCCCTTCTCGTAGGACAGGCGCCCGACGCAGGCGACGACCGGCAGGTCGAGCGTGGGGTGGACCTTCGGCCGGACGTGCAGCGCGTTCGGGACGTGGTCGGCGTTGCTCATGCCGTCGCGGGCCCAGGCGTCGGCGTCCTCGGCAGTGAGGAGGAGCAGCCGGTCCACGTCCGCGTACAGCTCCTTGACCCGCCGGTAGCGGGACGACCGGCGCGTCGCCGCGTACGACTCGTGGCTCATCCCCACCACGCGCAGCCCGCGGGTGTCGGCGAGCCGCACCCACTCCATCGCCCACACCTGCGCGACGATCACCACCGCGCCGGGGCGGGCGGCGGCGAACAGCTCCGACAGGCGCGCGGCACCGCGCCGCTGCGCCGCGGACCGCCGCAGGTCGCGGACGCGCGCCGGCAGGTCGAGGCGGTGCCGCGGCGTCTCCGGCCGCCAGGCGAGCACGGGCAGGCGCCACTCCCGGTGGAGCACCTCGACGGCGTACGAGCCGTCCCGGTGGTGGTCGTGCCGGTCGGTCCCGCGGGTGACGCCGACGAGGACGACCCGGTCGCCCCGGGCGGCCAGCAGCCGCGCCATGTGGTGCGCCCAGCGCTGGAGGCCCCCCATGTCGTCGACGTTGTTGCAGACGATGAAGACGTCACGCGGTGCCGCC
Organism: Actinomadura fibrosa; assembly: GCF_900659615.1. Taxonomy (GTDB): domain Bacteria; phylum Actinomycetota; class Actinomycetes; order Streptosporangiales; family Streptosporangiaceae; genus Spirillospora; species Spirillospora fibrosa. The sequence continues at coordinate 27,425 of NZ_CAACUY010000069.1, read as the reverse complement.
ACGTCGCCCCCCTCCGGAGAAGTAGCGTTCGACGACCGTCCGGGCGGCCGTCCCGCGGTCGTGCTCGCCGAACCGCCGCGCGAACGCCCGGCGGCGCCCGGCGTGCGCGGCGCCCGCGGCGTCCAGGCCCGCTAGCGCGGCGACGAGCTCCTCCTCGGTCCTGGTGATCGGCCCGGGGGCGTGCCGCTCCAGGTCGAAGTAGCCGGCGCCGAGGGTGGGCTCGTCCGGCAGGTGCAGGACGATCGGCCGGTCCAGCAGCGCGTAGTCGAACATGATCGACGAATGGTCGGTGACCAGCGCGTCCGCGAGGAGCAGCAGCGGGGTCACGTCGGGCACGGCGCCGACGTCGCGCATGACGGCGCGCGCCGACGGCGGCAGCCTGGTCGTGCACAGGTAGTGGGGCCGGACGAGCAACACCATCTCGTCGCCCAGCTCCCGGGCGAACACCGCCGGGTCGATGGGCGGGTCCATCCGGCGGACCGGCCGTCCGCCGGGCCCGGTGCGGAACGTCGGCGCGTACAGCACCGCCCGCCGCCCGTCGCCGAGCCCGAGGGAGCGGCGCAGCTCGGCCACCTCGGCCGCCAGCTCCGGGTCGCCGTCCAGCCCGCCGACCAGCGGGTCGTTGCGCGGGTAGCCCGCCGCGAGCAGCTCCGAGCGGACGCCGAGCCCCCGCACCAGCGTCGCGACGTCGTGCTCGGACCGCACCAGGAAGCAGTCGAAGCGGTCCACCATCCGCTGGAGCCGCGCCCGCTCGGCCTCCGGCCCGCACTTGAGCCGCGGCTGGTCGATGCCCATCCGCTTGTACGCCGAACCGTGCCAGGTCTGGATGTAGGTCGTCTCGCGCCGCTTGCGCAGCCCGTCCGGGAAGCCCTGGTTGTCCACCCAGAACCGGGCCCGCGCCAGCGCCAGGTAGTAGGCCCACGAGCCCCGCTTGACCAGGACGGCGTCGGACGGGAACCCCTTCGGGGACGACGCGTACGACCACACCGCGCGGAAGGGCCCGCCGGAGCGGCGCAGCTCCCGGTAGATGTACTTCGGGTTGTCGGCGTAGCGGGCGCCGAGGTGGCACTCGAACACCACCTGGCCCGCCCGGACCGGCAGCCGGCTCAGCACCCGGTTGAACACCCGGGCCTTGGTCGACCGGGACGTCAGCAGGTGCCGCGCGGACCGGTGCAGCCGCCTGACCCGGCGCCAGGCCTCCCGTCCCGTCGGCGTCCCGGCGGCCCGCAGCACGGCGGCCCTGGCCGGGCGCCCCCACGGCAGGCCGCCCTCCAGCAGGAACGCGAGGTGCCCGCCCTCCGTGACGTACGAGCGGAGCCGGTCCCCCGCGAGCCGCGTCAGCCGCGGCCGCACCGGCAAGGCGACCCCCGCCAGCGGCGGCGACCCGGCGCCGTCCCCGGGACAGGTGATCATCTCTTCGGCGCCGGCCCGGACGCGGAGCCGCACGTCCCACACGGGATCGACGAACCCGAAGGGGCGGATCCGCCGCCGGGGCTCGAACGCGGCCCGCCAGGCGAGGCGCCCGCCCCGGTGCTCGATCCGCGCCTTCGCCCGCTGCTTGCGGCCCGGACGGCGCCGGTCGAAGAACTCCAGCGTGGCCGACAGCGCGGCGCCCGCGGGCACCCGGCCCAGCGGGTTCAGCACGTGCCCGGCCATGTGGACGACGCCGCCGCGCATCTCCAGCCGCGTCACCGTGTTGGCCGGCCGCATCTCCTTGAGGGGCCGCTGGTGGAAGCCGAAGTCGGTCACGTCCAGGACGCGCCGCCCGGCACCTCCTGGAAGGGGGATGCGAGCCCTGACCGCCAGGGGCCCACCGGGCGAATCGGCGGGCGGGAGCCCGCCCCAGAAGATCCTGCCGTCCCGCTCCACCAGCGGGGCGCGCAGCTCGGGCCGCTTGCCGCGGTCGTACTCGGCGGCCGCGAGCGCCCCCGCGTGGTCGCCCTCCCGGACCAGGAACGCCGCGATCGCCGGCATGGGATTGGCCCGCTCGAACACCCGCGGGTCCAGCTCGGCCAGGTAGCCGGCCGCGAGATCGAGGAACCGCGCCCGGTAGGCCGGATCGCGGTCGCGCAGCTCGCGCAGGTAGAGCAGCAGGTCGTGGTTGACGAACTTGGCGTCCTTGACCCGCTGGAGCTCGTAGGCGCCGCGCAGCGCGAACAGCATGTCGATGCGGCGGTGGATCTCCAGCCGGTCGGCGAAGTTGGCCAGCTCGGCGCGCCGGTTGGAGATCGACGGCGCGACCGCCCGCTCCCTCACCAGCCAGTGGTAGACGCGGTGCGGGATCAGCGCGGTCCGCCCGGACGCCAGGTACGCCTCGGCGCTGAACAGCAGGTCCTCGTAGTGCAGCCGCTCGGTGAAGCGGAGCCCGTTCTCCTCCAGGAACTCCCGGCGGTAGGCCTTGTTGGTCGAGAGCGTGTCGTAGAGCAGGTCCGGCCGCTCCCGCAGCGACCCGTACACGGCGCTGCGCCTGTAGAGCCACGGGTACCAGGGCTTGATCCTGTCCCTGGCGCCCTCGGGCCGGTCCAGGAAGATCCGCTCGCAGAGGCCCGACACCAGGTCCGCGCCCGTCTCCCCGGCGGCGGACACCAGGTTGAGGCAGGCATGCCGGTCCAGCACGTCGTCGCTGTCGAGGAACATCACGTACCGGCCGTCCGACCGCTCGACCCCGGCGTTGCGGGGACGGCCGCAGCCGCCCGAGTTGGACGGCAGGTGCACCGCCCGGACCCGTCCCGGATGGGCCGCGGCGAGCCGGTCGGCGACCTCGCCGGTGCCGTCGGTGCTCGCGTCGTCCACGATCACCGTCTCGACGCCGCCCAGCGACTGGGCCAGCACCGAGCCGACGGCCCGCGGCAGCCGCCGCGCGTCGTTGTAGGCGATGACCACGACACTGGCATCCGGGCGCACCCGCGTGGGCCCTCCCTCCACTTCCGGCTGTTCGGGATTCCTTTCCAGGAACGCCGCGGGGAGGTCCAAGCACGATCAAAGGTCGTCAAGACTTTGCATTACCGCCGAATACCCCAGAAACACCGGAAGGCGCCCGGCGTGCGGCCGGGCGCCTTCCGAGGCGCTCCATCGGGGCCGGGCGATCCGCCCGGTGTGCCAGCGTCAGCGGTAGTCGGGGTAGCCGTAGCCGACGACCTGCGACTCCTTGCGGACCTTCTCCTTGACGGCGTTGCCGGTGTTGCCCTCGACGGTGGTGATCGTGCCGTCGCCGTTGTCCTTCTTGACGAAGCCGACGTGCTCGATACCGCTGATGCCGCCGCTGCGGCCGTCCTTGAAGTCGAAGAAGACGACGGCGCCGGGCTTCGGCGTGGTGCCCCACTTGCCGCTCTTCTTGAACCACGTGGCGTGCTGGACGGTGTAGGCGTCCCAGCCCATGCCCTGCGCGCCGACCTGGGCGCCGACCCAGGACACGAACATGTTGCACCAGCTCGCGCCGTTGTACTCGGCGACCCGGCCGCCGTCACGGCTGGCGGTGGCCTTGGCGTGCGGGGTCGAGACGTACCAGCGGTGGTACTTGGTCATCCCGCCGGCGCCCTCGTGGACGCCGATCTGGGACTCCGCCATCTTGATGACCTCGGACGCCTTGACCCGGTGCGGGGCCACCCGGAAGCCCTCGCGCCGCGCCTCGGCCGTGGCCGAGACGGCGCCCTCGGACGACGTGCCCTGCGCGGCGGCGGCCTGCGCCGGGGTCTCGGCGGTCGCGCTGGCGCCCGGCAGGGGGTTGAAGACGCTGAGCCCGATGGCGCCGGCCAGGACCGCGCCGACGGCGACGCCGACGGCCCTGTCCTCGGCGGTCAGGCTCTTCAGGTTCAGCGAAAGACGATCGAATCGACCGGTCATGCAGGGAATCTCCTTGTCTTCCATGACGCCTACCGGGTTAGCTGACGGATTCGGGCATGGAAGCTGCCCTACGGCGGCCCTGTCGGGCGCGCCGATTCACCCCTGGAACCTGGGTCCCCGGCTCCGTCCGGTCGTGCGACCGGAGCGGACTCGGCCTGCACCGCGGGAGAGCGGTGCCATGTATGCGGATATGTCTCAGCGACTGATCTTTTATGGAGGGGGCGCGCATCACTCCGGCGCGCGTCGCGTGCGGATACCGCTCCGCGACCTGCGGCCGCGCCCTCGCACGGCCGGCTACAACGCATGGAACGCGTTGCGAGATTCGGAGAGAAGGTATCAACCTTCCCAGCAAAAGCAAACCAGCGACAAAGCACTGTCCTGCCTGCTCAAGGGCCTTTCAAGAGAGTGTCAACGCCCCGGCTCGGCCAGGTCTTCCCGATCTTCACAGCCCCCCTGCCCGGGGACGGCGGCGACTGCCCCTCAGCCCCGATCGCACAGGCGATCCGAGGCTTCCGGAAAAGCCGCCGGCCGCGCCCCGCACCCGGGTAAAGGAGCCTTGGCGAAGCCCCGCCATCAAGATCGTCAGACCCTGAGGAACGCGTCGCAGGTCACACTCCGCGACCCATATCGCATCAAACGTGTCGTGCGTCACTCCACCCGCACGGCGAACATCGTCGTGTCGTCGGCCGCGCGGTCGTGCCCCATGCGCGCCAGCACCTCGTCCAGGACCGGTTCGGGCTCCGCCGAGCAGTCCTGGAGGATCCGCGTGAGCCGCCCGATCCGCTCGTCCAGGTCGGCGTCCCTGCGCTCCACCAGGCCGTCGGTGTAGAGGAAGATCAGGTCACCCGGGCTGAGCCGCGTGCGGATCCGCGTGTACGGCCAGTCCGACAGGGCGCCGAGCATCGGGTCCGGGACGATCTCCAGCGGCGCTGCCCGGCCGCCGCGGACCAGGATCGGCGGCGGATGCCCCGCGCACGTCCACTCCAGCAGGCGGCGGCGCGGCTCGTACTCCGCGACGACCGCCGTGCCCGTCGCGGGCGGGTCCATGTGCTCGACCAGCTCGTTCAGCCAGCCCATCAGCAGGTCCGGCGGGTCCTCCGTGCAGGCGAGCCCGAGCAGCCCGTTGCGCATGCGGGCCATCGCCGCCGTGGCCGGCAGCCCGTGCCCCGCCGCGTCCCCGATCGCGAACAGCGCCCGCCCGTTCCGCATCGCCCGGGTCGCGAACCAGTCCCCGCCGATGCGGGCGGCGCTCTCCGCGGCCAGGCTGCGGACCGCCATGCGCAGCCCCGGCAGCGGGTCCAGCTCGTGCTCGTCCGGCAGGATCGCCCGGCGCAGCGTCACCGCCACCCGCCGCTCCTGCGCCGTCTGCGCCTGCTGCTCCAGCATCAGGCGGCGGGTCTCGGCCAGCGCCCGCTCGATGCCCCGGCGCCGCGTGACGTCCTGCGACACGATGTTGATCGAGACGGGCAGCCCGCTCGCGTCCAGCACCGGCTCGGCGAACACCCACAGGTGCCGCGCCGTCCCGTCCTGCCCGATGACGCGGTGCTCCGCCTCCACCGGCTCCCTGCGCGAGAACAGCGTCTGCACGGCCTCCTCCACCAGCGGGAGGTCGTCGTCCGCCACCACCTTGGGAAGGTCATCGGGCATGGGCGGCACCTCGTCAGGGTGGAGCCCGTAGTTGGCGAGCATCTGCGGCGTCCAGTCCGCCTCTCCCGTGGCGAGGTCCCACTCACCGAACCCGAGCAGGGCCAGCCGCTCCACCCGCTCCAGACGCATCGCCTGGCGGTCCTCCTCACTGTGGTACCGCCACGTCACGCACACACCCGTCGGCACCTGGACGCACCGCACGCTCATCCGCGTCGACCGGGACAGCCCCGACTGCGCGGTCGTGTAGTCGATCGACGGACGCTCCATGCGAGTCCCGCTCTCCAGGACCTCCACATAGGCGTCGAAAAGCCCGCTCAGCACCGCCCCGGGGTCCGTCTGGAGGAGCCGCTGCCCGGTCAGCTCCTCCGCGCCACGGCCGAACAGGTCGCAGGCCACATCGTTGACCCCCGCGTAGAGGAAGTCGACGACCTTCCCCTCCTCCCCACGCACGGGCACCAGTTGCGCCGCCCCGTCCAGCGCGGCGTCCAAAATCGCCTGCGCCACCGGGTCCTCGGGCACCTCCGCCAGGATCTCCGCGTCGCCCGCGGTGTTCTCGGCCGTCACCCGGCGCAGGACGTCCTGAGCCTCGGACACCACCGTCCGCCGGTCCTCCGCCCCCGCCGCCCGCGGCGGACGCCGGCCGCTCACCGCCTCGTCCGCCACCGCGCCCCCGGCGACCCGGTCGCGCCCGCCCACCACCAGCGCGGCGGCCGCGGCGAGATCCAGGTCCAGGTCGCGGGCCAGCCAGATCAGATGCTGCAACGCCTCCCCCGGCGGGACGCCGAGCCGCCGCGCGAGCACCACCCGCGCCTCGGCCAGCACCGCGCGGTCGTGCGCGGCCCCCCGCAGGTCCTCCACCCCCGGCACTGCCGCGTGCACGCCCGACGGCATCTGCGGCAGGACGCCCGCCCCCGGAGGCGCGCCGGTCTCCGCCGGCGGCCCCTCCCGGGGCCCGCCGGGCTCCACCGGCGTGCCGTCAGCGTCCGTCACCGAACCCCCCGTTCCGCACGACATGCCCCCCAAAAGCAAAAAGCTACATACGCCGAGGAACGCCTATTCACCCTCATCTGGTAATCAGCCCGGATCTTTAAGGCGCCTTTTCGTTCCTCCCGATGCCGACCGGTTCCGGTGACCTTCCCCCGGTACATCCCAACCCGACCGTGTGACCTGCGTCACCGCCCCAGACCACTTCCCCGGATTGGATCGCGACAGCCCCTCCGCGGCCTCCCTAGCGTGGACGGCAACCACCCACGCAGGAGTCCCCATGCACGACGATCTCGCCCACCTGCCCGGCCTCCTGTCGGGCTACGCCGCCGACCTCCTCGCCACGCTGGACGACCGCCCGGCCGCCGTCCCGCCCGCTCCCACCGAGCCGCGCCCCCTTCCGGCCCCCGCCGGCCTCGACGGCGCCCTCGCCGACTTCGCCGGACGCTGGGAGCCCGGCTTCGCGGGCAGCGCCGGCCCCCGCTACCTCGGCTTCGTCACCGGCGGCGCGACCCCCGCGTCCCTCGCCGGCGACTGGCTCACCGCCGTCCTCGACCAGAACCCCGCGACCCGCATCGACTCGTCCGCTCCCGCCCTCGAACGCGAGGCCGTCGGCTGGCTCGCCGAACTGTTCGGCCTCCCGTCCCACACCGGCATGTTCGTGTCCGGAGCGACGATGTCGAACATGGTCGGCCTGGCCGTCGCCCGCGAATGGCTCGGCGAGACCCTCGGCGTCTCCGTGGCCGAGGACGGCGCCGCCGCGCTCGGCGACGTCCCCGTCCTCTCCGCGTCCCCGCACTCCAGCACCTACAAGGCGCTGTCCATGCTCGGTCTCGGCCGCAACGCCGTCCGCACGACCCCCACGCTCCCCGGCCGCGAGGCCGCCGACGTGGACGCCCTCGACGCGGCCCTCACCGCCCTCGGCGGCCGCCCCGCCATCGTCGTCGCGAACGCCGGCACCGTGAACACCGTCGACTTCGACGACCTCCGCGCCATCGCCGCGCTCCGCACGAGACACCGCTTCTGGCTCCACGTGGACGCCGCGTTCGGCGGCTTCGCGGCCCTCTCCCCCGCCCACGCCCACCTCGTCGCCGGCCTCGACGAGGCCGACTCCGTCTGCGTGGACCTCCACAAGTGGCTGAACGTCCCCTACGACTCCGCCGTCCAGTTCACCCGCCGCCGCGACCTCCAGATCCGGGTCTTCCAGAGCGCCGCCGCCTACCTCGGCGACCCCGGCGAGGACCCCGTCCACCTCACCCCGGAGAGCTCCCGCCGCCTCCGCGCCCTCCCGACCTGGTTCACCCTCCGCGCCTACGGCCGCGACGGCCACCGCGCCATCGTCGAACGCAACATCGCCCAGGCCCACCGCCTCGGCGCCCTCCTGGACGCCGCCCCCGGCTGGCGCCTCCTCGCCCCCGTCCGCCTCAACGTCGTCTGCTTCACCCCCGAGACCCGCGACCCGTCCGAGATCCTGGACGCCGTCGCCGCCTCCGGCGAGACCTTCCTGACCCCCACCGTCCTGTGGGGCACCCCCGGCATCCGCGCCGCGTTCAGCAACTGGCGCACCACCGACACCGACGTGGACCGCGTCTTCCAGGCCCTCCAGAAGAGCTAACCCGCGGCCCGGTAGACCTGCCTCGTCAACGCGGTCACCCGCTCCGACGCCGTCCCGAAGGACGTCCCGGCCGGCTGCAAGGTCAGCACCACCACGATGCGATCACCGACGACGCCGGTCGTGTGCAGCACGGGCCGTCCGATCCCCAACGGCACCGACGCCCCCCGCACGTTCCCCTTGCACGGCACCGCGGGCACGTCCCCGAACCCCGACCAGCCCTGCTTCACCGCCCAGGGCTTCTCCAAGGCCCGCGGGATCCCGAACGACTGGTCGAACCCGTCCGTCCCGCACTTCGTCGACTTCCGCAACTCCCCCAGCACGAACTCGCGATGCTCCCGGGGAGCCTTCTCCAACAGATACCGATAAGTCCGGACAACATCCTCCGCGCTGAGCGCCGTATACCCCCAGAAACCAGGCTTGTCCGCCGGCGGCGGAGCCGTCTCCGTCAACCCCACCCTCGGAACCATCCGCTCGATGACCCGCGCCTGCCCGCCCCTGCGCCAGAACTCCGTCGCCGCCTTGTCGTCGCTCGACCGCAGCATCACGCCCAGCAGCGCCCGATCGGCCGCCGACACCTCGTGCTCCCGCAGGTAGTCGAGCGCCAGCAGGATCTTCACCACGGACGCCGACCGGAAGACCTGCCGCGGCCGGTACTGGACCAGCGTCCGCTTCCGCTTCACGTCGAAGACCACGTACGACGCCAGCACCCCTTCAGGCACCCGCGGCCGCGTCACCGACGGCCGCGCCCACGGCGTCCCCGCACTCGGAGCGCCGCTCACCGACCGCCCCCCTCCACCACCGGCCGGCCCGCCCGTCTCGCACCCGCACGCCAGGACCCCGACCACCACGGCCAGCCCGGCCCGCGCCACCAAGGAGAACACCCGCCATGCCTACCAGACCGCGCCCCCGCCCCGCCCTAACCCGGTACGCACGACCCCCCGGACTGCGCTACAGTAAACACGCCTGCCGCGGCAGGCACCGGGACGTAGCGCAGTTTGGCAGCGCACTTGACTGGGGGTCAAGGGGTCGTGGGTTCAAATCCCGCCGTCCCGACACAGAAAAAGCCCCGCTGACTTCGGCATAAGCCAAGGTCAACGGGGCTTCGTCGTTTTCTCTCGTATCGCCTACGTCGCTTACACGGCGCGTAGCCGGGGACCATCTGGGGACCGACGATCGCTCAGGCGCGGGGATTGAGCCAGGACGCCGCGATAGACCGATGCCGGTCGGTGAGCGGCCGATGGAGCCAGCGACCGTTGTAGACGGCGACAAGCACGGGGACGAGCCTGATCATCCAGGCGTCGCCAGCTGGTTCCGTCATGCGAGGCGCCGAGCGACCGCCTGTGGTGCCTCGTGACAGGCCAGGCGCGGGCGACAAGCGCCACTGTTCGCCACCGATACCGCGAGACTCCTACCTGTGCCTCAGAACAGCTCGCCTTGCGTGGGGTTGGAGTGATCGTCTGTTCGCGCTACTGCCTCTGCCAAGTCCTGGTGCTGTTCTTGGAGCGCTGCTCTCGCCTGTGTCACGGGAGGCACACCTAGCTCGGCGAGGAGCGCTCTTGTGCCGGGGTCCGTGGAGTAGAGGATGGCGCCGTACTTCCCACGGGTGGCCAAGACGCGGTAGATGTTGCGTACGAGCTGGTGCCGGTCGGGACCCCCGGCCGCGGGATCCTGGTTCTTGGCGGCGAGCCAGTGGTTGCCGCGCCAGGTGTAGTCGGGGCCCATGATGACGCCGGTGTAGTCCCAGTCGAGGCTTTGTGCCGTGTAGATGCAGCCGACCTGTTCGAAGCCGTGCGGGTCGGTGGCCCACATGTCCTTGCCGGGGATGTTGTTCTTGCTTATGGGCTTGTCGGCGTTCCAAGGGTGCTTCCAGCCGTCGATGCGGATGTCGTCGGCGAGTCGTCCGCCTGGCTGGGCTTCCTTCGTCCATCTCCAGCAGTAGCCAGCGGTGATGCGTGCGGTGCGATTTAGAGCGATCTGCAAGCGCAGGTAGTCCTCCATCTGCTGCGGGTTGTCGGCTCGCAGCAGATGGAATCCCTCGCTTGGCTCCCAGGGGCGGGGGGTGGCCTCCTCGTAACCGAGAAGGTCTTCGAGCCAGGAGACGTACTCAGGACACAGGTGCTGCCGGAACTGCAGGGACAGCTCGATCGAGTGGATGTTGCCCTCAGCGATACCCATCTCCAACGCGACTCGACGGATCTCCTCTGGGGTGCCGACTTCGTCGCGCCGAACGACTTGGCGGGGGTCCAGAAGGAAGACCGGCACGCGAGCCGCGTCGATCAGTTCCTGGATCTGAGGGGTGTCAGATCGGTCCTCTACCGCGTCGTAGCGCAGGTTGGAGTCTTTACGGAGACGATGGGCCTCGTCGCAGATCAGTACGTTCAAATGGTTGCGTGTCCGGCGACGATGCTGGTGGAAGTAGGTGAAGATCGAGTCCACGCCGCCGCGGCGTCCCTTGACGTGCTCTCGTAGCGTTCGGGCGAAGGCGTTGCTGCCCGAGGCGTGCACCGTTGCGCTGCCGACAGCGCTGAGCATGCCGAGCAGTTCCAAGGCCAGCACCGACTTCCCCGTGCCGGGACCCCCGGTGATGATGAAGACCTGCTTGTTGTCCTCGGTGAAACCCTCCTCCACCGTCTGGAACACGCGGTCGACCGCTGCCCGCTGCTCATCGAGCAGCGTGAACAGCGCTCGTCCGCGCACAGCTTCCTGGGCGGCGAGCATGAGCGCCTCGCTCGGACGGACGTGCGCCTGGTCGATCAACCGGTGCTGATGCGCGGCGTTCTCGCCGCTCAGAATGCAGGCCAGGAACTCCCCCATCTCCCGGCGGGCGTCCGGGGCTTCGCCGAAGATGCGCATACGCGCCAGGTCGACCTCGGAACGCAGCTCACAGGCCGGCGGGATGAGCTTGGCGACCTCTCCGCTCGGGGCCTGATGGAGATTGACCAGTCCGTGGAAGCGTCGGTGCAGCATGGGGAGATGGTGCTGCAAGGTCCGGCAGTAGTCCCACACCTGCTCTACCGGATGCTGGCTGCCTTCCGGGCGAGAGCCGGGGTGCACGACGCGACGTGTACCGCGGATGACATGGAGCCGGGACCACTGCTTGTTCTCCACCACCACCACGGACAGCTCACCGCACTCCGGATGGGAACCGACCAGCAGCATGTCGATGCGGGCATCGCTGGCAAGCGTGCTCATCTCCAAGAGCACGATCACCTCGCCCAGCCCTGCGTCCACCAAGACCTTCGCGACGGTCTTGGGGCTGACGCGCCAAGACTGCAGTTCCTGCTTCGTTGCTGCCGCTTTGAAGATCCGCCGGACACGGGCACGCAGTAACCGCGCGAGATGTTCGCTATCCATCTCGTTCAACTCCGCAGCCGAACACGCCAACGCGTAACGCGGTCTCACCCTCACGTCTCCTAGCCGCCCGCAGGGAACCGACTAAAGCCTATCCAGGACCACTTGCACCGCCCCGTGCTCAGAACTGATCAGCCGGGAGCGCCTGATCGGGCTGAGGGGGGACGCGGTACTCGAACCGAGTCGCCCTGAGATCCTCGTCAGCAGGCGACCAGTCGGGCCAGATGTGGAAGGTGCCTCCACTGGCGACGTAACAGCGGACGTTCGTGGCCTCGACGCCGGGGCGCGTACCCAGCTCGGCCGCGGGGGCGACCTCGGTGACGGTGATGTCAGTGACGACGCACAGGTCAACGTCGGAGAACTCGCGGGCGTGCAGCACTTCGTTGATGGTCAGTTCGACCGAGCCAAGCGCACCGGTTGTGCCCTTGACCTCGACATGTCGTTCGGCGCCATGCCTCGTGAGCCGCAGATCATAGGGCTTGCCCAGTTCCTCGACCTCCCACCCCTCGGCCGCATAGTGCTCCTTGGCCATCTCTACGGCACGCTGCTCGATGGCACGCCGTTTGGCAGGGTCCGCCTGCCGGCCGACGCCGGAACGGCCGGCTCCGCGCTGGCGAGGGGGGCTACCGACGGTCACTGGAGCCGTCTGGCTGAAGGACACTCGCGGAACGCCTCGCTCAAGGGTTGCTGCGGTGAGCCCCAACCACTGGAAGATGAGGTTCATGTCCGCCCTGGCGATCCTGCCGAAGCCCCGCTGGGTTCCCGACCGGCGCAGGGCGTCGCTGGCATCGCGCGACAGCGGGCCGTCGCCGCCGAGCGGAACGTCGTCGAGCCGTCCCAGCGGCTCGAAGCCGATCCGGGTCAGCCATTTGACCTTGCCCTCGGCGATCTCGTCCGGCATGTGCGGAGCCGTTGCCTGGTAAGGACGGGCGCCCGCCTGGCAGACGTAGAGGGTGGCGCTCTTACTCAGCCACTCGTTCAGTTGCACTCGTGGGCTGGCACCGACGCCGAAGATGACGTACTCGTAGGGCGGATAGCTCAGGTTCCCCGGAAAACCCCAGGTGTTGGTATCCAGGCCCACCGACAAGTTGAGCAGCGCGTAGCGCGCCCGAGGAACGTGCACCATCATGACTGCGGTCTCGTCGGCGGCGCGCTTCTCCGCCTGAGCGAGTGATGCCGCGCTCGGAGCCACAGCGAACGCCGCCGAAACGTTCGGCGACGGGCTCGCTTCCTGCAGCTCTACCGCTCCCTGTGGGCGGAGTGCCGAGGACAGGCTGGCGGCGAGTTCCGTAGCATCTGCGAGCGTGTAGCCGGGGACCTGCAGCCGCAGACGGATTCGCTTGGTGTTGTTACGGCCCTGTGGAGCACCCGGCTCCCGACCGACCTCACGCTGCGCACGGCACAACAGCACACGGAGATCCTTCAGGTCATGCTCATCGGCCAGCCGGATGGCCGCAGGGAACAGTCTGCGATCAGCCTCGGGCAGCGAGCGGGTCGCCCGCGTATCCACGAGCCCGTCCACGAGCACGGCGTTCAGCCGCTTCAGGCGCACCAACAGTAGGTCGAGGGTCCGCAGGTAGTCGCTATTGCGAGCCGGATGCCCCCTTCCGTGATTGGCACCTGACTGGCTCTCCAGCACCAGCGACAAGTGCCTCCCGCCCGGCTCGACCTCAACCGAGTACTCCGCGTCCAACTTCTCGCCATCGTCCGCCAGCGCCTGCATGGGCACACTGTGACATCGACCTCCGACATCCCGCCCGGCTCGGCGCGGAGACCACCGTCATCGCACCCGAACATGGCTCCTCACTGCGAGTTCGCACTGCTGCGGCATACGAACCACGCCGAAGTGTCAGTGCTTACTGTTATCCCTTGCCCTCATGCCGGCTTCGCCATCACAACCACCTCGCACTCGATCCGCTTTCCCCCACCGCGATCTACTCCAAGCTGGACATACCTTCCCTGGCACTCGTATCGGAGATGGGCTGCGATGAAGCCCGATGATGAGGAACTCCTCCAGCTACGTGCTCGGTTGAGCACCGAGCAGATCGCTAAGCTGTTCAATGTCTCCCGCTCCACGGCCTACAACTGGTTGAAGAAAGCTCGTGGTAGCTCACTTCCTGCGCCGCGCCATGTTCCGTTCGGGTCCTCGCTAGCTGCCCTCCGCCCTGACGTAGCAGCCTCCTGGGATCAGGCTCTCAACGGAGAAGTCACGCCGTCGCAGGCAGCTCCTCACTCCAATGCATCGGCATGGTGGAGCTGCACAGAGTGCGACGCCTCGTTCGAACGACGGATCGCCGATCGCACTAAAGGCCTAGGCCTGTGCACCACGTGCAGTCTCAAGCGCGCTAATGCCGGGCGAGCACGGCCCAGCCCAAAGACGAGTTTGGCTGAAGTCGCTCCTGAAGCGGCGAAGCTCTGGCACCGAAGCCTCAACGGTTCCCTCTCGCCTCGCGACGTACGCGCCAAAAGTCATAAGCGAGCCTGGTTCACCTGCATCGACTGCAGAGAACCCCGTCACCCGTTCATCTCCGCAGTCACTGTCGGGCGGTTGCGTTGTCGACAATGCGCCCGCCGACAGGCGGCGCGTACGCGGGCCATCGCAGGCCCCGGCGAGTCCCTGGTCGATCTGCGGCCCGAAACCATGGAGGAGTGGGACTGGACACGCAATACTGAAATAGATCCCCATACCGTCCGCCCCGGCAACAAGCAGAGCGCTTGGTGGACATGTTGTTACTGCGCACAATCTTACTCCTCCGCGATCAACTCGAAGGCTCAGGGCACTCCAGGATGTCGACCATGCCAAGCTCGTCGAGCTGGCCATAACCTCCGCCGAACATCCTTCGATGAATCTCTGGCAGCTCGATACCCGGACCTTTCCGCCGAGTGGATGACGTGCCTCGACGGAGATTGGGCTGCGGATACCGTGAGCCCCCAGTCCAGTGTCCGTGTGCGCTGGAAGTGCAACAACTGCGACGAGACCTGGGTCACGACGCCAGGCCATCGCGTACATGACGGCACTGGATGTCCACCCTGTTCCAGAGTTCGACAGGTCACGAAAAGGCGCAAGCCCAGCCCAGGGAAGTCTCTCGCCGATCTCGCTCCCCACTTGATTGCCTCGTGGGCTCCAAGCAATGACCGTCCACCATCTGACGTCTATGCCAAATCAGGTCATTCAGCACAATGGATATGTCAGGAGTGCGGCCATCAATGGGAGGCGGTGATCGCCCACCGCGCCAACGGGAACGGTTGCCCCATCTGCGGACGCAAGCGGACTACGGAAGCTAGACGACGGCCAACAAAAGGACGTAGTCTCGCAGATCTCGCTTCCGACGAGCTACTTGGCGAGTGGGACAGCGATGGCAACATGCCTCTCACGCCGGCCGACATCCCTGCCTTCAGTTCCCAGCTTTACCTTTGGATCTGCGGGAATGGCCACAGATGGCCTGCCTCCGCCAGCAACCGGATGGCTGGGCGCGGATGCCGCAAGTGCTCACCTATAGGAGTTTCGAAGCAGGAGATACGCCTCTACGCCGAACTCCGACATGTCCTCGCCCCTCTGATCGGGGAGACGAACTGCAGTCACGACTGCTTCCTTGAAAAGGCACGGGCACGCTTCCGGAAAGCCGACATGCGTTTTGGCAACACGATAGTCGAAATGGACGGCTCTTGGTGGCATCGCGGAATGGAAGATCGCGACCGGGCGAAAACACGTGCGCTCACTGAGGCCGGATACTCCGTCGTGCGGGTCCGGGAATCTCCCTTGAAGTCCTTGTCGCCGATGGACGTTCAGGTCTTTGACCTCGAAGACACTTTCGATGCCGCCGCAACCGTACTGTTTCATCTCGCTCGAATCACCGACGCAACGGTCCTCCACGAGACTGCACAGAGATATCTGGAAGGCGAAACACTCCTGGCCGCCGGGCAGGCGGCCAGGATGATTCGAGAACGCTTACTTCAAGAGGACTAACGCAAGCCAGGAATGAGTTAACTAAGATACCGCAGCCCATAGCCAAAGACGCGAGTCACCTCTCTCGCCTAAGTCTTACGGATCAGGCTGAAGAGCAATGGACGAACGTTCCTGGAATCAAGAAGCCCCCGCTGACCATGGCATAGGCCGCAGTCAGCGGGGCCTCTTTGTCTCTAGCTGAAGCCTCACGTCGCTCACACGACGCGTAGCCGGGGACCATCTGGGGACCGACGATCGCTCAGGTGGAGACTCAGGGCCTCCCCCGCTTCGGTCAGCGACCGGGCGTCCGGATGCAGGTAGCGCTGGGTTGTGCTGAGTGAACCGTGTCCGGCGATCTTCCGGAGCACGTGCACCGGGACCCCGGCATCGGCCATCCAGGTCAGACCGGTATGGCGAAGGTCGTGCCGGCGCAGGTGCTCGTAGCCGAGACGGGTCACCACCTCGTCCCAGTGGGTGGCGTCGCGCAGGATCGCGGTGGTGATCCGGCCGCCGCGCGGACCGGTGAACAGCCGGGCCGCCGGATCGTCCGCGAGGGCGTCAAGCCGCTGCCCTACCAGCTGGCGGATCTCTTCGATCAGCGGGACCTTGCGGGCTCGTTTGCCCTTGGTGCCCTTGTCGATGAGTCCGCCCGGTCCTGGCGTGGTCTGCCTGCGCAGGTTCCAGATCCAAGTGTTGCGGTCGATGTCGCCTGCTCGGACGCCGGATACCTCGCCGATGCGGGTGGCGGTGCATGCGGCGAACAGGACGACGTCACCCCATCCGCGGTAGTGGTCGGACGACCGTTCCACCAGCGCGTCCGCGAGTTCGACCAGCGCGTCCCAGGTCGGGAGCGCTAGCGCGCGGGGATCGTCCAACTCGTCCTCGGCCTGCTTGTATTCGAGTTGCCAGCCGACCACGCGCGCGGGATTCTGAGTGATGATCCCGTCCCGCACGGCCTGCTCCATGACGCGCACCAACGCGGCGAGGCTGTTCTTGACGGTCGATCGTCCGCAACCATCCGCGATCCAGCCATGGACCACGCGGTCAACGGCACCGTTCGTAATCATCACCACGGGCAGATGACCGAGTGCGGGGAGGACGCGCAGGCGCCAGCCGGCCATGTAGGGATCGAGGGTCTTGCTCTCCAGCCCGCGCATGGCCAGCGTCATCACACTGGCGCCGTAGTCGGCCAGTTTCACAGTGGCGGTCGCGGGATCGATACCGCCTTTGGCCGCCGTCTGGAGTCTCTCGATCCAGGCTTTGGCTTCCGGCTCCGTCTCCTTAGCCTCCGAGAGGGAGCGCCGACGGCCGGTGTGCGGCTCCACCCACCGGACCCTGGCCCGATAGGGCGAGGGCCGGTCGGGGCGGAACTCGATGTCACAGGAGAGCGATACGCCGATCGGCAGCGCCTCGCGACGGCTCATCGGCTGGGCTCCCCGGGAACCATGCGGTGGCTTCTCAGCCAGGTCTCGACGTCGCGGGAGCTGTAGCGGGCGACGGAGCCGCTCATCTTGACGACGGGCGGTCCCTGCATCGGCCGGGCGGTACGCCACCTGCGCAGCGTTGACGGGTCCACGCCAATCAGATCGGCGAGTTCCTCCGTGGTGTACCAGCCGCCGTGCAGGAGATCAGCGGATCCGTGTTCGAGCACTTCGGTCATGTGGGGGCTCCTTTCGGAACGTGAAGACGACACAGCAGGCAGCGGGACAGCCCACTCGCGGTGGCGGCGCGCGGCTTCTGTGCGGGAAGGGCTGAAACATCTCCGCATCTCCGCATCTCCGCACTTGCGTCTGTGACCTGCGGTGACGGGTGCGGAGAAGGAGGCGGTGGGGCTCGGTCCATCTCCGCAACCGGACGTTCATCTCCGCACTCGGTGCGGAGATGCGGAGATGGACTCTCAGCGACCATTGCCATCTCCGCACTCAGGAAGTGCAGGTCAGAGGTGGTCTGTGCGGCGTTGCGGAGATGCGGAGATGTTTCAGCCCCGATGCCGACCGGTTCAGGCATCGCGCTCTCCCCTGGCCCGGTCGGTCTCGTGATGTTCGACCCAGAACACGTTCCGGTCGCCGCGGTGGTTCTTGGCCGAGCGGATGACGTAGTCGCCGCGCCAGCGTCCGACCTGCCCGGTGAGGAGTCGGCCGAGCGCGAGCACATTGGGGGGCCGACCTGTGTGGGTGGTGATGAACTGCCCGTCCCACCGGTCGTGTTCGTCCAGGCCGATCCGGTCGGGGTCGCCGGAGCGGCGGAGTTCGGCGGCGGTCATGGGTTCGGTGTCGTGCAGGTCGTGCCAGCAGGCCAGGAACGCGCGCCAGCGGGTTTCGTCCTCATCGATCCCGCGGACGTCGGCGGCGTTGGCCAGGAAGCCCTCTATGCCGTGGTGGGCGAGGAATCCGCCGAGGGCTTGCGCCCACGGGGTGAACTGGCGCATGGAGACGGTGTCGACGCGCGGTGCCCCGGCGGAGGTCCAGTCCAGAACGAGAACCAGCAGGTGCCACAGCACGGTGAGCTGATTGCGTGGATCGGTGATCCATTGGTCCAGGTGCGGGATGCCGAACCGTGATTGGTCGCGTTGCTCAGGCCGCGGCATGTTGGGGTCCAGGTGGACGCGGACGGTGCGGGAGGCCATGTCTCCGCCGACTTGGAGGTTGTTGCCGGTGGCCATCCAGAGCCGGTCGTTGACGGTGGCGATGTTGCGGGACGCTCCCAGCTGGCGGTCCGACCAAACGCCGGCGGTGACCAGCAGCGCGAGGGTGGCCGAATCGATCACGGTGCCTTCGGCGAGGTTGTCCCAGACCACGACGCCGACCTGTTCGGCCAGTACCGCGGTGATGGACTTCCGTAGCTCCTCTTCGGTGTAGGCCCAGGGGATGACGCGTTGGCCGTAGAGCATGCCGGGGCCGCCGGTCAGGATGCTCTTGCCGGAGGCGGGCATGGTGGCGTCGATCAGCGCAAACGGGGTCAGTGAGCGGGTGAAGTGCCGCAGGATCGGGGTGACCAGGAGAGAGAGGTAGTTGGCGCGGTCGGCCGGGGTGGACCAGGGGAAGTCGCGCAGGAACCGGTTCAGCACGAAGTCGCGGGCGCCGTCCACCTGCTGGCCGGTGGGCCGGTCGGGGACGGGCGGCAGCGCGACTTTCGAGGCCAGGTACAGCCCCGTCGCGGGGTCGTAGCCGGGGCGTTGCAGCAGGGTGCCGTCTCGGCGGAGCACCGGGGCGCCGATCACGCCGCGCAGGGGTGCCAGGCCGGGCCAGGTCTTGCCGGCCAGCACGGAGGCGAGGATGTCGCGGGGTGGGGTGACCTCTTCTTCGTAGTGCTCGGTGCCGCCGTTGCCGTCTTTGCGGGACCGGAGCCGGTAGACGTAGGCGTGTTCGGCCAGCAGCCCGGCCAGGGTGGCGGGGGTGACTGGGCTGGCGGTGACGGGCAGGGGTGAGTCTTCGTCGGCGGCCGGGGAGGTCTGCCCGCCGGACACGGTCTCCATGTGGACCAGGGCCCCGGCCGAGACGTAGGTGTCGGGCAGGGCGCCCTTGGCGAGTTCGGCTTTCAGCACGCGGATGGTCTCCGGACCGGATCCGGCTTGCAGGCGCGGAAGATCGTTGGTCATGTGGGCACCCTTCGGGGGCGTTGGGTGCCGGCGCGGAACCCGGACCGGATGGTCCGGCGGGCGGGCATCACAGCCAGTCCGGCGCGCACGGCGGCAGCGGTCAGCAGTTGCTCGGTCTCCTCGGCGTCCAGCGCTTCCCCGGCCACCAGTTGGCCGAGGGCGACGGCGGCGCCGTACAGGGTGGCGTTCCGGCGTCCCATGGGGGCGTCGGCGATCGCGGTCAGGCTCGCGGTGACGGCCTTGTCCAGGTAGGCGCCGCGGTTCCCGGTGGCCAGTTCGACGGTGATGGGGCGTTGCGGCGGCAGCGGCGCGGGGCGGAGCCGCTCGGCCAACCAGCCGGGCAACCGCGCGGGGGCGACCGTGTGGAACGCGGTGTAGGGTCCGGCGCCGTCGGGCAGGTCCACGAAGCTGCCCGGGGCGACGACGTATCCGCCGTCGCCCCGAGTGTCGATCTTCCAGCCCAGCCCGTTGCCGTACTCGCCGCCGGTGTTGGTCAGCCGGAGCCCGTCGGGGGCGGTGAAGTACAGGTGGAGTCCGCCGCGGCGGGTGCGGACCTGGAAGGTCTCCAGCGGCATCGGCTGGCCGGCCTGTTCGCACACCATCGCGAACACATCCGCGCCGTCCCGCACGCCGGGCAGCGCCCACCGGGCCGGCGGCCTCTCGCCGGGCTTGGGCAGATCGAGGTCGATCACCAGCAGCCGGGACGGACCGCACGCGATCCCCACGTTCCAGGGCCACCGCGCCCACATCTGCCGGATGGCGTCGGGGTCGGTGGTGGCGGTCTTCGTCCACCGCATCCCGCGGGGCGGTTCCTTTCCGCCCACGGCCAGGGGGAAGACGTGCCAGCCGCGGCGCGCGCAGGCAAGCGCGGCGGCCCCGGGGTGCAGGCGCGGGGTGGAGATGGTCATGGGGTCACCTCGATCTCGTTCAGCGGCACGCGGGCGCGCAGTTGGCGGTGAAGCTCGATCAGCCGGGCCGCGGCGCGGCGGTCACGGCGGTTCAGTGCGGCGCGGGCGGGGGCGGGCAGGGTCCACCAGCACGGGCGGCACAGGTAGTGCCGCGCGTACCGGGTCCTGCAGCAGGCCGGGCACCTGCTCACGGGACGTCCTCAGGGCGGCGGCGTAGGCGCCGCGGGAACGGGATGACCTGCCGGGTGCCGTCCGGGCGGCGTATGAGCACGTTGCGCGGGCCCCCGCCGTCGGCCCATCGGGCCAGCACCGTCACGGGCTCGGGCGGGTGCTTGCGGCCGGACAGGCGGTCGCCGGGGTCGAGGTAGTGGCGTCCGACCATGCCGCCGGTCACGCCGCACCGTCCACGCCGTTCACGCCGGTCGGGTGGGTGGGCATGGTGTTGTAGGTGCGGCCGTCCAGGACGCGGCCGGCGGCCTTTTTGCCGACGCGCCAGACTGGCGCCCATCCGGTCGGGTCGTCGGGCCGGTCGGTGGCGGGGCGGGTGGCGCCGGTGGCGGCGTGGACGTGCAGGTCCGGGCCGCGTCCGTTGTCGGGGGGCTGCCAGGTGTGCGCGCCGTGCTGTTTGTGGAAGTAGGCCACCCCGGCGGCGGCGCACTGGTCGCGCAGGGAGCGGAACCAGTCGGGGTGTGCGGGGCGGGCGCCGGGGCCGGACTCGCCGCCGGTGATGACCCAGTCGATCCCGGGCCGTGCCGGGTCACCGGCCGGGGTCCGCAATGGGGTGAGCCAGGGCGACAGGTTCACCGGGCCGAGCAGCGGCTCGGCGGAGACGAATCGGACCGCGGCGGGGGTGTCCAGCAGCGCGGGCAGCCGGATGCAGGCCCACTTGGTGGTCTCGGCGCTGACGCCCAGCCACACGTTCGGCAGCGGCCACCCCCGCCGCTCGGCACGCTCGGGGTCGGCGCCGTAGGCGGTGACCGCCAACTCCAGCACCAGGTCATGGAACGCCGGGCGGCGCAGCAGGTCGTGCATGCGTGCGTGACGCTTGGTCAAGATTTGGAAGGTGTGCCGCTGGGCGGCCAGCATGACCGCGAACACCCGCGCGATGAACACCGAGTGGACCTTGTCGTGGAACAGGTCGGACATGGAGTTGACGAACACCCGCCGCGGCGCCCGCCAGGTCAGCGGTCGGCGCAGCAGTTCGGGGCGCATCATCGGGTCGAACCCGCGCTCGAAGTGGTGGCCGGGCACGCCGCGCCAGCGTTCGGCGAAGGTCTTGGCGTAGCAGTTGGCGCATCCGGGGCTGACCTTGGTGCAGCCGGTCACGGGGTTCCAGGTGGCGTCGGTCCACTCGATCGAACTGTGATCACTCATACGACAGACCTCCGATCTTCGGGACAGGGCATGGTCGATGTGCTCGCGGCGGGTGCTGTGGCGGCTTCGGCGCATGTCTTGTGGCAGGGGCGCCCGTCTTCGTCGCGGCAGAAGGCGCCCCGGCCGCAGTGCACGCACGGCAGGCGGGTGCCGCCGCCCCAGTGCCGTGCGTCTCGCCAGTTCAGCGAGCCGGGGGCGGTCACGCGGCGCCTCTTGTGTCGGCCGGTCGGGCGGTGAGGCGGTCCAGCAGCAGCGCGAGCGCGGCGGTCCCTTGTTGGGGGACGACGCCGTTGCCCAGGGCGCGGAGTTGGGCGCTGCGTACGGTGGCCGGGGTGCACCTGGCGCCGCGTTGTCGGGCGGTTTCGGTGTAGGCGGTCCAGATGGCGGGGTCGGTGACGTGGCCTGGTGGCAGGCCCATGAGCCATTCGACGAAGATCGGGCTCAGCCGGGGTCGGTGATCTCGTCCAGGCTCAGTTGGCGCGGGTGCGGGGCGTCCGAGGATGCGGGCCCACCGGTCGATCGCGGGTCCGTAGTCGCCCCAGTCGATGGGGTGAGCGTCTTGGCCACGCCCGGCAGCAGCAGACGGCCGTGGTTGTTGCGGTCGTTGCCGTGGGCGTTGGTCGCGGTGGGGGTCGGCAGCAGCCTGGACACCGCCGAGGACAGCATCAGGTCCCCGGCCGATCCGCGCTGGTTCGGGCCGCCCTTGGTCCCGTCGGTCGCCCGGGGCGTGGGCAGCAACGACACCACCGTCCGCAGGTCCGGCCCGCCGTCCCCGTGCGTTCCGGGGCCGTTGGTGTCGCTGGTGCGGGGGGTGGGCAGCAGCGCCACCGCGTTGGGGAGTTGGCCGGGGTAGCCGTGCCCCTTCCAGTCGCGTGCGGTCGGTGTCGGCAGGCCAGGCCAGGAAGATGAGCCGGGATCGGGGGTGCGCAGCACCGACCACCGAAGCGCGAAGAGTGATCCACTCCGCATCGAACCCGAGGCGGGCAAGGTCGGCGAGGACGTCGGCAAACCCAAGTCGAAGGTGATGTTCGACGTTCTCAAAGATCGCGAGGCGGGGTCGTAGAAGGCGAAGGGCGGTCGCGATGTGCGGCCACAGGTGGCGGGCATCGGCGTTTCCTTTCCGGCGGCCGGCGACGCTGAAGGGCTGGCAGGGGTAGCCGCCGCACAGCACATCGATCGGCGCGACCGCGGACCAGTCCACGGCGGTGATGTCGCCGAGGTTGGGAACCTCGGGGTGGTGGTGGGCCAGGATCGCGGCGGCGCCGGGGTCGGGGTCGGCGACCCATGCCGGTTCGACGTCGAGGACGCGGGCGACCGCCATGTCCAGCCCGGCGTAGCCGGTGCACACCGACCCCAGCGCCAGCGGAGCGGGCGCGGTCATGCCGCGTCCTTGGGCAGCACGATCAGCCCTTCGGGGTCCACGACGAATTCGTGGCCGTGCTCGCAGGTCCACAGGTCTCCGCCGTGGTCGGGGTCGATCGCGGCCCAGCAGGTGAAGCCCTGTCCGCAGTAGGGGCAGTCCGGGCCCTCCAGCACAGGCCAGAAGGTGATGGTGGTGGCGAAGTCGTCGGGGCAGGAGCGGCAGTGCCAGATGTTGGCCTGTCCGCCGTCGATCCGGTCGGCGTCGCCGATGAACACCACGTCGGCGCCGGTCTGGCAGGTGGGGCAGTCGGGGGGTTGCAGCACCGGCCACTGCTGGGGCGGCGGGAAGAGATCAGCCATGACGAGGTCCCTCCGGGAGGGTGGGCGGCAGAACGCCCCGGGACCGGTCGGCCGGTCTCCGGGGCGATGAAGGTGTGGGCAGGAGGTGTCGATGTGGGTCCTGGCCGCCTTACGCGGGGGTGGGGTCGTCGGGTTCCTCACGCTCACTGGCGGTGTGCCGGTCGTGCAGGTCAGCGATGGTGTCGATGACTTCGCCGGGGTCGTCGTCTGGGTTGATGACGATGACCTTTTCCGACGGTGCGAGTGCGAGCGTGGCTTCCAGGACGGTGCGATGGACTTGTCGGGCTTGCGGAAGTGGCCGGAGCGGCAGCGTCTGTCCGTATCGCTGCTTGTACCGGTTGGCCCATTCGTCCATCGCGGCGTCGTCCCCCTCGGCGAAGTCCGGGACCGCCGGGATGTCGCGCAACTGGGGGTGTTGGGTGAACACCCAGTCCCTGGCTTCCTTCTGGGCGGCGGCGCCTTGTACCACGCCGATGCCGGTGTCACCGATCAAGAAGCCGAGGATCTCCAGCCAGGGGTCCAAGTCCACCGGCAGGCGATGGGTGACCGAAAGGATCACGTACAGGTCCCACTCGCGAGTGTTTTGATCACCGTGCATTGTTGGTCTCCTTGTCGGGATTCGCCAGGTAGCGGGTGTTGCGGCGCGCGGCGCGTCCCGCCGTGGCCGGACGCGCCGCCGCCGAGCCGGTTGGCGTCACCGATGAACACCACGGCAGTATCGGTCGGCCGGTCCAGAGCGGTGGGGGGTCGCGTGGTCAGTGGTGGCGGTCGGGTGCGCGGGCGCCGGGGCGCAGTTCGCGGCGGGTGCCGCCGCAGCGGCGGCAGGCGCGGACGGCGCCGGTGAAGAGGTGGCCGCGGTGCAGGCCGGTGCCGTTGCAGGCGCGGCAGGTGCGCAGCGGGTGCAGCCGCACCGAGATCAGGTGCGCGATCAGCCAGATGAACCCGGCCAACAGCAGCAGCAGCCACAGCCCGCCCCCGCCGCCGTGCCCGGCGGCCGGCGGCGAGTGGCTCGGAGTCGGCGACGGCGCCGCCGTCACGGTGCGGACGGCGGCGGGGATCAACGAGGGCAGCATGGCGTCTCCGCTAGACGGATCTTGAAGGACGACGGGACGGCCGAGGGCGCGCGGGGGTCGAGCATGCTCGGCCGGTCACTGTGTGTGGAGCGGGTGAACTGTCCGGCGGGGAACTGTCCAACTGTCCGGTGCGGGTGGGCGTGCGGGTCCACGTGCGCGCGCGTTGGGGCCGGTCGGACAGTTCGGCCGGACAGTTCAGCGGACAGTTGGGGCGGACAGTTTGCGCCGGGCGCGGGTTACGCGCTGTGATCGTCGGGGGTGTGCTCGGGAAGGTAGTAGCGGGCGGCTTTGCCGTTGCCGGCCGAGGTGATGACGCCGTTGGCGCGCAGGGCGCCCAGGTGCTCGGCGGCCCTGGACTTGCTCAGTTTCAGGTGCGCCACCAGTTCGTCGCGGCGGGCGCCGCGGGTGCCGCGCTCGGCCAGGAACGCGGTGACGGCCTGGACGACCGGTTCAGGCACGGTGTTGTTGTCGATCTTCTTGCGGGCGGCGTTCAGGTCTTCCAGCCGGGTGGGCTGTTCGGGCGGCGGCACGGATTCGGCGATGAACTCGTCCAGCCGTTCCACCAGTCCCCGGGCGGCCTCGTCCACGGCGGCGTCGTCGGCGGGGTCGAACCCCCAGTCGCCATCGTCGCCAGTACGGCCACCGCCCCGGGCCGAGCCCTCCGAGGACGGGCCGGTCGGCGGCGGGGTGCTCACGGGGTCCTGCCCGCCGCTCCCACTACCTTCGGTAGCGCCGGGGGCGGCGGGCCGGTCGGTGGTGTCGGTGCGCGTGGCGCTGGTGGTGGCGGGGATGGGGTGACGTTCGGCGTAACCGGGCAGCGCGGCGGCGATCTGGGGTTCCAGGTGCGCGTCGGCGGGGCCGTAGGCGTCGGCGAGCGCTTTGACCGTGTCGGGGTCGTACAGGGCGCGGGTGCGGCCGGTCTGCCAGGTGCCGCCCTGGCGGACCAGCAGTACCACCCCGGCGGCGCCGGAGCCGTAGGTGGACATGTCCGGGCAGCCGAGCGTCTCCCAGTCCGGGACGGCCTTTCGCATCTCGTTGGTGTCGGACACCCGTCCCACGATCTTGGTGTAGGTGTTGGCGCTGCCTTCCTTGGTGCCGGTGTGCTGGACGACGTTGCGCTGTTTGGCGGTGATGCCGACGACTCCGCCGGACCGGCCGCGGCGGTGGACCTTGTCGAGCACGGGCTTGACCCGGTGCGCGATGGGCGAGTCCAGGCCGGTGGCGGTGTCCTGCTCGTCGATGGCCAGCAGCACCACCGGCGCGGCCGGGGTGGGCTGGTGGGTGCCGCCCGCGCACGCGATCGCGCGTTCATCGACCAGGATGTCGATCCAGTCCAGGATCTGAAGCGCCTTGTCCTCCTCACCCACGCCGGCGGCCTCGTGCAGGTGGCCCTTCCACAGGGTGGTGATGACGCCCTTGCCCAGGTCGATCGCGATGGTGAGCACGTCGTAGCATTCGGCGCCCTGCTGGACGATGTTGGACAGGGTGTTGGTCTTGGCGCCGCCGTTGGTGGCCACGATCTCCACATGCCGGGCGCCACCCTCGTCGAAGACCACCAGTTCGAGGTCCTCGCCGGTTTCGGGGTCGGTGCCGATGATGAACGGGCCGTCCAGGATGGAGCGGTGGCCCTTGGCCGCGGCGGCGGGGTCGGTGACGGCCGGGTGCGGGATCTCCTGCGACCACAGGTCCACCAGCTGGATGGTGATCCAGGCGATCCGGGCGTTCTTACGGCTGCTGGTGATGCGGACGGCGTCGGCGCCGATGCCGTAGCAGCGGGCGATCTGCTCGGCCAGGTCCCCGCGCTCCAGCTTCGCCGCGGACGGGCCCTCGACACCGAGGTCGATCTTGAACTTCACGCCGGTGCGGGTGCGTTCAGTGCGCAGCAGCCGCGAGCCCTCCAGCCCGGCCAGTCCGGCGATGGTCTCCCACTTGGCTTGTGCTTCGGCGAACCGGCGGCGCTCTTTGAGCACATCGGACCAGGTGTAGGCCGACCACGCGGCGGAGGCGGTGACGGTGTAGCCCAGCAGGGTGGACAGGTTGGTGACCCCGGTGGCCGCGGCGGTCGCCAGCCAGGTGGGTACACCGGCGGCGATCGCGGCGATCGCGCCGGAGTAGCGCGGCGACCCGTGGGTCTTGTAGGTGGCGACCCAGGCGGCCAGCGCGACCGGCGGCGCGAACGCCCCCAACAGCAGCGGGTCGTGCGGGCCGGTGGCGTAGTGGTGCGCCAGCTGCCCGGCCGGGTAGAGGGCGGTCAGGCCGGTGCCCAGGCCGCGGGTGTCGGGCGCGGCCATCACCCAGCGGGCATAGCCGCGCGCGACCATCCGGGCGACCTGACCGCGCGGGCGCGGCCGGTAGTCGGCCATGACGGGCAGCAGCGGATCGATCAGTTCGGCGTCGGCGTAGCGGCCCCGGCCACCTCCGCGACCGCGACCGGGCCGCGCGAAGCGGCCCGGCGTACGGCGCGCAGGGCGACCAAAGCCGCTGCGGGCGGAACGTCCAGGCATGGCGAACTCCTTGCAGGTCGAACACGACAACGGCCCGTGCCGCCATCCCGGTGGGGGCGGCGGCACGGGCCGTTGTCGGTGGCAGGTGGGCGGGGTTCAGGCGGCGCGGCGCCTCCCGGGGCCTCCGCCGCGGCGGTGGGGGTTGCCGATGATGCGGATGCCGCGGGCGGCGATGGTGCGGGCGTCCTCGAAGTAGTCGGCGAAGTTGGCCGCGGTCTGCCGGGCGGCGGTCTCGCCGTCCATGAGGTTGTCGGCGACGTGCTGGAACTGGAGGGTGATGGCGGGCGGCATGCCGCGGCGGGTGAGTTCGTCGGTCCAGTCGTCCACGGCGTCGGCCATGCCGCCCACCAGGGCGGCGATGGCCAGGCTGGTGGCGATGAACTCGCCGTCGGTGTCGGGGGTGTCGAACTCGATGGTGTAGCGGCCGGGACGCCGGCCGCGGGGACGCGGAAGCATCCTCGGTCCTCCCTCAGGTCAGGGGTCGGGGTTGCAGGGGCGGGGGCTATTCGGGGTCGTCGCCGGTGAACTCGATCCCGGCGGCGGCGACCTCGCGGGCTTCGGCGAACCAGTTCTCAAACAGCATCGTGGCCAGCGCGGCGCATGCGGCCCCGTCCACCAGCCCTTCGGACACGGTGTCCAGCGGCCCGGTGACCACCGACGGCAGCCGCCGCCCGGAGACCTCCTCGGTCCAGTCCTGCACCGCCACCCCCACCGCGCGGAGCATGTGCAGCAGATCGGCGCAGGCGTCCAGGAACTCCACATCGGTGCCCGGCGCCTCCAGGTTCAGCGGCACCGCACCCCGCAACCGCGACCGCGCCCGACCCGCCCGCCCGCGCCGCCCGGTGCGTGCCGGTCCGGCG
>NZ_CAACUY010000068.1 GCF_900659615.1 Actinomadura fibrosa | reverse complement strand
AGGTCGCCGGTCCGGGAGGCGAGCGGGAGGGCCAGGGCCTCCGCGAGCAGCGCCGCCGCGCTGTCCGGGCCGACGGCCGTCGCGGGCGCGCCGGTGACGCGGGCGCTCGCCGCCGTCTCGCGGGACCTGGGCGCGTACCCGCTGGACACGGTCTCGGTGTTGTTGGTCGGCGTGCCGGGCGGGACGAACCCGAGCCCGACCGTCGCGGCCTGCGCCTCCAGCAGCTCCGCCAGTTTCGCGGCGGCCGTCTCCGGCGCGGCCTTCTCGTCCACGCCGTAGACGACGAGCAGCGTGATCTCCTCGGTGACGCCGTCCACGGCGACCGCCATCCCGGCGTCCACCGCGGCGGGGAAGTCGACGAGCCACCGCATGCCCTCGTCGACCGGGGCGTCCTCGTCGGTGAGCGCGGCGAGGCCCTGCGGCGCGCGCGGCGACGGGCCGACCGCGAGGTCCGGCCGGACCTCCTTGGGGAAGTCGGCCGTGATCACCCGTCCGCTGGCCGTGCGGGCGGCGAGCCGCCAGCGGGTGGGCATCGCGCGGGCGTGGGGCGCCTCCTCCCAGGTGTCCGTGCGTTCGAGCGGGCCGGGGAACGTGCCGGTGTCGTCGGGCTGCATGACCCGCGCGATCCAGGCCGCGCGAGGCGCGCCGTGATACAGGACGAGCTCCTCCCACGCGGCTTCGGGCTCGTTCTGGCGCGTCCAGTAGCGGTGGCCGGCGTCCCGCTCGGTGGGAGTCAGCTTCGCCTCGTGCGAGTCGACGTGGATCTGGTCCGGGTAGACCCGGACGAGCAGCCGGGGGCCGTCGAACCTCGTCTCCAGGCGGACGGGCAGCAGCGCCACCGGGTACCGGGCGGACAGCGACCAGCCCGTGGCGGGCACCTGGCCGGACAGTGCGGGACTCATGAGCGGGCTCCGATCGGTCCAGTGGCCGCGGGGACGATGAGTGCGCCGGACGCGGCCCCGGCGAGGGCGGTCGGCTCGGCGAGACCGTCCGGGGACGGGTCGGGAGGCAGCAGGTCGCTCGCGTGCCGGGCGACGAGCGCGGGGCGTTGCAGGGCGACGCGGGCCATGTCGGCGGCGTTGCGGCCGAAGACGGCGCCGTCGAGCGGCTCGCCGCCGAAGCCGGGCGCGTAGGGCGACAGGAACAGGGCGTCCGCCGGGAGGTGGCCCCAGTGCAGGTCGTCCCAGTGGGCGCCCGCCCAGGGAGTTCCGGGCACCCAGTCCTCGGGCGGGTCGTCCACGCCGAACCGGGTCGCCGTGGGCTGCTCGCGCAGGACGAAGAAGTGCCCCGGCCGGTTCTTCCCCGGGTCGGCGTCGCCCCGGGCCTCGTCCGCCGTCAGCGGGAAGCCGAACAGCAGCAGGTCGGGGTTCAGCCAGGCGTGGAAGGTGGGCAGGACGTCGGGTCCGGTGCAGTCGCGGCGGCCGTCCTTCCACGTCGCGGCGCGCATGGTGACGACCGTGGACGGGTAGCGGCGCATCGCCTCGCCGCGGATCACGAGGATCAGCGACCGCTCGCCGGGCGCGCCGACGGCGGTGAGGTGGCTGCCGAGCGGCCCGTTCCGCCACACGGGATCGGTGAACGGCGGGATGTCGGTCAGCGGCGCCCCGGCGGAGGCGGCGTTCCGCACGTCCCAGAACTGCGGGAACCAGGTGTTGCGGGGGTCGGCGGGGAAGCCGCGCCACAGCATCTCCCGGCTCATCTCGTGGTTCAGCCCCACGAGGAACGCCTCGATGAACCGCGGGTTCGCGGCGAGCGCGGTCAGCGTCTCGGGCGCCACCTCCGGCAGCCCGGGCACGACGTTCTCCTGCGACAGCCCGCGCAGCAGCTCGTACGCGGGCACGTTGAACCGGACGCCCGCGAGCAGCCGCCGCAGCGGGTCCCCGGTGTCGGGGATCGCCGCGGCGAGCGGCCCGTCGCCGAGCCGCAGCCCGTCGAGGACCTTCCGGGGCACCGTCGCCTCCGGCCGGAGCTGCTCCCTGACGGCCGCCGCCGTCGCGTCCACCGGGACCTCCGCGCCGCGCTCGTTCCGGGCGAGCGCCTGCGCCGGCGCCAGGTACTGCTGGTGCTTCAGCGCCGCCTTCATGAAGTCGTCGCCCATCGCGGCGCGGTCGGCGACCAGGCTCGGCCGCAGGTCGGCCAGCGCGACGCCGCCGCCGCGGACGGACGCGCCGGGCAGCCGCTCGACGGTCCGCGCCTCCGTCCAGCCGGTGGCGGTGCCGTCCGCGCCGAGGTCGAACCCGATGCGGTAGGCGGCGTCGTTGCCGCCCCCGGCGCTGCCGACCCGGTAGACGAGCAGGTCGGGGCGGCGCGTCCCGCTGAAGTCGGCGACGACGATCCCGGCGCCGTGCCCCCAGCCCGCCTCCCGGTCCTGCGGGACGGGCACGAGGCCGCTCCAGCCGCCGAGGACGACGCCGCGCCGGTTGAGCGTCCGGCCGATCCCGTACCCGGCGAACGGCTTGCCCGCGGTGTCGGTGCCGCTGAGGAACACGACGAGGTCGGGCCGCAGGTCCTGGGTGACGTCCGCGACGTCCACGGCCACGTCGCCGAACGAGGCGAACGTGTAAGGCAGCGTCACCGTGTCGCTCCAGCCGCCGGTCACGACCCCGTCGTCGGACAGCCGCCAGCCGATCCGGTAGCAGATCCGGCCGTTCGCGGTGTAGACGAAGACCAGCTCGGCGCGGCCGTCGCCGTCGATGTCGGCGAGCGCGATGTCGGCGCCCTGCGCGGGCGCGCCGAGCGGGTCGTGCAGCCTGCGCGGCGCGCTCCACCGGGCGGGCACGCCCTCGGTGTCGAGGTCGAGGCCGAGCTGGTAGGTGACGTGTCCGAGCTCGTCGCCGAGGACCACCATGACCTGCGGACCGGACGGGGTGATCCGGCCCGCCGTCACGGCCATCACCTCCACGTCGATGCCGCCGAGGTTCGGCCCGGTGCGGGCGCCGGAGAACCCGCCGATCCGCCCGTCGGCGTCGAAGCCGTGCGCGACCCGGTGCCGGACGCGCCCGGCGCCGCCCTCCTTGGCGAAGTCGGCGACGATCAGGGACGAGAACAGCCCGACCCGGGACGCCCACCGCTTGTCGGGCACCGGGACGTCGGCCGGCCCCCCGGCGCCGCGCACGTCGCGGGGGAAGCCGTGGTCGGTCCACAGGTTGTTGTGGTCGACGGACGCGAGCCGCCCGTCGGCGGTGACCGCGAACAGCTCGCTGTCCCGGCCCTCCCGCGGCAGGACGGGACCCGGCTGCCGGAGCGAGAGGCCGCCCGGCGGGCGCAGCCGCGCGTTGCTCCAGTTCCACGTGTCGCCGCCGGCGTGCTCCAGACGGCACATCACGACGTCGTTCGGGTTCGCGTCGGGGACGACGAGCATGCTGATGGTGGGGCGGCCGTAGAAGTCCACCCCGGCCTGCCGCGCCACCGACACCACGGACGTCCCGTTGTACGGCTCCCAGTAGTTGGAGGCCGGCCGGAGGTCGCCGCGAGTGAGGATGAAGTTCCCGTCCCGGGACGCGTAGGCCATCCCGGTGAGGTGCTCGTAGTCCGGCCAGGGGGCCGCGAGGTTGCCGTTCACCAGCGGCGTGGGGTTCTCGCCGACGTTCAGGTTGATCCATTCCGGGGTGGTGGACACCTGCCGGACGCACGCGTGCAGCCCGCCCAGGTTGGTCGTGACGTAGACGAAGTCGCGGTTGCGGGACGAGATCGGGCCGATCAGCACCTCCTTCGGGCTGGGGAAGGAGGGGCGGCCGAGGGCCCGCCACGTCCAGGTGCGGGCCTGGTAGTCCCAGTCGAGGGCGTGCAGGCCGTTGTCGCCTCCCAGGACGTAGACGCTGGTGCCGCCCGCGTGCGGGTCGGTCCGGGCCCCGCCCGGAGGGGCACCGCGGTCGGCCCAGAGGAAACCGGCGCTCGG
The DNA here is from genome assembly GCF_900659615.1 of Actinomadura fibrosa. Taxonomy (GTDB): domain Bacteria; phylum Actinomycetota; class Actinomycetes; order Streptosporangiales; family Streptosporangiaceae; genus Spirillospora; species Spirillospora fibrosa. The sequence continues at coordinate 37,294 of NZ_CAACUY010000068.1, read as the reverse complement.
CGCGTCCCAGTACCGCTCCCACAGCCTCCCGTCGGCGGTGCGGACCAGCACCTGCGGTGCTCCGCCGGTCCGGATGGCGGCACCGGCCGACCGCACGGGCTGCCCGCTCGGCGGCATCCCGTGGTCGAGCCACAGCCAGCCGCCCTCGACGAGGCGCCGCTCGAACAGGTGGCCGTCGTCCGTCGCGACGAAGAACCGGCCCTGCACCATGTCCCCGCCCTCGGACGCGAGCGTCCGCGGCCTGTCGTCCGGCACGACGGCGGGGCCCGAGGCCGAGACGGCGGCCGAGACGACGACCGGGGCCGAGTCCTCCGCGGGGGCGGTCGCGGCGGCCACGCCGGCTCGGGTGGTGTTCCACCAGGGGTCGGCCATCGCGGCGCGGATGGACGCCTCGTCCACCGAGCCCAGCAACCGGCCCGCGACCTTCGTGAACGGCGTGCCTCCGGCCGGGACGTCCGCCGGCGGGACGGCGGTCTCGCCCGTCGCGAGCCGCTCCACCGGGGCGGGCACGGTGCCCGCGCGCGACGCCAGCGGGCCGCGCGGGCGCAGCAGCCGCCGCATCGGCACGGACGTGGCCGCCCGCAGCCCGGCGTTTCCGGCCAGCTCGTCGCCGACGCTCGGCCCGCCCTCCACGTCGCCGCCCACCGGACCGTCGCCCTTCAGGCCGTCCGGCCCCTTCGGGCCGATGCCCGCGCCCGTCCGGGCGGCGCTCGCGTCCGGCGCCTCGATCTCGCCGAGGACGGGACCGGTGACGGCGAGCAGCTGAGCGTCGGTGAGCGCCCCGCCGGGCTGCTCCGGGTCGAGCCGCTTGGCGTGGAGGGCGGCGGACACGTCGCGCGCCGCCTGCCCCTTCAGCAGCACCTCGCTCATGTCGCGGACGGCGGCCGCCGCCTCCCACGCGGCCGCCGCCAGGTCCTCCTGGTGCCGCTGGACGATCTCGGTCCCGAGCGCGGCCGCGGCCCGGTAACGCGGGTCGAGGTTCAGCTCCCGCAGCCACTTCGGCTCGTTCGCGGGGAGATCCACCTCCGCCGTGTGGACGGCCCCGTACAGCGGTGGGGTGAGCCACTCGTCGGTGTCCTGGAGCAGCTCCTCGATCACCTCCCGCCAGGACGCGCGGACGCCCTCGTCCCAGACGGTCGGCTCCATCACCGGCGACGACAGCGCGCCCTCGAAGCCGAGCACGGACGTGCCCTCCCGGCCCGCGGGCTCGGTGGGGGGCAGCCCGCCGCCCGGCGCGGAGATGTCCACCGGACGCTTGCCGACCTCCGGGGGCAGCGGGCGCGCGCGCAACCTCCGGACCAGGGACTCGAAGTCGCCCTCCGGTCCCGTGGTGAACGACCAGTGGTGGTAGGCGGGCAGCACGACGACGTCCTGCTGGGTGGGCTTCGGGGAGCCCGGCCCCCACGCGGGGACCAGCGCCCCGGTCTGGGCGGGCCGCCCGCCGGTGCCCGCGACCCGTCCGGCCTCGAAGGCGGGGACGACCGCCGCGTGGTAGCGGGTCCCGGCCTGGAGCCTGCGCGGGCAGACCAGCCGCGACAGCGTGCGTTCGGGATGGTCGCGCAGGACGTCCGCGACGTCGCCGCCCTCCTCGGTGAGCAGGACCTGCGCGTGCGCCCACGCCCACGACTCGGACAGCGGCGGCAGCTCGCGGACCGCGCAGGTCAGCGTCGGCAGCGCCCCGGCGGGCTCGTTGATCTCGCCGTCCTCCGCCGGGACGGCGACGAGCACGAGCCAGGGGCGGAGCCGGCCCTGCGCGTCGGCCTCGGCCGGGGTGAACGCCCACGGCAGGTCAGGGCGGTCGAACTCGACCGCGGCGAACAGGGTGTCCTCGGCGCCGTCGGTGCCGGGCGCCGGGAAGCTCCGGATGACCTGGCGGTCGTCCAGGCCGGTGACGTCGCCGGGCCCGTGGATCGCCGCGGTCGCGTCCGCCGGGACCACCCGCCCGTCGTCGGCGGTGAAGCCGACGTGCAGCGGGATCTCGCCGCGCAGCCTCGGCAGGGCGCCGCTCAGCGGGTCGGCGCCGGTGACGGCGCGGGCCAGGCCGTCCCGGACCCAGGGCAGGAAACGCAGTCCGGCGGCCATGTCAGGACACCTCCGAGTGGTCGGTCGAATGGTCGATACGGGCGGCGAGGGGTCGCGCGGCGAAGCGGGCGGGGCCGGTGGTGCGGGTCCGCGCGTTCGCGGCGGGTCCGTTCCCGGCGAACAGGGCGAGCAGCCCGCCGTCGCCGCCGCCGTCGCCGTTGCGGGCGGACGCGTCGCGGGCGGCGCGGTGGGCGTCCTCCATGGGACGGGCCGCGGTGTCGGGGTCGTCGATGATGATCCGGTCGTAGGACGCGTCGTCGCCCGCGGTCGTGAAGACGGTCAGCGCGGCGCCGGGCAGGTCCGTCCCGGCGGGCGCGACGAGCCGCCGTCCCGCCGGGCGGCGCTCGGACTGCGGGCGCTCGACCATCTCCGCCTGCGTCAGGTCGAAGAACTGGCCCGGCGCGTAGTAGTCGTCGATCGTGTCGCCGAGGGTCCCGGCCTCCCCGCCGATCGTGAACGAGGTGATGTCGAAGCGGCGGGGGCCCTCGACGCGGCTGGTGCCGAGGCGGTCCAGGTCCACGCCGAGCGGCAGGAGGTTCTGCCGGACGCCGAGGACCGCGCCCGGGTGCATGAGGACCTGCCCGGCGGGCAGCTCCGGAGTGCTCAGGGCGGCCATCTCCCCGCCGCCGTCCGGAGTGGTGACGTCCCAGGTCCCCGGCTGCTTGAGGGCGTCGAGCAGCAGGTCGGCGGCGTTGACGAACGTCGGCCGGTTCTCCTCGGTCGGGTCGCCGAGCACCTTGTCGATGCGCTTGCTGACGTCCAGGAACAGGAGGTGGATCGTCAGCTCGCCGTGCAGCCGCCAGGGTCCCGGGCCGCTGATGCCGATGAGCGCCGTGATGGCGAGGAAGGTCGTGTCGCCCCACTTCACCGACAGGGTCACGCCGAGCTCCGCGGTCAGCCAGAACGGCTTGAACTGGATCAGCGCGTCGAGCCAGGCGCGGCCGTCCACGACCAGTTTCGAGAGCGCGAAGTGCAGGTAGACCGCGCCGCCGAACTGGACGCTGTTGCTCGTCACGGCGAGGTACGCCTCAAGGCGGAGCAGGTCGCCGCTCTTGTTGAGGTTGATGGAGAAGCGCTTCAGGTCGGGGAACCCGGCCGGCTTCTGGAACGCGGGGTGGAAGCCGCCGATGGAGACGGCGAAGTTCTTCTCGCCCTTCCAGCGCAGCCGCAGCGCCATGTCGCCGCTGGCCGGGCGGCCGAACAGCTTGGAGTCGACGAGGCTGCCGTCGAGCGAGACCTCGCCCGCGCCCGGGTCGAGCGTCCCGACCACGTCGAGCTGGAACCTCCCGGCCTCCTGAAAGTTGATCACCAGCCGGCCGAGCACGACCAGCCGGATCGGCTCCGGGAACTCGATGATGATGCCGAGGTCGGCGCGGACGGTCCCGGCCAGCCACTCCAGCCGCGCCATGATCCCGACGAGCGTGCCGGTCGGGTCGGGCGGGAACATCCGCCCGAGCGTCGCGATCACGTTGGGCGCGTTGCCGACCGGGTCGGCCGGGAACAGCACCGCGTCCAGGCTCCGGGACCGGGTCGCGTTGCGCAGCTCCTCCAGGTTCGCGCGCCGGTTCAGGCCGACGATCGCCCCGAGCCCGGTCAGCGTGATCCCGGCCGGCAGCACCAGCCCCGGGCGCCACTGGAACGATCCGGACACCAGCAGCGAGTAGCTCTCGCTGCCGTCCCGCTCGGTGAAGGGCTTCCCGTCCGCCGTCTTCGTGTTGAGGACGGCGACGGCCTGGAGCCGGAACCCGCTCGACCCGGGCGCGACGCTGCTCGCCATCCCGAACTGGAACGCCCCGGAGTACATGCCGCGCGGCTCGTCGATCGACAGGTAGCCGCCGCCGTCCACCACGCCGAGCACGAGGTGCAGCCCCAGCCCGGACGGCGGCTTGAACCGCGGCGCGATGTTCGCCTTGCCGAGGTTGCCGCCCTCGTCCGGGAACGTGAGGTCGGCGGCGATGCCGACGTCCTCGATCACCGCGGTCAGGCTGCCCACCCGCACCGACAGCGTCGTGGTCGCCCAGGCGGTGACCGCCTCGTCGGCCAGCGACGCCTCGACCCCGATCCGCACCATCTCGGGGCTGACGCCGAGCACCGTGGCGTGCACCGGGAACTCCGCGATCAGCCCGGCGGCGCCGGTCAGGTGCAGCCCGGACCGGTGCGACCACGCCACGCCCAGCTCGAACGGCACCGTCACCTTCTCGTGCGGCAGGACCTGCTTGACGAACCCGTCGCCGTCGCCCCCGGCGATGACGACCTCCGCCCGTCCGGCCCGCACGCCGATCTCGATGTCGTCGCGTCCGGCGCCGAGCGCGGCGCGGAGCGCGAGCCCCAGCTCGCCGACCGCGAGGTGCACGCCGTCCGGCACGCCCACGACCCACGCGGGCTCGTCCGGCGCGGAGATCCGCGCCACCTCCGCCGCCACCCTCACCGCCGGGTCCGCGCCCGCCACCGTGACGCCGCCCGGCCCGAACGCGAACGCCTCGGCGGACAGGTCCATGTCGGCGCTGACGTTCCAGCCCCCGGCCCGACCGACGACGTGCGCCGCGATCCGCGGGACGACGATCAGCGCCGGGCGCCCCTCGATGAGCCCGAGCCCGAAGTTCGCGCCGAGCTCCACCTCGTCGCCCGCCCCGTCCGGGACGCGTGCGCGCACCGACAGCAGGTGCCCGGCGAGCCGCTCGCCGTCCGCCCCGAGGTCGGGCCCCACCCCGGGCTTGACGCCGTAGGCGGCGTCCAGGCCGAGCCCGCGCAGCAGCGCCGCCGCCTTCGGGAGGATGCGCGCCGCGGCGGTGTCGACCGCCTCCGGCGTGTCCATCCCCTCCGGCACGTACAGGGCGCGGAAGTACCCCCCGGGGTCCGACAGCAGGTCGATGAGCCGGCCGAGGTCGAAGTCCGCGCGGCGCCGCGGCAGCCGGACCGGGTTGTCGCCGGGCGGCATCGGCGCGCTGGGGTTCTCCTGGTCCCCCGCGAGCGTCGCCACACCGAGCAGGACGGCGGCCGGCAGCGTCCACCGGGCGCGCCGCGCGAGGTAGGCGGTCGGCAGGTAGTCCAGCAGGTCGCCGAGCATGGCCGTGTACAGCTCGTCCGGCACCTCGCCGCCGATCTCCGGAGGCAGCGCCTTCAGCGGCCCCGCGGCCTCGCCCAGCTTCTGGAACGCCGCCTTCCACGCCTTGAGCGAGTCGCGCGGCAGTTCGGCGGCGAGCTCGGCCATGTCCGTGACGGCCTTGCCGATGCCGTCCGCCCATTCCTGGAACGCCTGCGAGTCGTAGCCGATCAGCGGCCCGAGGTCCCATCCCAGCGCCCGCAGCAGCTGGTTCCGCCGCCACGGATCGGCCGCCGCCCGGGCCGGCTCCACGAACAGCGCGAACTCGGCGAAGATCTGCGCGAGGACGCTCCTCTCCACGTCCGCCGCGTCTGTGTCCATGGGGCCTGCGGTGTGCGTCGGGTCGGTCACGGTTGCCTCCTCGGGAGGTCGTCGGTGTCCAGGCGCAGGGAGTTCCGGCCGCCGGAGAGATTGCGGTCGGCGGGAGGCAGGGCGTCGATCGGGAGCGTGTAGGGGGTACCGGTCGGCCACGCGGGCCAGTTCCGGACGGACTCGACCGGCGCGGCGACCCCGGCGCGGGTCGCGGTGGCGCGGGCCAGCGCGGTGATGAGCGCGGTCTCGTGGTCGCCGGTCCAGGTGTTCGGCGCGCCGGAGAAGTCCGGGCCGAGCGCCTTCGCGGCGTTGAGGACCTCGTGCAGGGGCGTCGCGGCGCGTCCGGCGAAGCGGCTCTCGGGCGGTTCCGCCGCGCCGGGCTGGGCGGCGGACAGCACGAACCCGGGTTCGAGCAGGTGCAGGCAGGCGAGCATCCCCGCCGCGCGCTCGGAGGTGAACAGGTCCCCGACCCGGGCGGGACGCGGGTTGCCGTCCGCGCCGGGGACGGCCCCGACGGTCGCGGGCGCGGCGGGACCGTCCCACGGCGCGGCCAGCAGATCGTGGAGCCGCTGCCGGGCCGGCTTCCAGAAGCTCCGGCGGACGGCGCCGTCCGTCCGGGTGGCGGCGGCGAAGCGGTACATCCAGTGCCAGTCGCGGAAGATCCCGAGCGAGAACTCGTGCGCGAGCGGCGCGCCCGGCTTGCCGTTCTCGGCGGTGAGCGTGGGACGCGACCGGGGGATCCGCAGCCCGGTGTCGAGCAGGCCGCCGCCGTCGGCGCCCCAGCCCGGCAGCGGGACGAGCCCGGCGCCGCCGGTCAGCACGTCGAACGCGTCCCGGTCGGTGGCGCGCAGGAACGCGATGTAGGCCCACAGCTCGCCGGACCACTCGCGGTTCTGCCGGACGGTCGTGACCGGCGGGAACGGCCCGTCGGCGGCCCAGCCGAACGGCCCGAGGCGCAGCAGCGCGGCGTCGTTGGCGGTGACGGCGTCGAACCAGGCCCCGGCCGTCGCCTCGGCGACCGCGCGGAGCACCTTGAACGTCGAGAGCTGCTTCGCGACGTGCTCGTCCGCGCGGCGGGCGACGAGCTGCGCCAGCGTCGGCCCGGACGAGGTGTCCGGGAGCCGCGGCAGCAGGTGCTCGGGCAGCAGCTCCGAGCGGCCCGGCAGCACCGGCCCGGGCCCGTCCGGATACGAGGGGTCGGTGACGACGGAACCGAGCGGCGTCAGCTCGGGGTGGCCTGGCGGCGCCGGGCCCACGGCCGGACCGGCGATGTCGCGGGCGAACAGCCGCGTGGACGCGGACACCTGCCCGGCGCCCCACACGTTCGGGTCGACCAGCTCGGCGAGCGTCGTCCCGGACATCCGCCAGCCCTCGACCACCACCGGGCACCGCCAGCGGTTCCGCTTCCACTTCGCGATCGTGAGCTGCGTCGGCAGGTCGGCGACGCCGCTGACCGGGCCGACGTACCGGTCGGCGTCCGGGACGTCCACCGGGTGCAGGCGGTCGGAGTACCGGGCGGCGTTGCCGTCCTCGCGCGCCGCGCGGGAGCGCCGCGCGTACGTCTGGAACTCCCGCACCGCCCGGACGGTCTCGGTGTCGTACGTCCCGTAGAACCCCGACGGGGCGAGGAAGCCGAGTTCGAGCAGGTCCTTCTGGAGCTTCTCCACGACCTTGCCCGCGGTCAGGACGGCCGGGCGCCGCAACCCGTCGTACACGGCGGGCCCGGACGCGTTCGCGTCGTGGTCGAACTCCCGCAGCACGAACCCGTACGGGATGTCCTCGGTGAGGGACGGGCCGAGGTCGAGGTTCACCTCGTACGTCGTCAACGGGCCCGGTTCCGGCCGGTCGCCGAGATGCCACCACAGCGTCTGCGTGGCCTTCTTGTCCTCGCCCTGCCCCCAGGAGAACGACAGCTCCCCGAGGTTGCAGTACCCGACGATCTCCTTGCCGCTGCCCCAGTCGCCGGTGTAGCCGTCGAAGTCGCGGGACGCCGCCAGGTACTCGGCGAGCGCCTCGGGCCCCGACTTCCCCGTCGGGTCGCCCACCGGCACGGCCCCGGTGGCGCTCCGCTTCGGATCGGCCTCGTCATGCCGGACGAACCGCGTCGCCAGCCGCCACTCGGGCTGGACGGTGAGCATCCGCCCCTCGCTCAGCTCGCCGACGGACGGCTTGCCCTGCACCGACCAGCCGACCGGATCGCCGCCCGTCAGCGGCACCTCGACGCCCACCTGGCGCCGCGCCCCGCCGCGGTCCTCCCCGGACCAGCCGACATAGTGCAGGTGCGGGACGACGTCGCCGATCCCGTAGCCCGTCTTGTGCAGCAGCTTCGTCAGGTCGTCCTCGTTGCGGAGCGCGCTGGCGACGAACGTGGCGAGCACCGCCTCCGTCCGGTTCTCGCCCTCGTACGGCTTCGTCCGGTCGGGCCCGCACGCGTACGGCAGCACCGCCGAGTACCGCGACCGCTCCGCGAACCCGTAGTGGACGTCCCCGCCGAGCAGGACGAGCCGGCGCCGCCGCACCCCGTCCGCGTCCTTCGGCGCCGCCGCGCACAGCCGCCCGACCATCTTGTGCAGCGACGCGTCGTCGTGGAACCAGGCGTCCTCCGCGTCCGCCGCGTACCGGCCGCCCCACGCCTTGGCGAGGGGCTGGACGATCTGCTCGACGGCCGGGACGCCGAGGAACGCGGTCGGCTGCGCGACGATCGTCACCGCGTCGTCCCCGAGCGGCGGCTCGGCGCCCACCATCGCGTCGATCGGGCCGTCGTCCAGCAGCAGCACGCCCCGGTTGCCGACGTAGCGGCGCCACGTCCGGGTGTCGAGGACGACGAGCTGGTAGCGCGGCCAGGTGATCGTGTAGTGGTAGGCCAGCATGTCCGCCGCGGGCGGCTTCACCTGGACGCCGTCCTTCAGCTCCAGCGGCAGCCCGAGCCCGGTGCGCAGCGCCGCGTCGTCGGCCGCGCCGGGCGCCGCGAGCCAGCGCTCCAGCGCCCCGAGCACCGCGCGGCCCGGCGTGCCGTCCGCGAACCGGTCCGGCGTGTTGCCCCAGTGCTGGAACACCGCGTACGCGGCGAGGGCGTTGCGCACGACCCGCCGCCCGAGCCCGTCCGCGATGACGGCCTTGGTGATCCACTCGGTGCCGATGTTCCAGTCGTCGGAGACGTCGTGGTCGTCGAAGACCATGTACGTCGGGACGTTCGCCAGCGCCCGCCGCACCAGCGACAACCCCTCCCGGAACTCCTCCAGCATCGGCGCCTCCTCGCGCCAGCGCTCGAACCGCTCCGCGATCGCCTTCTGATGCTTGAACGGCCGGTACGGCAGCCCCTGGACGATCAGCCGGTACACGTCCTCGCCGGGCTTGCGCCGCGCCGGGTCCTTGAGGATCGCGGTGTCCTCGGGGAAGACGTCCTCGAACCTGGGGACCGGCCCGGTCCACAGCACGTCCGACCACACCATCAGGTACATGCCGACGTACTCGCGGAACGACATCAGATGGCTGTCGCAGTGCCCGGACGTGAAGTGCGCCTGCTTCTGCATCACGTCCCGCCGCAGACCGGGACGCAGCGCCGTGTCCGCCGGGCCGCCCTCCGCCGGAAGCGTCTCCGCGGCCATCCCCAGCGCGGCGGTGGCCTGCTGGATCATGACCAGCAGCGGGTCCGCCACGTTGTCGGCGTAGATCTGGTCCCCGGTCATGATCATCTGATGCGGGCGCGCCAGCGGATCCCCAACACTCACCCGGACGATGTGGTCGAGCGCGGGCAGCAGGTCCTTGCCCTCCGCGTGCGGCCGGCGGCACGACCCGTGGAAGACGCGCAGCTTGTTCGGATCGTCCGGCGGCGTCGGGAAGCTCGGCCACCCGGGACCGCCCGGATAGGCCAGCGCCCCCTTCGCCTCCTTCGGATCGGCGTGGACGACGCCCGCCGAAAGCAGCGACGTCCGCTGCCCGCCGAAGTCGAGGTCATAGCCGAACAGCGCCCCGGCGCCGAACGTCCCGCGCACGGTCACCGCCACGACGTGCAGCGACTCCCCCAGCCGCACGGTCGGCGCCGCCGCCGACACCTCCGGCGCGCCCCGCGCGTACCCGGGCGCCGGGCCGAGCGGGAACACCCGCAGCGTGGCCTGGCAGTGCTCCCGCACCCCGACGACGACGGTCACGCTCGTCCGATCGACCCTCCGGACCATCGGCCCGAACACGACGAACGGCGTGGTGGAAGCGATCTCGCTCAACCTGTGGCCCCCTAGCCCGCGGGAGGGAGCCGCGCCACGCCGGGCGCCCGGGTCCCCCGACCCGGCCGCCTCCGGCCGCCGCCGATCCCGGCGGCGGACTCCCCCGAAAGTCCGCCCGCCCGGCCCGGCACGCCGCGCGCGCCGTCCGGAACGAACGCCCACAACCATGCCGGGAACCCCCGAACCCGAACATCCCTGACCTCAGGTATTCCGAACCACCTTCGGTCCTCGGCTACCCTCGCACTCGCGCTCGCACTGCTGAGTAGTCCCGTGCTGGGCCATTTCGCCCTCCGTCGGCGGGCTGGACGGGGCCCTGACCGCCGCCCCGCCTCCCGGCGCGTCGAGGGCCGTTACGGCGGGTCATCTCCGCACACGATCACATGTGCACGATCTGGACCGTTTGCCGTCGGGCCTGGACTACTACGACGATTTCCGGCTGGCGAAGGATCTCCTGCGGGCGGCGATGGAGGACGACTGCCGGTGAAAGATCGGATGACCGGCACGTGCACGCTCAGGACTCCGTCAAGCGGACCGGTGCCGCTCCCAGTCATCGCGGTCGAGGACGCAGATCCTGATCCGCTCCCCGGACGCCCCGACGGCCTCGCGCTCCACGCGCATGCCCAACCTGATCGCGACGCGCTCGGACGCGGCGTTCTCCGGCCAGAACCTCGCCACCACCCGCTCGGCGCCGAGCCGCTCGAACGCGTCGTCGCGGACCGCGGTCGCGGCCTCCACCGCGAACCCCCGCCCCCAGTACCGCGGGTACAACCACCAGCCGATCTCGAACGCCGAACTCTCGACCCCGGGAAACCGCGTCCCGGCGTACGCGAGCACCGCGACACCGAGAAAGGCGCCGTCACCGAGAATGCCGCGCCACCCGAACCCGTGCGCACGCCAATGCTCCAGGTAGACGCGGTGCCTCTGCTCGACGAACTCCGCGTCCCATGGACGTCCGTCCGCGAGATAACGGTGGACGAGCGGATCCGAGGTCAGCCGCGCCAGCTCGTCCTTGAACCGCTCCTCCCACGGCACCAGGAGCAACCGCTCCGTGACCAGCTCGCTCACACCGCCACTATGCCAAAGCGCGCCCTGGCCAACGGCGTTCGCGCTCGACCACGGGACGCTCGCCGGAGGGTGTCGCTTCCCGAAGCCAAGATCATCAATGGCTAGGGTCGTGCATGAGCGGTGTCTCGATCCTCCCAGAAGTCAATGAGCTCAATTCGCTCACCCATCTGCACCTGGGAAAAGGACAAAGGAGACTCATGCGCAGGATATTGCCGAGGATCGGCGTGGTCGGCGTGCTGGCGTCCAGCCTGGCACTGGCCGTGCCCGCGGACGGGCAGGCCGACGAGCCGCCCCTGGCGTCACTGATCAGCGTTCCGGTGAACAAGGTGAAGAACAAGTGCGGGGTCAGCCACCCCGTCCTCGGCACGGGCCACGGCCGGTGCGCCGGAGGGGCCGTCGCCGCGGTGGAACGGCCGGTCGTGTCGCTGCTGGACGCGCCGATCAACCTCGTCAAGAACAAGTGCGGCAATGCCAGTCCCGTCCTCGGCGTGGCCCACGCCGGCTGCAAGGGCGGCGCTGCGGCGATCGACCGCTAGGGCGTCGGCACGCGGGCGGTGCCCGGACCGGGCACCGCCCGTCCGTATGCCGACCGGCGCCGTCATACGCGAGTCCTCACGTCGCCACCCGGACGCCGACGCGGTGATCCGTACCGGGTGAGGCCCCGTGCGCGGCCAGGAAGCGGTGCAGTGCCCTGCCTCCCGCGGCGCATGAGCGGCGCAGTGCCGCCCGGTCGCCTTCGGAGAGCCCACCGGCCCGCAGCGGAGGCGGCTCGACCTGCTCGTCGCACTCGGACAGCCATTCGGCGAAGGCGTCGACGCCGATGAACGCGGCCAGCCGCCGCAACTGCGCACGGGCGTCCTCGACGAGTTCCTCATAGGTCAGTACCAGCAACTGCTCGGCGGGAATTCCGGTTAACGCGGATGTTCCCGCACAGATCATTCCACTCCACAGACGGCCGAACTCCTCAATGGCCACCTGCTCACCGGCCGCATCGATGTGACGGCGCCCACCGCGCAGGCGCCGCTGATCCTGAGCGGCAAGCCGGAACAGCGGACGGCGGCTCATGGAGATGCTCGTCTCCATGCCGTCGCGCAGCAACAGAACGTACTTGGCTTCGGGAAAGAGACCCCGAAGCGCGGCCGTCTTTCCCAGCGACGCACCGGACCTTTCGACAACGACGCCACCGCCCAGCCGGCGGCACAACCATGCGCACATACCGCGGTAGTGCTCGCGCATGGGCGCGTACGGCCGTCCGCAGACGGCGCGGGACAGCTCGTCGAACAGGCTGTCGGGGTCGTCGCTGAGGGCCGGAAGGGTCGTGACGCAGATGGCGGGTACGGCGCCTGGCGGAAAGCGTCCCCCCGTCGAACCGTAGAGGGCCTCGGACGGCAGCGGAAGGCCCAGCCGATGCAGCCGCGTCACCGGATGGTCGATACCGGTCAACCTGTCCCAGAATCCTCGACCGTTCAGAGAATCCGGCAGGAGAGCCTCGCGAGGAAGGGCGGCAAAGAACTCACTCAAACCAAGCACATCCGGATGAGACGCCAGGAACTTCGTGACCAGAGTGGACCCGCATCGCCCGGTGCTCAGCACAATGACATCAGGCACGGCCTAAGGATATCTTGCCGCCGTGGGAGTAGAGCGATTGCACCTCTCCGAGGGCCGCCCTTATTGGCTCGTCACCGGATATGAGGAAGCCCGTCACGCTTTGGCAAGTCGTCAACTGAGCACGACATCGGCGATGCGCAGGGACATATATCCGGGGGAATTGCTGGGCGAGCCTTTGCCCGAGTCGATCCTGAGCGTGGACGGTCCCGATCACGTCCGGTTGCGGCGGCTGGTCGCGCCCGCGTTCACGCCGCGCCGGATCGAGCGGCTACGACCCTACGTCCGTGCCCGCGCCAGGCGGCTGCTCTCGGCCATGCGGGTGTCGGAACGGCCCGCGGACCTCATGACCGACCTGGCCCGTCCCCTGTCGATGTCGGTCATGTGCCAGCTGATGGGCGTGCCCTACCGGCACCGGGAGCGCTTCGAGCGCTGGGTGATCGACGCGATGGCCGCCCACGCGCCGTCCCAGACGGTACGGCGCGGCCGCGTCCGCGTGACCCGCTACATCGGCGACCTGGTCCAGGCCAAGCGGGCCGAGCCGGCCGACGACGTGCTGAGCGACCTGATCCTCGCCACGGAGCAGGACCGGTTGACGCCCCAGGAGCTGCGCACCTTCGGCACCGTCCTCCTGGCGGCCGGATACGAGTCGACCGCGGCCCTGCTGGGCTCGTCCGTCCTCCTCCTGCTCCGGGACGACCAGCAGCTCCGGCTCCTTCGCCGGCGACCGGCACTGCTCACCGGTGCCGTGGACGAGGCACTACGGCGGCAGGCGCCCTTCCCCCGCTGCGTACCGCGCGTCGCCGTCGAGGACATGCGCCTGGGCACGGCCACGATCCACGCGTCCGATCTAGTGATCATCGATGTCCAGCGGGCCAACAACGACCCGCGGCACTTTCCCGACCCCGGATGCTTCCAGGCGACACGGCGAGCCGGGCGGCATCTGAGCTTCGGCCACGGCGCCAAACACTGCCTGGGCGCCCCGCTGGCCCGGATGGAGGTGGCCGAAGCGCTCACCGCCCTGCTCGACGCCTTCCCGACGCTGCGGCAGGCGGTACCGGACGGCGCGCTCACCTGGCGTCCGCAGAGCATCCTCACCACCCTCGAAGGCCTGCCGGTCACCTGGGACACCGCGAACCGCGGCCCGCGCGTTCGCGCCGCGCGGGCCGCCCAAGCCCCTGAGGGCGTCAGCCGGTGATGATCTGCGTGCCGCGGTTCTTCATCGCCGCGTACGACTTGGCGGCCGACGCGCTGTGCCGGGTGTTGTCGATCGGGTCCCACCAGTAGATGGTGCTGCCCGAGTAGCCGTAGGCGACGATCGCGTGGCCCGCGCCGCGCGTGCCGGTCTTCTTCCACGGCTTCCACTGCGACCAGACGGACACGTAGACGGCGTGGCCGCGGTTGACGGACGCCTTCACCTCGGCGCTCAGCCGCGTCCCCGAGCCGACGGTGTTGAAGTCGTAGGTGTGCTTGCCGGCCAGCTTGTTGAGCGTTTGCAGCACCTCGCGGATGTTGGTGCCGCTGGTCTTCGTCTTCATCTGCTTGGCCAGCTGAGCCTGGGTCGGCAGTCCCGAACCGCTGCGGTGCCGCGAGGCCATGGCCCGGACGGCGGCAGGGGCGCACCAGTAGCTCTTCTGCTGCTTCTGGGTCTTGATCGTCAGCTTCTTGGTCGCCTGCGCCCCGACCTGCCCGGCCGCCGCCGCGGGCTGGGCCGCGGCGGTGTGCCGGACGGGCGCGGCCTGCGCGGAGGCGGTGCCGAGAGGAACGGCCAGCGCGGCGGCGAGGAACGTCGCGGCGACGGCGGTACGGCGGGAAGTCGTCATGCGGGCAAGCTATTGCCCCCCTCACCACCCCAAACAGGGCTCCCAGCACCAACCCCCCACTAGCCCCTAGGCTCTACCCCCCCACCACACAGAAAGCCCACAACCCCATACTCAGCGACACGACGGCCCATCCCCGAACACGAAGAGAAGCCGCACCTACGCCCGTAAGCTGAGTGAACGGGGGTCAGAAGAGGAAAAATTGCGTGGGCAAGCACAGCAAAGAAGCTCAATGCTCCGGCTGCAACGGCAACGGCGGCTCGTGGAAGACCAACGACGGTAAGCGGTTCTGGGCGCCCTGTGCCCTATGCAACGGTTCGGGGAAGCAGTGAACGTTCACGAAGCCCTGGCAGCGGTACCGCGCGTCCTTTTCATCCCGGATGAGATCTTCGTACTCGATGAGAGCGGTTGGCTGGTGCCGCTGCGGCGCGGCGATGACCCGGAACGCTGGCAAGAACACGTGGCCGCTGACGACGCGATCGTGACACGCACCGCGTTCGATCCGTCCGTCCCTCCCGAGTTGCGCGACGCGACGACGGGACGAGGAGTGGAGGCCACCAGTTCCAGCAGCGCGCCATTCATCATGGCCCGCGTACTGGACGCGTTGAAGCTGGCTTCGGGGATGCGCGTACTGGAAATCGGTACCGGCACGGGCTACAACGCGGCGGTCCTCGCACATCTGGCCGGGGCCGACAACGTCATAAGCGTCGAACTCGACCCCGTGGCGGCCGACCGCGCCCGCCAAGCGTTGCAGCGGGCCGGTTTTCCCGTTCGGGTAGCGACCGGGGACGGCGAAGACGGTTACCCGCCAGGGGCGCCCTATGACCGGATAGTCGTCACCGCGTCCGCTCACACGGTCCCGCCGGCCTGGGTCGAGCAGACTCGTCCGGGCGGGATGATCCTCGTGCCGTGGGCGCCGACCGTCCACCCGGACTGGCCGCTGTGCCGCCTTACCGTGCGCTCGGACGGCATCGCCGAGGGACGCTTCCTGGGTCCCTCACCGTTCATGCCGCTGCACGGTCAACGGGTAGACGTCCGAACGACGGACGAGGCCGAGCGACGCTGGAAAGCCGCAGGCGAGCCAGACTGCACCCGGTACGGCGTCACAGTGACCCCTGAAGGCCAAGAGCTATGGCTGGACTCACCGGACAACATCATCGACTGAGCAACCATGCCGTCCACGCACCCCGGCAACCACTCAAGCGTCCAAAGAAACCGCCCTGATCGCCGCACGCAGATCAGCGGACGTCACCAGAAGGACAGGCCCGTGCGGGTCCTTGCTGTCCCGCACCGCCACCGCGCCGGGACGCCGTGCCAGCTCGACACAGTCGCCGCCGTTCTCGCCGCTCCGACTCGCCTTGCGCCACCTCGCGTCGCTCAGGTCCACTTCTCCAGCGCCTTCCTCATCACGTCCAGTGACATGTCTTCCGGAAGCGCCCTCGCTCGGAGCTCCCTGAGCACGCCCGAGAGCATTGCGAGGTCCGACGGGGCGTCCAGTGTGATGCCGCGTATGGTCGTCTCCAGGTATGCCACCTCACTGCGGTCTTCCATGGGAGCCACCACGAAGGCACCGCCCGTTCCCGCAGGGCATCCATTGACCCTTTTTCATCCTCGGGTGACCTCGTGGTTTTGTAGGACGGTGATGGCTTTGACGAGGTGGCCGGCTTTGCTGGGGCTGTAGCGGAGCTTGCGGAGCAGCTTCCATTCAGACTGGGCATTGGCGCGTTCGCCGGGTCCGCGGTGCTTGGCGTGCGCGCGGTTGGCGTGCTTGTGGGATTCGGGCTTGTCGCGGCCCTTCTACGGCAGGAGGACGACCGCAGCCTCGGCGCCCTGGTAGCCCTTGTCGGCCAGGGTGAGGATCCCGGCGGCGTCCAGCTCACGCAGGATCCCCCAGATGCGGGCGGCGGTCAGGTCGTGGGTGCTGCCGGGCAGCGCCCACGAGGTCCACAGGACCGTCCCGTCAGGACCGGCGATGACCTGTACGTTCATGCCGTGGCAGCGATGCTTGGCCGAGTAGTACGGCCGGTCGGCACGCACCCGATCGCACCCGGCCGCAGGCGATGAGCGTCCCGCAGCAGATGCAGCCCGTCCTCGCCCGCTTTGCGCAACGCCGCTGTCAGCTTCGGTGACCGCGCCGCCAGCAGCGCCACCGCCTCCTCGACGTACCGCCAGGCGGTGCTGGTCGACACCCCGAAACCAGCGCCGAGCTCGGTGAACGCCTCGCCCTTGCGCAGGTGGACCAGCACCAGCAGGGCCTGCCGCCCGGCGTTCAGCCGCCGCCAGGGCACCCTGATCGCCTTGCGGCGCCGCCGGATCACCCCGGCCAGGTAGTTCAGCGTTGCACGCGACAAATCGACGGCGGCACGGTACACAAGCAGGCAGGGCCCCTGGTTCGGACGTGCTGGTTGTGGTGATCAACCCGTCTACCAGGGTTCCTTCGTGTCAGCGGCCGAGAGCCCGCACCGCGATCATGTTGTGATCAGCACCTGCCCAGGACGGATGAAAAAGGGTCAACTGATCATCGTCGGCGCCCTACGAGCGCTGCGGGCCGAGCGATGCCAGCGGCAGCGGCGAGTGGGACGCGCCCGCCCGGTACGCCCGAACAAGAACGCTGGGTCAGCGCCGTAGCGGTAGGTCGACGATCATGGCGTCGAAGTGGGGGCTGTCGGGGAACGGCTGCGCCTTCCCGATCTTCTTCCAGCCCCAGCGCGCATAGGCGGTCTGGGCGGAGGTGTTGTCTTCGCGGACGAGCAGTGTCGCGCGCTCCTCATGCCGACCGCCGAGGAGGGCGTCATGGAGGGCGTGGGCGACGCCTTGGCCCTGCCACTCAGGCGTGACCATCAGCTCGTTGAGGGCGAACGTACGGTGTCCCGTCTCGTCGGTGAAGCCTTCGGCGGTGGCGGTGGTCAGTGCCGTCCACCATCGCGCGTTCACCGGCAGCGCATATCCGAAAGCCTGTCCGACCGGGGCGCCGTCGATGTGGGCGACGACGAGCTCGAACGCAGGCGCCTTGGCGTAGCCGCGAACCCGCTCGGCGAACCGCTCCGCGTTGTAGAAGGACCTGTCGATGACGTCGCCATGGCTGGCCACGTACACCGGCACGATCACGTCGGTGAGGATGTCGAGAGTCTCGGCGGGGTCGTGGCGGATGAAGGTCAGGTTCGGCGGGGTCATCTATCTCCCATTCGACGCGAGCAATTCGCGCGCCTCCCGGATCGTCCGCCGTTGCGTCTGTTCCGTGGGGGCCAGCCGCAGCGACGTCATCGCGCTCTGCTGCAACAGCCCATCGGCGCGTTGCTCAGCGGGAAGGCGCTCCAGCACTCGCACCATATGCCGTGCGCCCTCGTCGACGTCGCCAGCGCGCATCAGAACGCCGGCCCGATGCATCTCGACCTGGGTACGTGCCTGCCAGTTCCTTGTCGGATAGGCCGCCAGTGCTTTGTCTTGAGCATTCAGGGCATCGTCGAGACTCCCGGCGTGGGTGTGCACCGTGCTGGCCACGTACCAGAACCGTTGGTCTGACCAGCCCCATTGGGTCGTCCGGTCGGCGCGGACGAACTCGGGCAGTCTGTCGTAGACGTTGCGCACATCATCGAGGGCTTCGCTGGCCTCCCGGTGGCGCCCCAGCTCGGCGAGGGCCTGGGCTCGGGCAGCGTGCCCGCTGACGACACCTGTGCAGGGCGTGCCCTGCCCGACTTCGATGGCCTCGTCGGCCATGTTCAGGACTGACAGCGGGGAGGCCGCGCCGTAGAGAGCGAACACCGCGCTGCGACCGCGCACCAGGGCCGCGGTGCTGTGGTCGCCGGTCTCGTCCGCGGCCCGGCCGGCGGTCCGCCACCACCGCCGTGCGCCGCGTGGCTCGCCCAAGTTCGTCAGCGTGATGGCCGTCAGCGCCGCCAACTGTGCCGCGACGTGGACCAGGCGCAGCCGGGCCGTGCCGGCCGCCTCGCCGATCAGCCGCGTCAGCTCGCCGAAGTCAGTGGCGAGCTCGCGCTGCAGCAGCTCGGCCGGCGCCCAGCCGACCTCCCCTGCGTACTCCCACGCCACGCGCTCCCACGTGTCCGCATCTCGCCTGCCGACTGCCACGGCGGCCGCGGACTCGAACGCCGTGCGTAGCGGCTCGATGTCGCGGGCCAGGGAAGCAGCGGTCGCGGCGGTGGCCAAGGTCAGAAAAGTGCGCCGTTCCACGTCATCATTGTCGGTGCCGCGCCCGCCGAAGAGCACGGTTTCCGGCATGTTGAATGCGACCGCATATGCCGCTGCCCAGTCGGTCGGGCGGTGCGTGCCCGCCTCATGCCAGGCGACCTGCCTGGCCAGACTGCGGACGTTGCCCTGCGGGATACCGGCGGCCTTGAAGAGCTGGCGGGCCATCTCCGCTTTGCTCCACTTACGCGCTTCGCGCTCAGATCGGATCTTTTGTGCCCAGTCTGGGCGATCTTCATCGGCCATGCGCTGCGCCATTCACTCGACCGCCATTGGTGATACGAGGCGATATCCACATTCCTATCCAGCAGTATGCACTTCCGGGGGCGGCCCGTGCAGAGCTTCACTTGCTGCGACCGAATCGCTACCCGATCAGCGAGGCTCTGGTGCTCCCTCCTCATCACCCTCTTCGCGGCTCGTCGGCTCCCCAGCGGCCGTGCGTCCTTACCCCACCGAACAGCGTCCCTGCCGGTTGGCAGGTTGATTCCTACTTGCAGGCCCTGCAGATGGAGATGGCCAGCCGCGGCTGGCGTGCGGTGTTCGAGCACCGACCGAGCGGGCGCCAGGTCCTCCACGTCGCCAATCCGCTCCTCCCCGGCCGGTCGGAGGATGTCACGGTCACGGGTCACTTCTACCGCTCGTCCGGCGGCGAGGTGATCGCCCTGGTGAGCCACACGCCGAGCGCGGCCGACCGGCTGCAGGAGCGGCTGCGTGGTGCGTCATGCTGAGCGGCTCCGTCGACAGGCCGCATCCAGCGCGAGTTGAGAACTATCTGTTGGGCGGCAAGGACAACTGCGCCGCTGACCGCGATCTGGCCGATGCGCTGCTGAAGGTCCTGCCCTGTGCAGCGCTCATGGCCCAGGCGAACCGCGACTTCGTGAGCCGCGCCATCACTTACCTGGCCGGAGCTGGAATCTCCCAGTTCCTGGAGGTGGGGGTGAGCCTGCCCGTCGGGGGCCGCGTGCACGAGGTCGCGCAGGCCGTCCTTCCGGACGCGCGTGTGGTGTGCGTCGATGGTGACCCCACGGTCGTTGCGCGGGCTCGCGCCCTTACCGTGCACACCAGCGCGGTCCGCGTTCTGCGATGGGATATGCGTGACGTCGGCGGCATCTTCGACCTCGTCGCGGGTGAGCTGCTCATGGATCTCGATGAGCCGCTCGCCGTGCTCTTGGCGGGCAGCTTGGAGCATTCGGGTCATGCCCGCGAGATCGTGCTCGACCTGGTGACCGAGCTGCCGTATGGCAGCTACCTGGTGGTCAGCCATGCCGAAGCCGGCAGCTCTGCGGTGGAGGCGGCGGCCGCCCTGTGCCAGGACCGGTTGGGAAGCGGCTGCCCCCGAACGGGCCATGAGATCGCGGCCATGCTGCGCCGACTGGCGCTGGTGGCGCCCGGACTGGTGCGCGCGGAGGCCTGGCGGGCCGGAACCATACGGCACGACGATCACCTGAAACTACCGCTGCTCGCCGCCGTCGGGAAGGTCATGGGGGAGCGAGGCGAGTCCCGATGAGAGCCCCAGGCCGAGGCGGCGCTGCCGAAGTCGCATCGTCCCTTCAGCAGCCACGAAGGGGTCAGTGCATCCCCCATCACCTTCCGGACTGGTTGCCGGGTCGCGACCAGTGCGCTGCCGTGACCACGACCCACATCAGCGGGGGACGAGGCCGGGCTCGCCACGACGCGGTCTCGTCCTCACCAAACAATCGCGGCCGGCAGCGTGGCTGCTCTCCGCCACCTCGCCGTACTCACGTCCAGTGGAACCCCCGTGCTGCGACGTCGTACGGCCCGAACGGCGCGGCGGGCCTGTCCGGGGCACCGTTCCCCCGGCGGTCCTGGAGACGGCCCGCCGCGCCGCTCCCTGGAGGCCCGATGCCATCCCCACCATGTCCGCCCATCCCGGTGCGATGGCCGCTCCACGTCCCATGGCGGCCGGCGATACGTCACCTGCCGGTGCGCCGGGTGGACGCCCGCACCTGCACCAACCACCGGTTCCACTACGTGCTCGGGTGGGTCGGCCTGGACTACCGGATTCGCCGCATCGAGCGTCCGGGCTCCTCTGGGGATCAGATCGTCACCGAGACGCCCACACCGACACCGCGCGAGCAGATCGAGCAGTGGTGGCAAATGCTGCTGGACGGTCGCGCCATGTAACGCACACGGCCCCGAGTTCAGGCGTGCGCTCAGGGCCGTGCCAACACAGCGCGCCGGAGGTTCCTATGACCATCACAGCCGAGCGGACGGCCGCGGCCGTCAAGGACCCACGTGAGCTGGTGGGCGTCGAGGTCTTCGACGTCTTGGCCGCCTACGTCTCCAAGCACGACCAGGTCACCCTGCCCTACGCCGAAGGAGTGGTCGGCCAGACGCTGGTCTGGCTGAAGGCGTGCGCCGACAACCCGCGGCTCCGGCTCGCCATGAGCGACTCGGTCGACCCGGGCTGGCACGCCTTCATACTGCACAGCCAGGACTACGCCGACTTCTGCGACCGCCTGTTCGGCCGCTACTTCCACCACGTCCCGCCAGCGCCCGGAATGTACATGAACGACGACTGCATCGCCCGGACCCTGCCCGCGCTCCGCGCCACCGGCTACCCGGTGGACGAGACGCACTGGGCGGGCCGCCTCTATCCGTGCTGCCCGCCCAACCCGTGCACCGCGGTCACCGAAGAGGAGCCGCACGCGGCCGATCCGACGGCACCCGAAGTGACCGCCGTCGCGCGGGCCTGATCACCTGGCAGGCTCTCCCACATGGACCGAGTCGAGTGGGAGAGCCTGCCTGCCCCCGTCCGCGACCTCGCCCAGGAACATCTCGGGACGATCGTGAAGGTCGAACCCATCCGCGAGGGCAGACGCTCAGCGCTCGCCGCGCTCGCGCACACCAAGACGGGCCGTGCCTTCCTCAAAGCCGCCCCGGTCGACGACACCCGAGCTGCCGCGCAGCTCACCAGGGAGGCCAGCCTCGCCCCCCACCTGACCGCACTCGCACCGGCGCTGCTCTGCGATATCAAGCAGGCAGGCTGGCGGCTACTGGGCTTCGAGCACGTCCAAGGGCATCGCGCCACCTACGCGCCCGGTTCCCCCGACCTGCCCGCCGTCCTGGAGACGATCGCGGTCCTCGACCAGCTAGCCGTCCCCGACGAGGTCGAGCTGATGTGGTTCGAGAGCAGGTGGAGCACCTACGCGCCCGCGCCGCGCGAGCTGGTCCACCTGGCCGGCGGCACGCTACTGCACACCGATCTCAACCCCGGCAACGTCCTGATCGGCCCGCATCGCGCAACGCTGGTCGACTGGGGGATGGCCAGCCGCGGCGCCGCCTTCGTCAACCCCGCCGACCTCGTCGTCAACCTGATCGCCTGCGGGCACACGCCGCGCGACGCAGAAACGACGGTCGCCGACTTGCATGCTTGGCGAGACAGCGATCCCGAAGTCATCGACTTCTACGCTCGCACTGTCGCTTCCACCTGGCTGCAAGCCCTGTGGTCCTACACCCACCCCTGGGCGCGTGCCGTCGTCGCTGCGGCCCAACGATGGGCTCTCTATCGGCAAGAGCTCCGCTGAATACGGCGCGCTGACTGACCCTTTTCCATCCTCGGGTGAGCGGACGGGGGACGGGGCCGTCTGGATGGAGGTGCAGGATTCGAGCTGTGAGCTCCCGCGTCTTCAGCGGGCCGATCTCGCCGGGGAGTCGGGGCGGGGGTTGTTCGTTGTCGAGCAGTTCACGCGGTGTTGGGGGGCTCGGCCGATCGCCGGGGGCGGCGGCAAGGTCGTTTTCGCGGTACTCAAGTGAGGAGTGGGGACGCTCCCGCCGCGAGGACGTGGGGGTTAGGCGTCTGAGGTTTCGGGGGACGTGGTGGCTCGGGTGGCGCGGACGCGGATCAGGCGCGATGCCCACCAACTGAAGGCGCTGAGGAGGACCAGGCCCGCCGGGGCGATCCACACGAGCGGTGAGCCGGGCTCGCGCAGCGCCTTCCCCAGGCCCGTGTAGACGAGCGTGCCGGGGACGATCCCGAGGAACGTTCCCGCCATGTACGGGGCGAACCGGACGCCCGCCACGCCCGCGCCGTAGTTGACCACGCCGAACGGGAAGATCGACACCATGCGCAGCACCAGGACGGACTCGAAGCCGCGCCGCGAGAGGTAGGCGTCCAGGCGGGCGAGGCGTCCGGAACCGGCGTACCGGGCGACGGCGGGGCGTCCGAGGAGTCTGGCGAGGCCGAACGACAGGGCGGCGCCCGCGGTGGCGCCGACCAGCACGGCTCCCGTCCCGACGGCGACGCCGAACAGCGCTCCCGCGGACGCGTTGAGGATCGAGCCGGGGACGAGCGCGGACACCGCCAGGGCGTAGCACAGCGCGAAGACGAGCGGTCCCCAGAAGCCGAGCGAGTCGACCCAGTCGCTGATGTCGTCCCAGAAGGCGCCGCCGCCCAGCGCGACGGCCACGCCCAGGACGGCCAGCACCGAGAGCAGGGCCAGCAGTCTGGCGACGGCCCCGCGCCGCGAGGACGGTGCCGCGTCCTCCGCCGCGCCGCCGCGCCGCGAGGACGGCGCCTCGCCGTCCGGCCGCCGACTCATGCCCGCTCCCGCCTGCCCGTCCGGTACCCGTTCTCCCCCAACTCTTCCAGTCCCTTCACGCCGCCCCGACAGGTGGGTCGCGATCTCCGGGGTCCATCGTGCTCCTTCCCGGGGAAGATCGCGCGCTGGCACACTGGGACCGCATGACCAAGATCGAGATCACGACCTGTGCGGAGCGCCCCGGGCTCGTCCCCCACCTGTACGGCATCGACGAGAACTGGCCCGTGTTCATGCGGCACGACCCGGTTGGGAACGCCCTGCTAGGACGCGTCCCCGAAGCGTTTCCGGAGCACTGCGTGGTCGCGACGGATGGCGGTCGTGTCGTGGCCCGAGGCCAGAGTGTCCCTTACGACGCCACCCTGTCCGAGCGCCGGGAACCGCCCGCACGAGGGTGGGACGGGGTGCTCGTCTGGGCGTTCGCGGATCGGCGGGCGGGCCGTCCGGGCACGGCGGCGAGCGCGCTCGACATCACGATCGACGTCGCCTACCTCGGGCAGGGCCTGTCCCGCCGGATGCTCGCCGCCCTGCGGGACGCGGCGGCCCGGCAGGGGCACGACGCGCTGTGGGCCCCGGTGCGTCCAACGGAGAAGCACCTTTGTCCCCACGTGCCCATGGACGAGTACATTCAGCGCCGCCGTGGCGACGGGCTCCCGGCCGACCCCTGGCTTCGCGTCCACGCCAGGGTGGGCGGGGTCATCGGGAAGGTGGCGCCCGCGTCGATGACGATCAGCGGTTCGCTGGACGAGTGGCGCCGCTGGACGGGTCTGCCGTTCGACCGTGGCGGCGCGGTCGAGGTGCCGGGGGCGCTGGTGCCCGTCCACTGCGACACCGCCCATGGTCACGCCGTCTACGTGGAGCCGAACGTGTGGGTCCGGCACGGTTTGTGAGGGTCACCAGGGGCCGGTTATGGCGAAGGTCGTGCCGGGTTCGTAGACGTTGACGAACATGGTGCGGCCGTCCGGGGAGAAGGTGACGCCGGCGAACTCGCCCCAGGCGGGGGCCTGGTCGGTGCCGATGTTCTGGCGGTTGCGGGCCATCGGGTAGACGGTGCCGCGGCGGGTGACGCCGAAGACGTGCTGGGCGCCGTCGCCGTCCTCGCAGAGCATGAGGCCGCCCTGGGGGGCCAGGCAGATGTTGTCCGGGGAGTCGCCCGGGGCCTGGACGTCGGTGTCCGGGCCGAACACGACGTGCAGGGTGAGGCGGCGGCGGGACGGCTCGTAGGACCACACCTGGCCGAAGTGGTCGGCGGCGGAGCCGTCGCGGCTGCGGGCGAAGCTGGAGACGAAGTAGACGCGGTCGCCGCCCCAGTAGCAGCCCTCCAGCTTCTGGGCGTGCGTGATGCCGCCCTTGCCGAAGTCCTGGAGCCGGACCGGCGTCTGCGCGGCCAGCGGGTCGGGGACCTTCACCCATTCGACGTGTTCGAACACCGTCCCGGGCTCCTGAATCGCGGACAGGTCGGGGACGCCCGGGACGCGCAGCGCCTCCAGCCGTCCGCCCGCCTGGAGGGTGCCGAACCCGCCGCGGGGCCGTTTCGGGAGGAATCGGTAGAACAGGCCGAACGGCTTGTCGAAGGCGTCCTCGGTCTCGTAGACGGTGCCCGTGCGGGGGTCGACCGCGATGGCCTCGTGCTGGAAGCGGCCCATGGCGGTGAGCGGCTCGGGGTCGGTGCGGCGGCCGCGCGGGTCGACCTCGAAGATGAAGCCGTGGTCGCGGGTGTAGCCGTTCGTCCCGGCCCGGTCCTCGGTCTCCTCGCAGGTCAGCCAGGCGCCCCAGGGGGTCGGGCCGCCGGCGCAGTTGACCGCGGTGCCCGCGATGGCGACGCGCTCGGACAGCACCCGCCCGCCGGACGTCACCTCCAGCGCGGTGCAGCCGCCGAGACCCTGCGGGTCGTAGGTGACGCGCTCGATCGCGGGGACGCGGTACTTCGCGGTGACGCGGTTCTCGTGGTTGCGCACCAGGCGCACCCGTCCCCCGTCCGAGCGGAACGCGGCCATGCCGTCGAAGTGGCTGGGCACGGGCCCCTCGCCCGACCGCAACGGCTCGCCTTCGCGCGACAGGATCGTGTAACGGAAGCCCCGGGGCAGGTCGAGGACGCCGGCCGGGTCGGGCACCAGCGGCCCGTAGCCGGAGCGGCCGCCCGCCTGCGCGGCCTCGGCGGTCCCGGCGAACAGCCGGTCGACCGCCCCGGACAGGACGATCGCCGCCCCCGAGCCGGCCAGCATCTGTCGCCGCGTCACCGCCATGGTCCGCCTCCCGGGACGATCGTTGATCAGATCTTGTGTAACACAGCTCACAATCAATGTGAACCAGGGAGAACGTGCAGATGAACGGACATTGAACGACAAGTGTCAGCGGGTGAACAGCAGGGCCAGGGACGCGGCGGCCAGCGCGAGATAGGTCCCCGGGAACGCGATGTTGTAGAAGACGCGGGCCCTTACGTGGACGGCCAGAGCTCCCAGGAAGAACGCGACGAGGCCGACCGCCGCGGCGATGCCGAGGGGGACGAATCCCAGCAGGCCCGCGAGGAGGCCCACCGCGCCCGCGGCCTTGAGGACGCCCAGGACCGGGACCGCCGAGGGCGGTACGCCCACCTCGGCGGAGTTGGCCAGGACGAATCGCGCCTTCGCGAAGTCGGCGGCGGCCATGCCGGCGTTGGCCAGGATCGTGGCGACGATGACGGTGACGTAGATCGTGTGCATGGTGCGGTCAGTCCTCGATGTCCAGGAGGGTGAGGCGGCGGGGGTCGGCGACGACGTCGTAGTGGACGATCCGGCCGCCGGCGATGTGGAAGACCAGGGCGGCGCGCAGTTCCCCGTCCGCCCGGACGGTGATGCCGGGCCGTCCGTCGATGGCGGCCAGGCGCGCCCGCTCGGCACTGGAACGGAGGGCGCGGGTCTCGCCGATCACGGCCTGCGCTCCCCGCAGCCGCTGCGGAGCGCCGTCCGGGAGGGCCTGCGGGTCGGCCGTCCTGGTGACGGACGGGTCGAGCACCCGGATCAGGCCGTCGATGTCGCCCTGCTGAGCGGCCCTGAGGAACGCCTCGACCACGTGACGCGCCTCACCCGATTCCCGTGCTGCGCCGTCGGCCTGCCTTAGGCGTCCCCGGGCGCGGCTGGCCAGCTTCTTAGCGGACCCGGGTGTCGTGTCCAGGATGTGGGCGACTTCCTCGAACGGCGTACCGAAGACGTCATGGAGGACGAGGGCGACCCGTTGGGGCGGCGTCAGCTCGTCCAGCACAACCTTCAGCGCTTCGGTCAGTTCCCCCGCGAGGAGCACGACCTCCTCCGGCTCGTTGCCACTTTCCGGTAGGGGCAGCTCGTCCGGCCGCTGGGGCAACTCGTGTGTGCGACGCAGGACGTCCAGACAGAGGCGGGTCACCACGGTGGTCAACCACGCCTGCACGTTCTGGATGCTGTCCACGTCGGCGCGGGCGAACCGCGTCCACGCCTCCTGGACGACGTCCTGCGCGTCGGCGTCCGATCCGAGGATGCGGAACGCCACGGCCAGCAGGCGCGGACGCTCGCGCTGGAAGACCTCGTCCGCGGACGTCCGGTGCGTGCCCATCGTCACCTCCCTTGGTCGTCTACCCACCAGACGCGACGACCGGGCGGAAGGTGACCCGCGGCGCTAGGTCGTCCAGCGCTGGACGAAGAAGACGACGAGCGACGCCAGGATCCCGGTCACGTACTGGAGCAGGGTCGCCGTCTTGATCGGCAGCCGGCGCAGGGCGCGGAAGTGGGCGTAGGCCTGGATGGCGCCGCCCAGGTCGTCCGCGAGCAGGAGGTCGCCGGGAGGACGGTGCGTCTGGGCCATCAGCGGGTCCACGATCGTGTCGATGTGGCTCCGGACGACGTGCGCGAGCGTGACGTAGGGCTGGATGCCGACGTACATGGCCGTGACGACCGCGAGGACGGGGAAGCCGACGAAGAACGCCCGCATGAGCGGGCCGGGGTGGTCGCTGGTGACGGCGAGCGTCGAGCCCTCGGCGACGAGGACGCCCAGCGCCGTGCAGACCGCGACCCGCCCGTACACGCGGCAGAGCTGGACGATCGCGGGCGTGTGCGCGGGGTCCAGCCACGCCATCTGGAGGTCCCGGCACCGCAGCAGCCGCAGCGGCACCTCGGCGAGCGTGTAGAGCCAGTAGAGGACGCCGCCGCCGAGGAAGCCCGTCCACGCGGCGCAGAGGTAGATCCACACGCTGACCGAGACGGAGTCCGTCCGCTGGTGCGACATCGCGTAGACCAGCAGGACCGACAGGCCCGTCCCGGCGGCGCCCGCCACGGCCTGCGGGACGAGCGCGCGGCGGGCGCGCAGCCAGCCGATGAACCCGCCGCGCTCGCCGGACCCGGCCAGCAGGTCCGAGACGCTCCCGGCCAGCAGCGCCGTCCAGCCCCACGCGGTCCAGCCGAGGGCCAGCATCAGGACGGCGGTGCCGGTCGTGGCGAGGGCGACCAGGCCGCCCGTCGTGCCGCGCAGCGGATTGTCCTCCAGCATCCCGCCGACGGCGACGGCGAGCAGGTACGGCCAGGCGCCCATGAGCAGGACCGACAGCGCCGCCGCCGGTGCCGTGACCCGGCCGGACGGCACGCGGGCGAGCGCCCGCGCCAGCAGGACCACGAGGACGCGGCTCCGTCCCTCCTCGGCGAACCGGTGCAATTCGGTCCCTGTTGCCGCGTCCGGCTTGCCCCGCCGGTCGACCGCGCCGAGCCGGCGGAGGATGTCGCCGGGCCCCTCCTCCGGTCGCCCCGCCGCCTCAAGGCTCATCGCCGTCCGCCCCGTCCGCCACCGAGTGTGGCACCACGGTGACGGCGGCGTTCCCTCCCGCACAAGCCCCCGCCGAGGCCGATTCCGGACCGTTCCCGGAGGCCTGTACTTCTGAACAAGCGCTTGCTAGCGTCCGGGCCATGATTGCCACGGCCGTGTGGGGCACCGGCAACGTCGGGCGGGCGGCCGTCCGCGCCGTCCTCGCCCATCCGGCGCTGGAGCTCGCGGCCGTGATCGTCCACGATCCCGCCAAGGACGGGCGCGACGCCGGCACGCTCGGCGGCCTCGGACGCGAGGTCGGCGTCGCGGCGACCCGGGACGTGGACGCCGTGCTCGCCGCGCGCCCGAGGGCCGTGGTGTACGCGGCGTCCGGCGACGTCCGTCCGGACGAGGCGCTCGCCGACGTCGTCAGAGCGGTCCGGGCCGGGGCCGTCGTCGTGACGCCCGCGCTGTACGCGCTCTACGACCAGCGCAACGCGCCGCCGGAGGTGCGGGGGCCCGTGCTCGCCGCGATCAAGGAAGGCGGCGGCTCGCTGTTCGTCTCCGGCGTCGATCCCGGCTGGGGCAACGACGTGCTGCCGCTGCTGGTCAGCGGCCTCGGCGGCACGGTCGACGCGATCCGCTGCCAGGAGGTCTTCGACTACTCCACCTACGACCAGGAGGACGCCGTCCGGTACCTGGTCGGCATGGGGCAGCCGATGGACTACGAGCCGCCGATGCTCGCGCCGACCGTGCCCGCGATGGTGTGGGGCGGCCAGGTGCGGCTGATGGCGCGGGCCCTCGGCGCCGAACTGGACGACATCCGCGAGACCCTGGAGCGGCGCCCCCTCGACGCGACCGTCCGCACCGAGACGATGGGCGCGTTCGAGGCCGGGACGCAGGGCGCCGTGCGGTTCGAGGTCCAGGGGATCGTCGGCGGCGAACCGCTGATCGTCATCGAGCACGTCACCCGCGTCCACCCGTCCTGCGCGCCGGACTGGCCCGTCCCGCCGGACGGCGCCGGCGCGCACCGCGTCATCGTCGAGGGCCGCCCGCGCATCGAGGTCACGGTCGAGGCGACCGACGAGGGCGGCAACCGGTCCGCGGGCGGGAACGCCACCGCGGCGGGACGGCTGGTCGGCGCCATCGACTGGCTCGCGGACGCCGAGCCCGGCCTCTACGACGCGCTCGACGTCCCGCTGCGCCCCGCGACCGGCAGGCTCGGAAGGAGACGCCCGTGAACATCGACATCCCCGAGGGCAAGGACCCGATCGAGTACGTGTGGGGCGAGATGGTCCCCGGCATCGGCACGGCCGCCTCGCACTTCTCGCTGTCCGTCTACGCCCACACGACCCTCGGGCTCCGCGAGTTCGAGGCGGCGCGGCTGCGGATCGCGCAGATCAACGGCTGCGTCTTCTGCCTCGACTGGCGCACCGAGCGGGACGGCCGGAAGGTCGAGGACGGCTTCGCGGGCGCGGTGGCCGAATGGCGCACCACCGAGGCGTTCGACGACCGCACCCGGCTCGCCGCCGAGTACGCCGAACGGTACGCGCTCGACCACCACGGCCTCGACGACGAGTTCTGGACGCGGATGACCGCGCACTACACCCAGGCCGAGATCGTGGAGCTGAGCATGAGCATCGGCTCCTGGCTGGCGTTCGGCCGCCTCAACCACGTCCTCGGCCTCGACACGATGTGCGTGCCGCCACGGCGCTGAGCGCTTTGGGGCGGTAGCCCCGAGGGTCTGGGGGGCGGCCCCCAGGAGCCGCTTTGACCCCCGGCGCCCGGCGCCCCCCACTGAGCGGGCGCGCGGGGCTAGGGCGGCCCAGCGGGCCGGGGCGGCTCAGCGGGCCGGGGTGGCTCAGCGGGCCGGGGCGGCTCAGCGGGTCGGGGCGGCTCAGCGGGTCGGGGCGGTGCTGCGGCGGCGCTCCCGGTCGCCCACGGTGAAGAACCCCGCGAGCGCGGCGAGCGCGGCCACGACCTCGCCCGCCAGGCTGATCGTCTTGTCGCTGTACCAGGACGGGTCGTACATGCGCGGGATCGGGCCGATCCGGCCGAAGTCCCACCAGTAGTACGCGAGGACGGCCCCGGCGGCGCTGGCGGCCACCACGAACGCGATCGCGTACGTCCACTTGCTCGCCCACGCGAGCACGAGGACCGCGGCGACGACGGCCGCGATCGCCTGCGCGCGGAACAGGTCGTCCCCCGCGATGGTGCCGCTCGGGGCGTTCTTGCCGGGGGCCATGTCGGGGGCGAAACGCCAGTGGATCCACGCGTCGACCGCGAGTCCGGCGGCGACGAGCAAACGAAGAAGGATTCCCATACCCCGTGGCACGGCCATGCCCGCCTCCGCGGATCAAAAGGAGCCGGACGAAATCCTGCGGCTCCGGGAACCGGAGTGTACGGCGGAAGCGCCGATCACGCACCGCCGCCCGCAATCATCGCCACCCGCGCGGCCCGATCCCTGGCATCCTTCGACCCTGGACAGCGCCGAAATACCCGAATAGACCGTTTTCGTGGGCATCAACGAGTACCGGCGCAGGACCTTCCTGACCCTTTCGACGGCCGCCGTCACCACCGGCGTCGCGGCGCGGGGCCGTCCGGCGGCGGCGCGGGAGGCGGGCGCGATGGCCGGACCCGGCCGCCCCGTCACCGCCCAGCCACCCGACGCCGAACTGCGGGCGCTGCTGCGCGACATCGACCGGCGCCGCGTCGAGGAGACCGTCCGGAGGCTCGTGGGCTTCGGCACCCGGCACACCCTCTCCAGCCAGGACGACCCGAACCGCGGCATCGGCGCCGCCCGCGACTGGATCCTCGCGGAGATGCGCCGCTACGCCGCCGCGTCCGGCGGACGGATGACGGTCGAGGCGCAGTCCTACGTCCAGGAGCCCGCGTCCCGCATCCCCGTCCCGACGCGCATCACGAACATCGTCGCGACGCTGCGCGGCTCCGCCACGCCCGACCGGATCTACGTCGTGTCCGGCCACTACGACTCGCGGGTCACCGACGTCATGAACGCCACCGCGGACGCGCCCGGCGCCGACGACGACGCCTCCGGGGTGGCCGTCGCCATGGAGCTCGCCCGCGTCATGGCCACCCGCCGCCCGAAGGCCACCATCGTCTTCGCCGCCGTCGCGGGCGAGGAGCAGGGCCTGTACGGCGCCCGGTACATGGCCGGCCGTTACAAGGCCGCGGGCGCCGACGTCCAGGCGATGTTCACCAACGACATCGTCGGCAGCGCCACCGCGGACGACGGAACGCGCGACCCCCGCACCGTCCGGCTGTTCGCCGAGGGCGTCCCGACCGCCGAGACCCCCGAGGAGGCGAACGTCCGCCGCGCGGTCGGCGGCGAGAACGACTCCCCCGCACGCCAGCTCGCCCGCTTCACCCGCTCCGTCGCGCACAACGGCGCCACCGGCATGGACGTCCGGATCATCTACCGGCGCGACCGCTACCTGCGCGGCGGCGACCACATCGGCTTCCTCGAACAGGGCTACCCCGCCGCCCGCTTCACCGAGCCGAACGAGAACTTCGACCACCAGCACCAGGACGTCCGCGTGGAGGGCGGCAAGCGGTACGGCGACCTCCCCGAGTTCTGCGACTTCCCCTACATCGCGCGCGTCGCCCGCGTGAACGCCGCCGCCCTGTGGTCGCTGGCGCAGGCGCCCGGAACGCCGAAGGACGTCCGGATCCGCACCGACCGGCTGACCAACGACACCGACCTCGTCTGGACGCGCGGCCCCGAACCCGACCTCGCCGGATACGAGGTCGTGTGGCGGGAGACGACCAGCCCCGACTGGACACACGCCATCCCCGTCGGCGACGTCACCTCGGCGACCATCGACCTGTCCAAGGACAACGTCTTCTTCGGCGTGCGCGCCCTCGACCACGACGGGCACCACAGCCCGGTCGCCTTCCCCCGCCCCGCCTGACCGCCGCGGCCGGAGGACCGGCCCGGGCGGCCGTCAGCCGCGGAGCGGATCGGTGAAGCCGACCGACCGCAGGGCGCGGCCCTGGAAGTCGAACAGCGTGAGGTTGTCGTTGGGCGTCCCCTCCCCGGGCGCCCAGCCGACACCGGGAATCCACTCCGGCTGCCAGTAGAAGACGCCCGCGCCACGACCGTGCGGGACGGCCGCGACGATCGACAGCAGATCGGACAGGAACGCCGTCTGCCCGTCCGGGCTCGCCGGATACCCCGGGACGAGCTGCGACTCCTGCCACAGGAAGTTGCCGAGCCCGTCGCCGTTGGCGAGCGTCCAGCCGTACTGCGTCTCGACGACCGCCACGTCCCGGCGATACCGGGCCGCGAGGTCGTCGAGGTTGGCGCGCAGGTCGGACAGCGTGCCGTGCCAGAACGGGTAGTACGACAGCCCGATCACGTCGAACGGCACGCGCTGCGCCACGACGTGGTCGAAGAACGACCGGCTCCACGCGTTGTCGCCGCCCTGGTCGAAATGGACGACGAGCCTCGGCGTGCGGCCCCGGGCGTCCCGGGCGCCCGCGGCGGCGGCACGCAGCAGCGTCCCGAGCGCGTCCCAGCCGGTCCCCTTGGACCAGTCGATGTACCCGGTCGGCCACAGCATCCCGTTGCGGATCTCGTTGCCCAGTTGCAGCATGTCCGCCGGGGTGCCCTGGGCGCTCAGCCGGTTCAGCACGTCGCGGGTGTAGGTGCGCACGGTGGCGGCGAGGGTGTCCAGGTCCTGGCCAGCCCACGCCTCTGGGGTCGGCTGCTTCTGCGGGTCAGCCCAGAAGTCGCTGTAGTGGGGGTCGAGGAGCAACCGCATCCCCGCGGCCTTGGCTCGCCGCGCCATGGCCAGCACGTTCGGCAGGTCGCTATACCCGGCGGGCGGATTGACCCACAGCCTTAGCCGGACGTAGTTGGCGCCGTGATCGGCGAGGATCCGCTCCGGCGGCGCGGCCCTACCGCGGTCGGTGTACCGCGCACCGGCCGCCGCCTCCTGCACGGCGAACGACAGGTCATGCCCGACGATCATCGGCTCTCCGCGTCCCAGCGTCCGCAGCTCACCGAGGCAGGGGACGCCGCCGTCCCCGTCCATCGACAGCCGCACCCACCTGGCTTTGCCCGGCGCGCGCAGCCACACCGGCGTCCCGGCCGCGACATCTGCCGTGCGCGCGACGCGGAACCGCCCGGACGCCGTTGCCGTAGCGATCCTGACCCGCGCTGAGACGCTGCCGAGCAGCGTGACCCCGAACCCGTCGAGCCGCCTGACCCGCTTGAGATCGACGGTCACGGCACCGGACGCCCCGGCCGGACACCACGCCGTCGCCGCGTCCCCGTCCACGGCGGCCGATGCCGTCCCGGTGTCCGCCGTGGCCGTCCCTGCCAGCGCCAGATTCACCACCGGCGCGCGAACCGTCCCGGCCTGAGCGGCAGCGGCGGGCATGAGAACACCGGACGCCGCGAGCACCACGCCGGCGACAGCGATACGGATCATGCCTCCACACTGATCGCTCCCCCGCCCCTGTCAACGCCCCGATTCCACCCGTTGGAACACGACGCCCCGTGGCCTCCTGCCCGATCGGCGGCTTGGATCAGGGCGGCCGTCTCGTGTCGGTGCCGCCGCCACACACGGACGTCTCCCCGCACGCCTCGACGTAGGTCCGGGTTATCTCCCAACCGGGGAACCACTGACCCGATGCCGCCTTGGCCAGGGTCATATGACCGTAGAAGGAATGAGCGGCCGACCTCGGCGCGCGTCCGACGAATACCGCCACCGGGCCGACCGAGAGATCAAGGAGGTTCCGGGTGCGGGATTCGATGGACCTTTCGCACACTTTCCTTCCTCTCATATCCCTTGGCCCAACGACCGAGGATCCGGCTTCCGCTCCCGCGTGGTCGCCGCCACGAGCGATCCTGACTTCCCCGTACGCCGCCAGAGCGGTGAACGCGCACACGGCAGAATCACGCCATGCCCACCACTTAGGACACCATCGCGTGAGCGATCGACCTTATCAGCACGAGTATCCGCGCCAATCTGTCCGCAATGACGAGAGTCAAGCAAGTGAGATGAGCGCGCATGACGCGGAAGAACTCCGGGCGGCCGAGAGAACCGAAAGACACCGTCGACCGACATTCGCGCAGGTGATCGCCCGGAGCGACCGAGGCGTCCTGACCGGATGCCGCCGCCGGGTTGGCGGACGACCTACCGCCGCACTTTCCTCGTCCGCGCCCGACCCAGCGGGCCTGACTCAGGCCCACGTCTCGAGCGCAGGCGATCTCTCCCTCATGAACGATGAAATTCGATCTTTCAAGTAAAGACCTCACCGTTCACTTCCATCTCACAATCCCCCCTTATTGTCACCAATGCCCACATTCGGCCATTACAGGGCTATAGCTCCTTAACGGGATTACCCTGGGCGGGAATCGAAACACGGGCCCGACGGACTACATGGCCCGACGTCGAGCGCACGGGAGTGAATCGTGCCAGATCTCATTGTTCCCCCACCCGACTGGCCGCGCCTCTTTCCCTGGCTGCGACCGGCAGTCGTCAAGATCCTCCTTTATGCGGACGGAGGGATCAGGTTCGACGGCGGCCCGTTTCTCGGACTGCAACAGGTCATCTCGACTCTGACGAGCAGCCACTATCCCTGGGTCCGGTTCGAGGTGACGACGGCGCATCGCCGCGCCGACCCGTCCACGCCCAACCAGAACCTCACGCTCGACCGGGCACTGGAGTTGGACGCGTTCGATGAGCTCTGGCTCTACAGCATCGAGTCCGCACCGCAACTGGCCGGAGCGGAACTCGACGCCGTCACCGCGTTCATGAACGGCCGCGCGGGCGGCGTCCTCATCACCGGCGACCACGCGAACCTCGGCATGGCCATGGGCAGCCTTCCGCGCGCGGGCAAGATGCGGCGGCTGCCCGCACCGGACGCCGCCCCGCCCGGCTGGAACACCACCCTGCGATCCGGCGCCGACACCGCCTTCCAGTTCGACGACCAGTCGGATTCGACGCCGCAGCCACTGCGGCTCCGCCGGCGGTGGGCCGGCCCGTTCCTGACGGCGCCGCATCCGCTGCTGTGCAGCCCCGCCGGACCGATCGACATCTTCCCTGACCACCAACACGAGGGCGAGGCCGTCGCTCCGGCGATGCCGCCGCAACCGACACCGGAATGGCCTGCCGGAGCCGTCCCGCAGGTCGTCGCCTGGGGGACGATCGTGGACCCCAGCTCCAACACGCCCGGTCGCGAGGTCGGTGTCCTCTCTGCGTACGAAGGGCACGCGGCGACCGTCGGACGGATCGTCGCCGACTCGACCTGGCATCACCACTTCGACATCAACCTCCGCGGCCTGCCCGGCGTACCGGACCGCACCGGCTTCACCGATCCGGTTACCCACGGCTGGCTGCCTCAGTTCCGCAAGATCGAGCACTTCTTCGTCAACAGCGCCATCTGGCTCGCGCCACCGGGAAGGCAGGCCGCCATGCGCGCCGCGCGCTGGTGGCAGGCCCTCTGGTCGGATCCGGTGATCGAACTCGCCGGCCAGTCGCTTCCCGTCCAGTCGCTCGGCCGTGCGGCCGTCGACGCCCTCGGTCGGTACGCCCCGCAGTGCCTGGTGTTCGATCTGGTCTGGCACCTGGTCCCGATCCGGCTGCAGAAGGCGTTCCAGATCCTCATCGACAAGGGCGATCCCCCACCGCTGTTCGAGATCGTCGCCGGCGTCGCGCTCGCGCGCCTGATCACGGAGTTCAAGGTGTCCGGCTCGGCCCCCCTTCCTGATGACCAGCCACGGGCCGAGCAGGTCGAGGAGATCCTGCGAAGCGTCCCGGGACTGGCCGTGGGGCACCTCGTCGAGATGCAGAAGCACGCTCTCGAAGAT
Source organism: Actinomadura fibrosa (assembly GCF_900659615.1). Classification (GTDB taxonomy): domain Bacteria; phylum Actinomycetota; class Actinomycetes; order Streptosporangiales; family Streptosporangiaceae; genus Spirillospora; species Spirillospora fibrosa. Next base: position 1,736 of record NZ_CAACUY010000068.1, on the reverse strand, counting down.
GCCGAGGAGCTCAGCCGTACCGTCGGCTGAACCGATCGCCGTCGAAGGCTGAGCAGTGAGGACAGAGGGCTTCCGCGTGATCGCGGAGGCCTTCCGTTCGTTCGGGGTCCCTAGAGGCGGGCGGATTGGGAAAACGGTCTGGGCGGGGCGGGGACGTGTGTGGGGCGTAGGTAGGGGCAGGGGGTGTTGGGGCGGCGGTGGGTTGGGGTGGGGGGGTCGTTGGTCTGGATGGCGAGGCTGACCAGGGATTGCAGGAGGAAGAGGTCGCCGTCGGTGTCCAGGTGGACTTGGACCCAGGGGGTGTCCGGGAGGATGTCCACGCGGCCGGACGAGGTGAGGGCGGGGCTGAGGCGGCCGATGACCCGTTCGGTGAGGAGCACCTCGGCGAGGTCGTCCTGGTGGAGATGGACGATCTGGATGCCGGCGAGGGTGAGAGCCCGGCCGGGGCCGCAGTCCGCACGGCGGACCGCCAGGGGCCAGTTGCGGAAGCGCTCGACGGCCAGGGCGGCGTAGGAAACGGAGCGGGGTCGGCATCCACGTCTCATGGGTGCCAGCGTGGCCGAACACCGGCGGGTACCGCCGATTCGCCGGGGTCCTGGTGGGTTCTGGGGGTTCCTGGTTCGTTCCTGGAAGGCCGGTCCGTTCCCGGAAGCGTCCCGGCCGGGGCCCTCGTCCGTACAGATGGCCACGTGGACGCGAACATCCGGATAACTCGCCCACCTCGCGCGCGCGGGCACTGCATCGTGGTTGGTCGCCTCGGGGCGGGGACGCGTGAGACGGACGGAGCGGGCGTTGGACTCCTATCTCGACCGGAAGGCCGCCTTCGCCCGCGATCTGGCCGTCCGGCTGGAGGGGAGCGGACCGGGCGTCCTGGCGGAGCGTACCGGTCTGCTGGAGTCGACGGTCCGGGATCTGCTGGACGGCACGGGCGAGCTGATGTCGTGGGAGGTCGTCAGCGCGTGCCTGGCGGCGGCGGGAATCGACGGCGGCGAGGTCGGGGACGTGCGGGGCCGCTGGGCGGCGGTGGAGCAGGCCCAGTGGGACGAGCGGGGGAACGGCCTGCGCGCCGCGTTCGAGCGGAACGGGCACGGCAAGCCGACGCGGATCGTGGAGGCGTACCGGCCGAAGGTGCCGTGGCGGCGGCTGGCGGCACGGCATCCGCTGGCATTCACGCCGTGGACGGAGCCGGTGTTCGGCGGCGGGCGGCGGCTGCCCGATCCGGCGGCGGCGCGCGACGTCCGGGAGTTCTACGCGCTGCTGCGGGAGCTGCGGGCGTGGGCGGGGTCGCCCCGGCAGTCGGAGATCGAGAAGCGCTCGTGGGGCATGCTGCCGGACGCCACGATCAGCGCGATGCTCCAGAAGGACCGGTGGCGGTCGGCGAGCGACCGGGAGGTCACCCGGGTCGGGCACTTCGCGGCGGCCTGCGGGCTGCCCGGCACCGAGGTCACGCGGTGGGTGGACGCGTACGAACGCGTCCGGCACGTGCCCCCGCCGGACGACCTGGCGCGTGCCCAAGCCGAGGCCGCCGACCTCCGGCAACGAGTCGCCGCCCTGGAGCGCGAAGCCGACGACCTCCGCGACCGCTTGGCCGCAACGAAGACCCAGCCGCCGGTCGAAGCGGACGCAGCGCGACCGGAGTCGGTGGACGGGGCGCGGGTGGACGCGGCGCGGCCGAAGTCGGCGGACACGGCGCCAGCGGGCACGGCGCGAGCGGGCGCGGCACCGAGATCGAAGAG
>NZ_CAACUY010000067.1 GCF_900659615.1 Actinomadura fibrosa | reverse complement strand
CCTTGAATCCGACACCCGTCTTGGTTTGACGTGTATCCCGACGACCGCGACGCTCGGAGGACCCCTTCTCCGGCGGGAGGGCACCGATGAGGAGTGCGGCCCTCGCCGCCGCCGCGCGCACCTGCGTCCGCGCGGCCCTGGACGCGCTGCCCCGGCTGGGCGCGTCCGCCCTCGTCCCGCTCGTGGACGAGTACGCCCGCCGGTACGTCGAGAGCGGCCGATCCCCGGCCGACGACGAATCCCGAACACCGTCCGAGGAGGATCTGGCATGGCAAGGATGAGCTCCCCGGGCTCGATCGACCCCGACGTCCGCGACGAGGAGGCGTTGAAGGAGCTGATCGCGGACGAGCTCGGCGCGGTCCGCGACCGGAGCCTCGGGCTGACCACCGGAGCGCTGGCGGACGACGACCTCGTCGCGCAGGTCTCGCCGCTGATGTCGCCGCTCGTCTGGGACCTGGCGCACGTCGGCAACTACGAGGAGCTGTGGCTGCTGCGCGGCGCCGCGGGCATCGAGCCGATGCGCCCGGAGATCGACACGCTGTACGACGCGTTCGAGCATCCGCGCGCCGAGCGCCCGTCGCTGCCGCTCCTGCCGCCGGACGAGGCGCGGTCCTACATCGGGACCGTCCGCGCCAAGGTCCTCGACTCGCTGCCGTCGGTGCGGTTCGACACCGCCGACCCGCTCACCGCGGGCGGGTTCGTGTACCTGATGGTCGTGCAGCACGAGCACATGCACGACGAGACGATGCTGGCCACCCACCAGCTCCGCAAGGGCGCCCCGGCGCTCCTCGACCCGCCCTCGGAGATCGTCGAGCGGACGCCCGCCCCCGCGGAGGAGGTGCTCATCGAGGCGGGACCGTTCCAGATGGGCACCTCGGACGACCCGTGGGCGTACGACAACGAGCGTCCGGTGCACATCGTGGACCTGCCCGCCTACTACATCGACGCCGAACCCGTCACCAACGCCGCCTACCTCGCCTTCATGGAGGCGGGCGGGTACGACGACCCCCGCTGGTGGGACCCGGCGGGCTGGGAGTGGCGCACCAAGGGCGGCAGGGACGGCAGGGGCAAGCAGGCCCCCGCCTTCTGGACGCGCGAGGGCGGCCAGTGGCTGCGGCGCCGGTTCGGCCGGACGGAGCCCATCCCGCCCGGCGAGCCCGTCCAGCACGTGTGCTGGTACGAGGCGGACGCCTACGCCCGGTGGGCGGGCAAGCGCCTGCCGACGGAGGCCGAGTGGGAGAAGGCCGCCCGCTGGGATCCCGCGGCAGAACGGTCCCGCCGCTACCCGTGGGGCGACGTGTACGAGGAGGGCCGCGCCAACCTGGGCCAGCGGCTGCTCCGTCCGGCCGAAGCGGGCTCGTACGCGTCGGGTGCGTCGGCGTACGGGGTGAGGCGGCTCCTCGGTGACGTGTGGGAGTGGACGTCGTCTGACTTCCACGGCTACCCGGGATTCCGTTCTTTCCCGTACAGGGAGTACTCGGAGGTGTTCTTCGGACCCGAATACAAGGTGCTGCGAGGGGGTTCCTGGGCGACGCATCCGCTCGCCGTGCGCGGCTCCTTCCGGAACTGGGACTACCCCATCAGGCGGCAGATCTTCTCCGGGTTCCGCTGCGCCCGCTCCGCTTCAAGGGAGGGAGCCTAGATGTGCCGCCATCTCGGATACCTCGGGCCTGAGCGGACGCTGCACTCCCTCATCTACGACGGCGACCACTCCCTGGAGCACCAGACGTACGCGCCCCGCATGACGCAGGGCAACCTCCTGAACGCCGACGGGTTCGGTGTCGGCTGGTACCCCGAGGGGCCGGGACCGGGCGGGGCGCCGGAGGCCGTGCGGTTCCGGCGCGCCCAGCCGCTGTGGACGGACCAGTCGTTCCGCGAGATCGCGGGCGCCGTCCGGGCGTCGTGCGCGGTCGCGGCGATCCGGTCGGCGACCGCGGGGTTCCCCGTGGACGAGTCGTGCGCCCAGCCGTTCCGCGCCGGGACCTGGCTGTTCAGCCACAACGGCAAGATCGAGGGCTACGCGGGCGTCGAGGGCAAGCTGCGCGAGCTGGCCGGGGACCTCGCGGGAGTCCCGGACGCGCGCGCCCCGCTCGACTCGGCGCCGCTGTTCGCCCTCGCCGTCCGGCTGTGGCGCGAGGGCCGCCCGCTCGGCGAGGGCCTCGCCGCGGTCGTCGCCGCCGTGACCGGCCTGGCCTCCGGCCGCTACAACCTGCTGGCCTCGGACGGGACGGCCCTCGCCGCCACCACCTGGGGCGACTCCCTCTTCGTCCGCACGGACGAAGGCGAGATCCGGATCGCTTCCGAGCCGCTCGACGGCGAGTCCGGGTGGCGTCCCGTCCCGGACCGCTCGCTCGTCACCGCCGACCTGGCGTCCGGTGTCCGGATCGACCCGCTTTGACCCGAACGCGCTACGCATGGAGGACCACGTGGACCGGTTCCTGACCGCCGACGACCTCGCCAAGACGCTCCGCCAGGACGTCAGGGAGGGGCTCGCCGGCACGCCGAAGACGCTCCCGCCCAAGTGGTTCTACGACGAGCGCGGCAGCGCGCTCTTCGAGGAGATCACGCGGCTGGACGAGTACTACCCGACCCGCAGGGAGCGCGAGATCCTCACCGCGCGGGCGTCCGAGATCGCCGCGCTCACGGGCGCCCGGACGCTGCTGGAGCTCGGCGCCGGGTCGGGGGAGAAGACGCGCCTGCTGCTCGGCGCGCTTAAGGGCACGCTCCGCTCGTACGTCCCGGTGGACGTGAGCGGCGACTTCCTGGAGGAGGCGGCCGCGGCCATCGCCGCCGACTTCCCGGACCTCGCCGTCCGGACCGTCGTCGCCGACTACGAGCAGCACCTGCACCTGCTGCCGGGCGGCGAGCGGCGGCTGATCGCCTTCCTCGGCGGGACGATCGGCAACATGCCGCCCGCCGCCCGCGTCGGCTTCCTCGGCGGCCTGCGCGCGACCATGGGCGAGGGCGACTTCCTGCTGCTCGGCGCCGATCTCGTCAAGGATCCCGGGCGGCTCGTCCGCGCCTACGACGACGCGGCGGGCGTGACCGCGGAGTTCAACCGCAACGTCCTGCACGTGATCAACCGGGAGCTGGACGCCGACTTCGACGTGACCGCGTTCGAGCACGTCGCCGTCTGGGACGAGGCGGAGGAGTGGATCGAGATGCGGCTGCGCTCCACCCGCGCGCAGGACGTCCGCGTCGGGGGGCTCGACCTGGAGGTGTCGTTCGCGGAGGGGGAGGAGATGCGCACCGAGATCTCCGCCAAGTTCCGCAGGGAGCGGATGGAGGCGGAGCTGGGCGCGTCCGGGCTGGAGCTCGCCGAGTTCTGGACGGACGCGGTCGGCGACTTCTCCCTCACCCTCGCCCGCCCCAGAACTTGAGGCGCCTCAGGGCTTTCGGGTCGGGCGGGCGAGGCCGAGGCGCCTGATGTCGTCGGCCAGGCGGGTCGCCAGATAGCGGTGGCCCGCCTGGTTCGGGTGCGTGCCGTCCTTGCGGATGTAGACGGGCGCGTTGCCCTGGCCGGTCAGCCGGTTCCCGGTGATCCACTGCTCGCCGATCGGGTCGACGAACGGGATGCCGAGCTGCTTCGCCAGCGCCCCCAGCGCGTCCCGGACGGCGAGCGCCCGCTGCGGCGGCGTGCCGCTGCCCCACAGCGGACCCATCAGCACGATCCCGGTGCCGGGCCAGCGCTGCCGGACGCGCTCCAGCAGCGTGTGCGCGGCCGCGGCGACCTCCGGGCCCGGGACGCGCCAGTCGTTGTGCCCGCCGGACACGATCAGCAGGTCGGGCGCGGGCCGCCAGCCGAGCTGGCTCTCGAACAGCTTCAGGTACGGCTCGCGCCCGGCGCCGCCGTTCACGAAGCCCGTGCCCGCGCGCCCGCCGACGACGACCTGCCAGCCGAGCAGCCGCGCGGTCGCGGGGGCGTAGGTGGTCTCGGGAAGCGCGCCCCGCTCCCCGACGGTGTAGCTGTCGCCGAGGAACATGACCACGGGCGCGGGCCGCGCGGTCCCGGCGGGCCTGCCCGCGGGCCCGTCCGCCGCCGCCGACCGGTGGACGGAGCCGCCGAGGTCGGTGCAGCCCGTGGCCGCGAGCACGGCCGCCAGGCTCAGGCACAGCAGCAGGAGCGCCGCGCCGCGACGGGCACGGCGAGATGTCATGGAGGACCACCAATTGTTCCGGGGATGCCCCCCGCATCCTACTGAAGCCCGCCGCCCGGCCGGTGCGGTCTCGGACGACCCGGACGGCACGGTTCGGCGTCCGTTGCGTCTCGCTTCCTACACCCCGCGTTCACCGGGGGCTCACGTCCTGGCTCAGATGGGGCAACCCGGCGCCGAGAGGGTGCCGCGGTGACCCGACGCCCCCGCCTCCGCGAACTCGACCTGCTGCGCTTCCTCGCGGCCCTCGCGGTCATGCTGTACCACTTCACCGGCTTCGGCGGCCCCGGTGCGTGGCCCGACCCGTCCAGGGAGGTCTTCCCTGAACTCGCCGGGGTGACGAGGTACGGCTACCTCGGCGTCGACCTCTTCTTCATGATCAGCGGTTTCGTGATCCTGATGAGCGCGTGGGGGCGCGGTCCCGGCGAGTTCGCGATCTCCCGGGTGGTCCGGCTGATGCCCGCCTACTGGGCGAGCGTGCTGCTCGGAGCGGTCGTGTACGCGGCGTTCCGGCAGGGGAACGGCGTCCCCGGCCTGGTGGTGCCGAACCTGACCATGATGCAGGGCGGGCTCGGGATCCGGAACGTCGACGCCGTCTACTGGACGCTCTGGGTCGAGATGCACTTCTACGTGCTGGCCGCCGTCCTCGCGGGCATCGGGATCACCTACCGGTCCTGCCTGATCTTCATGGCGGCGTGGCTGTTCGGCGGCGTCTTCGCGGACGAGGCGGGCAGCAAGATCCTCCAGGTCATGCTGGTGCCCACCTGGAGCCCCTACTTCATCGCCGGCATGGCGCTCTTCATGATCCACCGGTTCGGGCCGACGCTGCTGCTCTGGGGATACGTGGCCATCTCGTACCTGCTCGCGCTGCACTGGGGCGCCTGGCGCGCGGACACCGCCTTCAAGGGCTCGGACGAGCTCGTCGTCTCGGCGGCCGTCACGGTGATCTTCGCCGTGATGATCCTCGTCGCGACCGGCCGGCTCAGCCGGATCCGCTGGAGCGGGCTGACCGTCCTCGGAGCGCTCACCTACCCGCTCTACCTCGTCCACTCGCAGCTCGCGCTGCCCGTGCTGGACGCGGTGTACCCGGGCCTGAACCGGTGGGCCGCGCTCGCGGTCGTGACCGCGGCGTCGCTGCTCGGCGCCTACGCCCTGCACCGCCTCATCGAGCGTCCGGCCGCGAAACGGCTGAAGGCGGGGCTCGTGGCCTCGCTGGAGCCGATGCGGGCGGCGATGCGCACGTCCGGAACGCCGAGCACGTCCTCTGCGCCCGACACGCCCGGTTCTGAGCGGGACAGGGATGTCGCGGACGGCCCCGGCGCGGCCGTCACGACCGTGCCCGTCCCGCGCCCGCCGGACGCGGAGCTGATCCGCAACTGAGCCGTCCGGCCGGAGACGGTAACGCTTTCGATCGCCGGTTCGCTGACCTGTGTACCCGGGGCGGTGCCCGAGCCCCCGGAGAGGCGTCCACGGAGTGGCAGATGCGGTCGTTCAACCGGCACGGATCCGATCTGATCCTGCCGTCGTCACCCGACGCGGACCCGTGCATGGGCGACCCGGTGGCGGAAGCCCTGTGGCAGGCCATGCGACGCCACGACTGGACGAGGATCCGGGAGCTCTTCGACCCGGTGGCCGACCCCGACGACCGGAGCTTCTACCTCGGCGTCTGCGCGGCGGCACCCGGGGTCGGGGACTGGATCGCCGAATGGTGCAGGGCCGAGCCCGGCGCGCCGCTGCCGCTGGTCATCCGCGCCGCCCACCTGCTGCTGCCCGAGCGCGTCCCGGCCGAGGGCCTCCCTCCGGAGAACGTCGGCCTGGCCGAGGAGTGCCTCACCGACGTGCTCTCGCGCGACCCGGACAACGCGGACGCGTGGGCGCTGCTCGTCACCGCGGCCCGCGCGGGGCGGGTCGACCGGAAAGAGGCCCTCTGGCGGTTCGAGCGGGTCGTCGACCTGCATCCCACCCACCTGGACGCCCACACGGAGATGCTCGCCTGGCTCGGCCTGCACGACGGCCCGGACGAGGCTTACGGGTTCGCGCGCGACGTCGTCACGAAGGCCCCGGCCGGGAGCCCGCTGGGGAAGCTCATCCCGCTCGCCCACATCGACCGGTGGCGGTCGCTGCCGCACGCCGAGCGCGGCCCCTTCATGGCCCAGGACTGGGTGCGCGGCGGCCTCCGCGCCGCCGCCGACCACTCGATCCGGCATCCGTCCTACCGGCCGCGGCCCGGATGGCCCGCGACCCACAACGCGTTCGCGTTCGCCCTCGTGATGGCGGGCGAGGTCGCCGCCGCGGCCGAACAGTTCCGGTTCATCGGGGACCAGGTGACCCGGCGGCCCTGGGACGCCTACCACGCCGACCCCGTCCGCGCGTTCACCGAACTCCGCGGCTGGGCGCGGGAATGGGCGGACTTCCGGTGATGCCGGTCGCCGCGCCGCCGGTGTGACGTTCCCGTTCCCGACCGCGCTGAGGGAAATGTGGGCGGTCGTCCGGTGTGAGCGGGCATCGGAGGGCCGCCCACCTCTGACGGGTCCGCCTCCCCCGGACGGGCCCGTCAGAGGCCGCCCGGCCGCGGGGGCCCGCCGGGGCACGCCAGGTCGTCCGGCCGCCGATGCCGCCCAGCCGCCGGCGTGGGTCAGGCGGGCGGACGGAGCTCGTCCGCGTAGCTGACCGAGAGGCGCCGCATCAGGCCGGTCTCGTCGATCGAGTACTGGCCGAGCCGCCACAGCGGCGGCGAGTACGCGTGGATGGAGACGCTCGTCGCGGCGGCCCCCACGAGCCGGTGGATGTGGTCGGGACCGAAGCAGAACGACGCCCCCTCCTCCACCACCGTCCGCACGTGCGCGCCACCGATGCGCGGGTTGCACTCCTCCAGCGCCCCGGCGACGACCCGGACCGCCCCGGACGACACGTCGTGGTCGTGCCAGCCGGTGTCGTTCTCCGGCGTCCAGCAGAGCAGCCACACGTCCACGTACTCGTCGCGGTGCAGCGAGGCGTAGTGGCGGCGGCCCTCAGGGAAGGCGACGTGCGGCCGCCACAGTTCCGGCCGTTCGGCCAGCGCGTCGACCAGCGCGCGCAACTCGCGCTGGTCGAGCGGACGGGCGGGCAGGTCCGCGAGGACGGGGGCGGGGATCAGGACCTCAGGCGACACGGGTCGGCTCCTTTCCGAACAGCAGGAGATGGGGGTTGCGCACGCGGAAGGCGTGCTCGGCGGCCTCACCCAAGTGGAGGTCGCGGGGACGGGCGTAGGGCCGGTCGCTGCCGTGCACGATCGCGTCGACGCCGAGCGCGCGGACGACGGCGTCCGCCGCGCGGGGCCCGTACGACGACGTCTCGACGAAGACCAGGGGGTCCACGGTGCCGCGCCCGCCGCCCCTCGCCGCGACCCGCTCGCCGTGCAGCGGCGCGAGGCCCGCGAGCATCGTGAAGCACACCCGCAGCCGCGGATGCCGCGCCCGCCCGAACGCCCGGAACGCGAACCACGCCGCATGCATCTCCTGGACGTAGGGCACGACAGCCGCCCACCACCCCGGCATCCCGTCAGCTACGCCGCCCGACACGCCCTGGCTGAACGCTCCTTGGCTGGGTGCTCCTTGGCCGGGTGCTCCGTGGGCGGGCGCTTCCTGGCCGGGCGTGCCTTGGCCGGACGTGTCCTGACGGGGTGGGCCGGGTGGGCTGGGTGGGGCGTTGAGCGGGGCGGGGGTGGGTGTGCGGGCTGGGCCTGGGTGGATCAGCAGGGGCAGGTCGCGGGCCTCTACGACGTCCAGGAGGGGGCTGGAGCGTTCCAGCGCGGCGGGGTCCGCGAGCGCCGCGGCGGGCAGTTGCACCCCGGCGAACCGGCTTCCGGACGCGTCGAGCGTGTGGGCGAGCGCGGCCGGGTCGATCTCGGAGACGGTCGCGGCGGCCCAGGCGCCGAACGCGCCGGGCAGCGCGGCGGCGCCCTCGTGGTAGGCGTCGAGAAGCGGGCGCGCCTCGGCGGGCGGCAGCATCTCGATCCCGAGCGGCGACGACAGGGAGACCAGCGCGCGGTCGAGCCCGTCCTCGCGGACGAGGGCCGCCCGCGAATCCACGTCGTGGTCGGCCGGATCGACGTCGAAGGGCGGCTCCCCGGTGAGGTGCAGGCGCCAGCCGTCCAGGCGGGGAGGCGTGCGGCGCCGGCGGAGCGCCTCGACGAGCGGGGGGCTCCACAGGTGCTGGTGGACGTCCACGCGAAGGGACAAGCCGGTCCTCCTCCCGGGCCGCGGGCTCGAACTGAACCGCATCAGTGAACCGCTTCAGTGAACCGTTTAAGCGATGTCCGCGTCAAGCCGGGTCATCCGCTTTTGTCACTGGGGGCGTCTAGGGTTGAGGGGTGCCAGCGAGGCGCAAGCGCGCGACCATACGGGAGGTGGCGCAGGCGACGGGGTTGTCGCCTGCGGCCGTGTCGTACGCCCTGCGCGGCGTCCAGACCTCCGAGGAGACGCAGGAACGGGTCCGCGCGGCGGCCCGGGAGCTCGGCTACGAGGCGCATCCGATCGCCCGCGCCCTCGCCAGCGGCCGCACCGGCCAGGTCGGGCTGCTCTGCGGCTCGCTGGAGGACTACTGGCAGCAGTCGCTCGCCGTCGGCATCGGCCGCGCGCTGCTCGCCCGCGACCGCTACGCTCTGATCGTGGACGCGGGCGGCGACCCGGAGCGGGAGCTCGCCCTCGCCCGCCGGCTGCGCGACCAGCGCGTCGACGGCCTCATCGTGCAGCCGCTCGACCCGTCCGCGCCGCTGTGGTCGGAGCTGGCCGGCACGGTCCCGGTCGTGTCCATCGGCGACGCCCTGCACGGCGGGCAGGCGCAGGGCGAGGTCGTCTTCGACAACCGCCGGGGCGTCACGCTGGCGCTGGAGCACCTGCGCTCGCTCGGCCACGAGCGCGTCACGGTGTTCACCCCGACGCTGGACAGCACCCCCGACCGCCCCGCCGACGTGTACGTGAACGCCGAGGCGGAGCGGCTCGGCCTGCGGGTCGACGTGGTGGTCGTGCCGCAGTCGCTGGCCGAGTCCACCGAGGTGGCCGTGCGGGTGCTCGGCGGGCCCGACCGCCCGTCCGCCGTGTTCTGCTTCGCCGACTCGATCGCCTACGGCGTCTACGCGGCCACGCGGGAGCTGGGCCTCGACGTCCCCGGCGACGTCGCGGTCTGCGGCTACGACGACCATCCGATGTCGGCCCTGCTCACCCCGCCCCTCACCAGCGTCGACTGGGACATCGAGGGCATCGTGCACGCCGCCGTCCGCCTGATCGTGGACGTCATCGACGGCAAGCCCCGCAAGCGCCGCGTCGTCCGCGAGCCGTCCCTGCGCGCCCGCGCGTCCACCGGCACTCCATGATCGGCGCTCGGGCACGGAGGCGGGCCGACCCGCCGCGACCGGAGGGATCAGGGATGCAGGGCGGCCAGGTGGGGGAGGAGGTCGGCGGCGGCGGCGATGTCGGTGTCCAGGGGCCGGTCCTCGATGCGCGGGTCGAGGACCCCGGCGGCCAGGTCGTAGGCCGACCTGAGCGGGCCGCCCGACGGGGCGCGCCCCTGCATCCGCAGCGCCCGCACGGCGGCGACCAGCTCGCAGCCGAGGCCGAGCCGGTAGGCGGCGACCGCGTCGGTGGTCGCGCGCGCCGACTGCGTCGAGAAACCCGCGTGCTCCTCGACGCCGCGCGACAGCACCGCGCTGCCGAGCGCCGCCGGGGTCGCGAGGCGGCGAACGTCGGCGAGGCACGAGTGCGCCACGTACTCCAGGATCATGATCCCCGAGGACGCCTCGGTGGCGCCCTGGAACGGGTACAGCCCGGTGAACGCCGGTTCGGCGAGCGTGCCGAGCCGGGCTGCGGCCAGCGCCATTGTCTGGAACAGCGCCGCCCGCGCCGCGTCCAGCGCGAGCCCGACGTAGGCGGTGTGGAAGTTGCCGTTGTGCCAGACGGTCCGTCCCGGGACGTCCACGAGGGGGTTCTCGGCCGCCGCGTTGATCTCGCGGGTGACGACCTCCTCCGCGTAGGCGGCGGCCTCCAGCGCGGGGCCGTGCACCTGCGGGAAGGCGCGGTAGCCGTAGGGGTCCTGGATGCGCGCGGCGGCCGGCGGCTCGAAGGCCAGCAGGATCCGCATCGCGGCGGCGGCGTCCCGCTGGCCGGGATGCGGGCACGCGTCGTGGACGGGCGGCGCGTACGGCTCCTCCGAGCCGCGGACGGCGAGGTGCGACAGCGCGGCGACCACCGTGGACGCGGCGAGGGTCTCCCGCAGGTCGGCGACGGCGATCGCCGCCTCCCCGAGCGTGGCGGCGTTGGAGCTGATGAACGCGAGCGCGTCGGCGGAGCGAAGGGTGTAGCCGGGGCCGCGCTCGGGCGCCCCGTCCGCCCCGGGGAGCCAGGCGCGCTCGCCCAGCAGGCACAGGGCGGTGGACGCGAGCGCCGTCAGGTCGCCCGTGCCGATCGCCCCGTACACCGGCACGGGCGGCAGCAGCCCCAGGTTGAGGACGTCCGCGAGGGCTTGGAGCGCTCCAGCCTCGACGCCGGAGCCGCCCGCAGCGATCTGGTTCAGCCGGACGGTCAGCATCGCCCGGACGATCTCCGGCGCCACCAGCGGCCCCGCGCCCGCCGCGTGGCTGCGCAGCAGCCGCAGCCCGTGCGCGTCGGCGTCCTCCCACTCGACGTCCACCACGCGGTTGGCGCCGACGCCCGTGGTGCGGCCGTACACCGGCTGGTGCTCGGCCGTCTCGCGGGCCACCCGCCAGGCCGCGCGGGCCCGCTCGACCCCCGCGTCGGCTATGGCGATCATCACGTCGTCGCGGGCGGCGCGCACCACCTGCGCACACGTGAGAGCGGTGCCGTCGATAACGATTCGGCTGTTTCCCAAGGCGGTAGGCTACTTTCCCGGCTTTTCAAGTAGTTATGTTCTGGTTGTGCCCGGCGAGCCGGGGGACCGAGACGACGGTACCCATTGGCTACGGTTGGGCAGAAGGTCGAGATGGATCATCGGCGTTGCGGCGCCCCGGCGAGGACGTGAAACCGCTTGATCACCTTTGAGGGCGTGAGCAAAACCTACCCCGACGGGACCGTCGCGCTCGACGACGTGAGCCTCGAATGCCGCACGGGCGAGATCACGGTGTTCGTCGGCACGTCCGGCGGCGGCAAGACCACGGCGCTGCGCACCATCAACCGCATGGTGGAGCCCACCGGCGGCCGGGTCCTCATCGACGGCGCGGACGTGCGCGACAGCAGGCCCGCCGAGCTGCGGCGCGGCATCGGCTACGTCATCCAGCACGCCGGGCTGTTCCCGCACCGCACGATCGAGGACAACATCGCGACCGTCCCGTACCTGCTGCGCTGGAACAAGAAGAAGGCCCGCGACACCGCCCGCGAGCTGATGGAGCGCGTCGGCCTGGACGCCTCGATGGCCAAGCGCTACCCGTTCCAGCTCTCCGGCGGCCAGCAGCAGCGCGTCGGCGTCGCCCGCGCGCTCGCCGCCGACCCGCCGGTCATGCTCATGGACGAGCCGTTCAGCGCCGTCGACCCCGTCGTCCGCGCCGAGCTCCAGGACGAGTTCCTCCGCCTCCAGGCCGAGCTGCACAAGACCATCGTCTTCGTCACCCACGACATCGACGAGGCGATCAAGCTCGGCGACCGCGTCGCGGTGTTCAAGACCGGCGGCAAGCTCGTCCAGTTCGACACGCCCGAGAACGTCCTCGCCCGCCCCGCGGACGACTTCGTCGCGGAGTTCATCGGCTACGACCGCGGCATCCGGCGGCTGTGGTTCATCCCCGCGTCCGAGGCGCCGCTGTCCGACCGCGGCGTCCTGCCCGCGGACACGCCCGCCGACCGGATCCGCGCCGACGACGACGGCTGGACCCTCGCCGTCGACGGCTCCCGCCGCCCGCTGGGCTGGGCCGCCCCCGGCGCCGTCCCGTCCGGCGGCACCCTCGCCGACGCGCCGCTGAAGCCCGTCGGCCCCACCTTCACCGTCGCGCGCGACTCGATCCGCGCCGCGCTCAACGCCGCGATCCTCTCGCCGTCCGGCCGCGCCGTCGGCGTGGACGACGACGGCCGCCTCGTCGGCGTCGCCGACCAGCACGACCTCAGCGCCGCCATCACCCGCGCCGGCGCCGACGCGGAACCGGCCCCGGCCGTCGACGCGAAACCGGCGTCCGACGACGTCGAACCGGCCCCGAAGGGCGGTGCCGCGGGCTGATGGACCTCGACTGGGGCTGGATCGGCGAGCACACCGACTCGCTCACCGAGCACTCCCTCACCCACCTGAAGCTGGCCCTGCTGCCGGTGCTGTTCGGGCTGATCATCTCGCTGCCGCTCGGCGTCGCCTGCCGGCGCTGGGGCTGGCTCTACCCGCCCGTCCTCACCGCCGCGAACGCGCTGTACGCGATCCCGTCGCTCGCCCTCTTCATGATCTTCATCCAGTACACCGGGCTGGAACCGTCCACGGTGATGATCCCGCTGACGCTGTACACGCTGTCGGTGCTCGTCCCGAACGTGGTGGACGGCCTGGCCTCGGTGTCCGAACCGGTCCGGCAGGCGGCCACCGCGATGGGCTTCGGGACGCTGCGGCGGCTGCTGCGGGTCGAGCTGCCGATCGCGGTCCCCATCGTGATCGCGGGCGTGCGGGTCGCGGCCGTGTCGTCCATCAGCCTCGTCGCCATCGGCCAGCTCATCGGCCAGGGCGGGCTCGGCTACGACATCATCCGCGGCTACCAGCTCCGCTTCCAGACCCAGATCGTCGCCGCGTCCGTCCTGATCATCCTGCTCGCCCTGGTCACCGACGCGATTCTCGTCCTGATCCAGCGCCTGCTGACCCCGTGGACGCGGGCGCGGAAGCGCTCCGGCGGCTCGTCCCGCCGACGCCATCCCATCACCGGCGCGGCGCCTCCCCACGCGGTGGACGCGGGCGTGAGCAGCATCGCAGGAGGCGGCGGATGAACGACCTCTGGAACCAGATCACTCTCTCCTGGGAGTGGCTGACGGCGTCGGCGCAGTGGCACGGCGAGGAGGGAATCCCGCACCGGCTGCTCCAGCACGTCATCTACAGCGGGATATCGCTGCTCTGCGCGGCGGTCATCGGGCTGGCCCTCGGCCTGCTCGTCGGCCACACCGGACGCGGCGGCTTCCTCGCCGTCAGCGTCGCGAACATCGCGCGCGCGGTCCCGACCTTCGGCCTCGTGCTGATCATCGTGCTGATCGACTACAGCATCACCCCCGTCCTCGTCGCGCTCGTCGCGCTGGCGGTGCCGCCGATCCTCGTCAACACCTTCGAGGGCGTCCGCGCGGTCGACCCCGACGCCAAGGACGCGGCCAGGGGCATGGGCATGACCGGCTGGGGCGTGCTGTGGCGCGCCGAGGTGCCGATGGCGCTGCCGCTGATCCTGCTGGGCTTGCGCACGTCCGCGGTCCAGGTCGTGGCCACCGCGACCATCGCCGCCTACCCGGGCTTCGGCGGGCTCGGCCGCTACATCATCGACGGCCTCGCCCGCAACGACTACCAGCTCGTCGTCGGCGGGACGGTCCTGGTCGTCCTGCTCGCGATCATCGTCCAGACGGCGTTCGCGGGCCTGCGCCGCCTCCTCGTCTCGCCGGGCCTGCTCGGCTCCGCCCGTTCCTGATCAGTTCAACGAAGGACACGAAATGAAGCACATGTTCCGCGGCGCGGTCATCGGACTCGTGGCGGCCCTGACCCTGTCCGCCTGCGGGGGCGGCGACGACGACGGCGGCGACAACCCGCTCTCGGGCGGTGGCGGCGGCAAGGGCACGATCACCGTCGGCGGCGCCAACTTCCCCGAGAGCGGCCTGATCGGCGAGCTGTACGCGCAGGCGCTGGAGGCCAAGGGCCTCAAGGTCAACCGCAAGTTCAACATCGGCGCCCGCGAGATCTACTACGAGCAGGTCGTCAAGGGCGGCATCAGCGTCATGCCGGAGTACAACGGCGCGCTGCTGACCACGTCCGTCGACAAGACCAGCACCGCGGCCACCACCGACGAGATCAACGCGGCGCTCAAGGCGAAGCTGCCCGCGAGCGTGGAGATCCTCGACTCGGCCAAGGCCGAGGACAAGGACTCCGTCACGGTGAACCCGCAGACCGCGACCAAGTACAACCTGAAGTCGATCGCCGACCTCAAGCCCGTCGCGAACCAGCTGACCATCGCGGGCCCGTCCGAGTTCAAGACCCGCCAGCAGGGCCTCGTCGGCCTGAAGGACAAGTACGGCCTGGAGTTCAAGAAGTTCCAGCCGTTCGACGCGGGCGCGCAGGCCACCCTCGTCCAGCTGCTCACCGAGAACAAGATCCAGGCCGCCGACCTCTTCACCACGGACCCGACGATCGCGCAGAAGAAGCTGGTCGTCCTGGCGGACCCGCAGAACGTCTTCTCCGCGCAGAACGTCACGCCGCTCGTCAACAAGTCCGCCGTGAACGACCAGGCCAAGGCCGCCCTGAACGCCGTGTCGGCCAAGCTCACCACGCAGGACCTGCTCGACATGATGAAGCGCATCGCCATCGACAAGGACGACCAGGAAGAGGTCGCCAAGGACTGGCTCAAGAAGTCCGGCCTCGCCTGACAACCCCACCCCGAGAGCCCGCCGCGACCCGCTTGCGGCGGGCTCTTCACCGTCCTCAGCCGGGCATAGCTCGCACGAGCACAAGCGACCCCTCGTAGGACGGCTGCCCGCGGAGATGGCCGTACCGGGCGTCCCAGGTGCCGTCGGCGAGGTCGCGAGCCAGATGCTCGGCATAGGCGCCGGCGGTCTCGGCGGGCACGAAGCTCCACGCCGAACAAGCCTGCCGGGCGCCGGGCTGGAGCAACATCTCGGGACGCGCGTAGTAGGCCTCGTTGAACCCGTCGGTGCAGTCGGCCGGGATCGCCACCGGCGTCACGGTGACCTCCCCGCCGAGCAGGGCGCCGATCTCGGCGATCGGCGGATAGCGGCGCGCCTCGGCGTCCAGCACCAGCGGCGCGTACGCGTACAGCCAGAAGTCGCGGACCAGCTCGGGATCACAGGTCAGCACGACCACGGGACCCCGGGTCACCCGCCGCATCTCCCGCAGCCCGGCCGCCAGGTCGCTCCACTGATGCACGCTGAACGTGGTCATCGACGCGTCGAACGAGCCGTCCGCGAACGGCAGATCCTCCGCGACCGCGTCGATCGCCTCCACGAGGTGCCCGGGCCGCTGCGCCCGCATCGACGCCGACGGCTCCACCGCCGTCACGGCGAACTCCTCGGCCTCGTAGGAACCGGCCCCGGCCCCGACGTTCAGGACGGTCCGCGCCCCTCCGAGCGCCTCGACGACGACCCGCCCGATCCGCGGATCCGGCCGCCGATACCCCGAATACCCGGCGCCGATCGCCCCGTAGTCCGCGTCCCCCGCACTACCGTCCCGAGCCCGCACCACCATGATCGCCATGCTAGCGACGCCGCCGCCCGGCTACCGGCCGCCGAGCAATCAGGACGTGCGGACCGCCTCCACGAAGGCCCCCCACTCCCGCACACTGAAACGCAGGACGGGACCGCCCCCACCCTGCTTACTGTCACGCACGCCGATAGTCCCCTCGCCCGACCGTCCGAACTCGACGCAGGCTCCATCGGCTTCACTCCGGCGTGACTTGCGCCAGTTCTCATAAGAGGGCAGTGTCACCGCGTCCCTCCTAGGAGGTCTGGGAGCGGACGGCTCGTAGAAAATCGCTCCACTCGCGCGTGCTGAAGTGAAGGACGGGGCCGTTGACGGCCTGCTTGGTGTCACGCACGCCGATCATCCCTTCGGCTGACCGTCCGACCTCGACACAGTCGCTGTTGGCGGCGCTGTAACTGGACTTCCGCCAGTTCTTGCACGAGGGCAGTGTCATTGCGTCCCTCCTAGGAGGTCTGGGAGCGGACGGCTCGTAGGAAATCGCTCCACTCGCGTGTACTGAAGTGAAGGACGGGGCCGTTGAGGTCTTGCTTGGTATCCCGCACGCCGATCACCCCTTCGAGCGAGCGTCCCACCTCGACGCATTCTGCGTCGGGCGCGCTGTGACTGGACTTGCGCCAAAGTTCGTAGCGGATCGTCATGCTTACGATCCTCTCAGGTCGCCGAGGCGGCGGGCAGCCTCATCTAGAAGCGTGAGGCTGCTAACCGTTGACAGAGATGCTGCTCGAAGCCGCTCGAACATCTCGACGTAGCGGGTCACGTGGTCGGCTTCGGTGTGCACGACATCGGCCCCCGCTGTGTCCGCGATGACCATCGGGGGATCATCCTGATCGGGGAAGGTATAGATCAAAAAGGAGGATCTTGCCAGAAATCCCCCCTTGACGCGGGCGTCGACCGGTAGCACGTAGACGCTCAGTCGAGGTTCCGCTGAGACCAGCGAGACCAGATGTGTGAGCTGAGTGCTCATGACGTTCGCGTCAACCGCCAGGCGGCGCATGACGAATTCGTCCAGAACGATGTCAAAGGCCGGTCCCCCAGCGCCGAGGGCGGTTTCCTGACGCTTCAGGCGAGCTTCAAGCACGCGGACGGGATCGTAGTCGAGTGGGCCGGCCGCCTCGTCCAGCTTGATAAGAGCCCTGATGAAGTCAGGAGTCTGCAGGATGCCTGGGAACCCGAATTGGTTGTAGCCGCGGATTGTGGCGGCGCCCGACTCGACGTCGGCGTACATGCGCTGGCGGTCGCCCATCGCGTCGCCGTAGGCGTCCCACCAGCCGCGTCGGGCGGCTCCGCGGGCTATCGCGAAGATGCGCTGCCACTCGTCGTCCTCGACGCCCAGGGCGCCCAAGATGTTCGAGATGTCGCCAAGGTCGGGGCGGCAGCGGGCGTTCTCCAGTTTGGAGACCGTCATGCGGGAGCGGTAGATGGCGCGGGCGAGATCATCGGCGGTCATGCCCCGCTGCTCGCGGAGGGCCCGCAGTTCGGCGGCGAGGCGGCGACGGCGGACGAACGGGCTGCTCACCGGTGGCCTCCAGGCTCGGTCCGGCGGACGGGGGACGAGGTGTCGCCACTCTGTGTTAGCAGATGCAGACCGTCCGCGTCCTCGAAAGGGCGTTCGGAAGGCGTCTGTCACGTGAGGGTGGCGTTCGATCCGTTTACGTAAACGAGCCGAACGTTCGCGGCGGCGGTGTGTCAGGTGCGGACCGGGGCCTCCTGGTCTGCGCTTTCGCGTACGGGCGGGTTCGCGGCGGTGACGATGGAACGGCCCGAGAACGGATCGTTACACGAGGTGATCGATGTTGCTTGCCATTCCCGTCCCCGCTGAGGTCGGTCAGCCGATGTACTGGTGCCGGGAGTTCCCTGGCAGGACCGACCAGGCGCGGGCCGTCCGTGCCTTCGCGGCGCACCTGCTCACCGACGTCCCTGGGCTGGACGACATCCTGCTCGTCCTGAACGAGTTGGTCGTCAACGCGCTCCGACACAGCCGCTCGGGTGAGCAGGGCGGGCACTTCACCGTGGAGGTGCGCAGCGACGTGGCCGGGGTCATCGTCTCCGTCCGCGATGAGGGCGGGGCGGGACGACCGCGCCTCCGGGACGCGGACCCGCTGGCAGAGGGCGGACGCGGCCTCCTGACCGTCGAGGCGCTGGCCGCCACCTGGTCATGGAAGGGCGACGCGCACGGCCGCACCGTCCGCGCGACCTTCCCCGCACACCGCCCCGCCCCATGATCCGAGGCGGGATCTCACGCTGAGAGCCATTTGCTGACTCCGAAGCCACACCTTCGGCGGAGTTCGGGCCAACGCAACGGCAACTACATAGAGTGCCGAGAGATGCATTCTAAGTGATCGCGATAGACGAGTGCCTCCATAGGTCGCGCTCGCATAGAAGGGAACTGGAGATGGGCAAACACGATGAGAAGAAGCAAGGTGACGGCAAGTGGGATAAGCCGGTCCCTCCGAAGGATCCGAAGAACCCGCCCGGTGGAGGCAAGCATGAGAAGGGCGCGTAGGTGATCGACGCTGCGGGGCTGCTGGGGCGGATGGTTGAGGAGTTGGTGGAGGGGGGTGATCTGGTGTCGGAGTGGCGGGACGTCTTCCTGCGTGTGCCTCGGCATCGGTTCATTCCTGAGACGGTGTGGACGCAGGAGGGCGGCCGGCTGGTGCCGGTGCGTCGTGTTGATGATGAGGCCGCCTGGTTGAGCCTTTGCTATGCCAGCGATTTCGTGATCACTCAGGTGGACGACGGCGTTCCGGCCGGGCCGGGGCTGATCGGCGATGAGATCACCAGTTCGGCCAGCCGTCCCGATGTGGTGGCGTTGATGCTGGCGGCGCTGGACGTGGAGCCGGGGATGGCGGTCCTCGAAGTCGGCACCGGAACCGGATGGAACGCCGCCCTGCTGGCCGAACGGCTTGGTGCTGCGGCCGTCACGACCGTGGAGGTGGACGCCCGGGTCGCTGAACACGCCAAGAGAGCGCTCGGCGATAACGGCTACGGCGTCACGGTGGTCGTCGGTGATGGTGCGCTTGGTCATCGGCCCGGCGCGCCGTATGACCGGGTGATCGCCACCGTTGCGGCGGGGCGGGTGCCTTATGCGTGGGCGGAACAGGTGCGTCCTGGCGGGCGGGTTCTGGTTCCTTGGGCCACCGATCTCCACAATGGCGCGCTCGTGTCGTTCACGGTTTCGCGGGACGGTGCCATGCGCGGCCGCGTGGTGGGGGACGTCGCGTTCATGCCACTGCGGAGTCAGCGCGGCAGGCGGGCTTCCCTGGCGCGTGACGTCTGGGATTGGGACGGGGCACGGCGGTCGGTGACCTCGCTGCATCCGTACGAGGTCTTCGGGGAGTATGACGCTTCGCTGGCAGTGGGGCTGAGGGTTCGCCGGTGTCGGCTCGTCGTCGAGAACGGGGAGGACGGCGCCTACACGGTCTGGCTGATCGATCCGTGGTCGCGTTCGTGGGCCGGCCTCGTCCATGAGCGGGACGTCGAGGCGTTCACGGTCCGTCAGCAGGGCGTCCGGAGTCTGTGGGACGAGGTCGAGGCGGCCTACCGCTGGTGGGACGGGCTCGGCCGTCCTGCCGCTGCTCGGTGGGGCATCACCGTGAACGCCGAGGGGCAACGCCTGTGGCTCGACTCCGAGGATCATCCGCTTGATCAGTGACCGCTGCGGTGTGGGGGTCGTGGGGATGTTGTGAGGTTTTTGTTTGGTCGCTCGGTATGTGGGTGTCCGCCCGCGAGCATGTCTCCATGGAACAAGGTCCTTTACGTGACGAGTCCCAGGCGAGGCCGCCGTTGCCGCGGAACGAGCTGTGGACGAGGTTGTTCAAGGTGTCCCCGCTGGTCGGAGTGGGCTGCGCCTTCGTCAGCTACTTCGCGACCGCCGCTTCCTGGGGTGACTGCGGAAACGGTCCGGATGCGGGCGGGGCCTTCTCGGTCAACGTCCTGGGCATCGCCGGGCTCATCGTGATGCCGTCGGTCGCCGTGGTGTGCGGCGCGCTGGCCTTCTGGGCGCATGGCGTGCTCTGCCGGTCCACGGATTCGGACATCCGCAGCGATCTCGGACCCACCTTGATCGTGATGGTGGGCGCGTTCGCCCTGATCGCTCTCGTCCTCCTCTGGATCTCCTGGGGGAGTCCTCCGGACGGCTACTGCGAGGGCATGTCGCTCTCGGGATGACGCGGGTGTCCCTGGTGGGGTGCCCGGTGGAACGGGACAACGGTCCCTGGGCTGGGCGGTGGTCCGTCCGGCAGCCTGCTCTGGACGCCGGTCCGGGCAAACGGGTCGGCGTGCTGTCCGTCGGGGGGCACGGGGAAAAGGTCCTCCGACGCTTGTCCACAGGGGGGACCGGTCTTGTTCAAGCGTCACGTCGCGCTGTCCGTCGCGCTCGCTCTGCTGCCGTTGTCGGCGTGCACCGTCCATGTCGGGACGAACTCCACGACGCGGAGGCACACGTCCACGAAGAAGAGTTCGAGCTTCGAGAAGCGGCTGGAGTTCAACGGGATGGCCCTCCAGGTCCCGTACACCTGGCGCGGGGAGACGGACGGCTCCCGCATGCACGTGGTCACCGGGGGCGACTGCCAGAAGCAGGGATATCCCGAGGCGGACACGTGCCGGGGGTTCTGGCTGTTCGGCGCCGAGGACATCGCGCGGGGCGATGAGGGCGGGCCGTTCACGCCCGCGAAGCCGTTCTATCCGCAGTCGGACTCGGTGCCGTGCCCGAACGCGCCGGAGACGTTCCAGACCACGCCGCAGGCGCCGACCGCCGAGAGGCTGGCGCAGGTGGGCACCGGGCACCGGGGCGACTACCGCGAGTGGGACATCACGTGCATCAGTCCGGCCGGGGGAGCGAAGGAGGGCGGTTTCACCCAGCGGACGCTGCACCTGCCGCAGTCCCGCATCCTCGTCGTGGACAACTGGGAGACCGCCGGCCTCGTCACCCGTCTGGAGCAGGCGACCTGGTCTTGAGGTGTCAGAAGAGGCCGAAGCGTTTGCGCTTCTTCTGGCCTTGGGGCGGCGGACCGCTTTCCAGGAGTTCGCTGAGCCTGGTCATGAAGGCTTCGCGGTCGGGGGCCGTGAGGGCGCCGTAGTTGACGCGGCCCTTGTCAGGCCCTAGCCATTCGGCGACGACCGCGGTGGGTTCGCCGCTCTCGGTGGGGAAGCTGCGTTCCAGGGTGAAGTAGCGCATCTCGGGACGCGCGCCGTGGTGCGCGATGACGACGTAGTGCGCCTCGGACGCGCGTTCCGGGGGCGGCAGCGTGACGAGGGCGGCGTCGTGGCCGGCGAGCTGGAGGAACTCGGCCTCGATGCCGGTCGGCGGGATCCGCTCCTCATCGGGAGGAAGCTGGGTGCCCACCTGCGTCCACTCGTCGATGACGTGGGCTCGCAGCTTGCCTTTGAGGGCGAGGCCGACGAGGCCCATGGCGCCGTAGGTGGGGAGGCCGTCCTTGGAGAGGAAGGCGCTGTCCCTGAGGATGACGTGGGCGTACATGTAGTGGTGGGCGCGGGGCTTCACGTGCGGGGGGAGGGGGTCCATGGCCGTCGCCTTCGTGTCGTCCGCCCGACTTGATCGGATACTACTCCGGCGGGCGGCCGCCCAGGCGGGCGGTGAGGTCGGCGGCGGTGGCGCGGACGGGGGCGGCGAGGGCCGGCCAGGTGGCCTCGGGACGGTCCTCGCGGCGGAACGTGACGGTGATCGCGGCCGTGGGGTGGCCGGTGTGGTCGAAGCAGCAGGCCGCGATGCTCGCGAAGCCCTCGGTGATGTGGCCGTCCTCGGCCGACCAGCCGCGGCGGGCGTCCTCGGCGAGGACGCGGCGCAGCTCGCGGAGGGTGCGGGGGCCCCGTCCGGTGCGGTCCACGAACGAGCGGGGGAACAGCGCCCGGACCTGGGCCGGGGGCAGGAAGGCGAGCATCGACCGGCCGCTCGCGGTGAGCTGGGCGGGCATCCGGACGCCGACGTCGGTGACGAGGGTGGCGTGCCGGGGCGGCTGCTCCTTCAGCAGGTAGAGGGTCTCGGCGCCGTGCAGGACGCCGAGCTGGGCGATCTCGCCGACGCGGTCGACGAGGCGGCGCAGCAGGGGGCGGGCGAGGCGTTCGAGGGGCTCGTGCCGCAGGTAGGCGGAGCCGATCTCGAACGCGGCGACGCCGAGGCCCCAGCGGCGCTCCTCCGGGACGTAGGCGACGAAGCCGTCCTCGGCCATCGCGGTCAGGAGGTGGTAGGTGCTGGAGCGCGGCAGGCCGAGGGACCGGGCGATCGCGGAGGCGGGCAGCGGCCCGGCCGATCCGGCCAGCAGCCGCAGGACGGCGAGCGCGCGCCGCGCGGCCGGTACCTGGCTCACCCGGTCATTGTCTCGCATGCCAGACAGTTCCGGCGGGCGGGCCCTGCCGTGGCGGCGGTCCCGGGGCTGGGATGGTGGGTATGGATTTCGGCATGGGGGACACCAGCGTCCAGGTCGGCCCGGAACCGCTGACCTTCGACGAGATCACGGCCGTGGCCAGGGGCGGAGCGGCGGTCTCGCTGACGGACGAGGCGCTCAAGCTCATCGGCGAGTCGCGGGCGCACATCGAGGAGCTGGCGTCCCGGCCGACGCCTGTTTACGGGGTCTCCACGGGCTTCGGGGCGCTCGCCACCCGGCACATCGCCCCGGAGATGCGGGCGCAGTTGCAGCTCAACATCGTCCGGTCGCATGCGGCGGGGTCGGGGCCCGAGGTGGAGCGGGAGGTCGTCCGGGCGCTGATGCTGCTCCGGCTGCGGACGCTCGCCACGGGCCGCACCGGCGTCCAGCCCGTGACGGCGCGGACGCTGGCCAGGCTGCTCAACGCCGGGATCACGCCGCAGGTCTTCGAGCACGGCAGCCTCGGGTGCTCCGGTGATCTCGCTCCGCTGGCCCATGTCGCGCTCGCGCTGATCGGGGAGGGGTCGGTCAGGGATCGGAACGGCGAGCTCAAGCCCGCCGCGCAGGCCCTTGCCGAGGAGGGCATCGCGCCGGTGGAGCTGCGGGCCAAGGAGGGGCTGGCGCTGCTGAACGGCACGGACGGGATGCTCGGCATGCTCGTCCTCGCCATCGGCGACCTGCGCCGGCTGCTGATCGCCGCGGACGTGGCCGCCGCGATGACCGTGGAGGCGCTCCTCGGCACCGACCGGGTGTTCGCCGCCGACCTCCAGGAGCTCCGGCCGCATCCGGGGCAGGCCGCGTCCGCGGCGAACCTGCGGGTCCTGCTGGCCGCTTCGGAGATCATGGAGTCGCACCGCGGGCCCGACTGCACCCGCGTCCAGGACGCCTACTCGCTGCGCTGCGCCCCGCAGGTCCACGGCGCGGCGCGCGACACGCTCGCGCACGCCGAGCTGGTCGCCGGGCGGGAGCTGGCCTCCGCCGTCGACAACCCCGTCGTGCTGCCGGACGGGCGGGTCGAGTCCAACGGCAACTTCCACGGCGCGCCGGTCGCGTACGTGCTGGACTTCCTGGCCGTCCCGACCGCGGACGTCGCGTCGATGTCGGAGCGGCGCACCGACCGGATGCTCGACAAGGCCCGCTCGGGCGGGCTGCCCGCGTTCCTCGCCGAGGACCCGGGCGTCGACTCCGGCCACATGATCGCCCAGTACACGCAGGCCGCGATCGTCTCCGACCTGAAGCGGCTCGCGGCGCCGTCCAGCGCCGACTCGATCCCGAGCTCGGCGATGCAGGAGGACCACGTCTCGATGGGCTGGAACGCGGCCCGCAAGCTCCGCCGGGCGGTGGACGGGCTGACCCAGGTGGTCGCCATCGAGATCCTCACCGCCGCGCGGGCGCTCGACCTGCGCCGGCCGCTGCGCCCGGGGCCCGCCACGGCCGCCGTGGTGGCGCGGCTGCGCGAGCTCGTCCCGCCGCCCGGCCCCGACCGCTACCTCGCACCCGAGATCGCCGCCGCCGCCGGGCTCGTCCGGGACGGCTCGCTGGTCGCCGCCGCCGAGGCCGTCACCGGCCCCCTCGCCTGACCCTGAGAACAGGAGCCCGCCATGTCCGGTCCCCGTCCCGTCCGCGCGCCGCGCGGCACCGCGCTCACCGCGAAGGGGTGGCCGCAGGAGGCCGCCCTCCGCATGATCCAGAACAACCTCGACCCGGAGGTCGCCGAGCACCCCGACGAGCTCGTCGTCTACGGCGGCTCGGGGAAGGCGGCCCGGAGCTGGGACGCCTTCGACGGCATCGTCCGGTCCCTGGCGGACCTGGAGGGCGACGAGACGCTGCTCGTCCAGTCCGGCAAGCCCGTCGGGATCTTCCGGACGCACGAGTGGGCGCCGCGCGTCCTGATCGCCAACTCCAACCTGGTCCCGCAGTGGGCGACCTGGGAGGAGTTCCGCCGGCTGGAGTCGCTCGGCCTGACGATGTTCGGGCAGATGACCGCCGGGTCGTGGATCTACATCGGCACGCAGGGCATCCTCCAGGGCACCTACGAGACGTTCGCGGCGGTCGCGGCGAAGCGGTTCGGCGGCTCGCTCGCCGGGACGATCACGCTGACCGCCGGGCTCGGCGGGATGGGCGGCGCGCAGCCGCTCGCCGTCACGATGAACGGCGGCGTCGCGCTCTGCGTCGAGTGCGACCCGTCCCGCATCGAGCGCCGCGTCGCGCACCGCTACTGCGACGTCCGCGCCGATTCGCTGGACGAGGCGCTGCGGCTCGCGGAGGAGGCGAAGGCGGCCCGGCGGCCGCTGTCGATCGCGGTGCTCGGCAACGCCGCCGACGTGCTGCCCGAGCTGCTGCGGCGCGGGGCGCCGATCGACGTCGTCACCGACCAGACGAGCGCGCACGACCCGCTGATGTACCTGCCGAGCGGCGTCGCGTTCGCGGACATGGCCGCCGAGCGCGACAAGGACCGCGACGGCTTCATCGCCAGGGCCCGCGCGTCGATGGCCGCGCACGTCGAGGCGATGGTCGGGTTCCAGGACGCGGGCGCCGAGGTGTTCGACTACGGCAACTCGATCCGCGGGGAGGCGCAGCTCGCCGGGTACGCGCGGGCGTTCGACTTCCCGGGGTTCGTGCCCGCCTACATCCGGCCGCTGTTCTGCGAGGGGAAGGGCCCGTTCCGCTGGGCGGCGCTGTCCGGCGACCCGAAGGACATCGCCCGCACCGACCAGGCGATCCTGGACCTGTTCCCCGACAACGAGCCGCTGACCCGGTGGATCCGGATGGCGCGGGAGAAGGTCCACTTCCAGGGCCTGCCGTCCCGGATCTGCTGGCTCGGCTACGGCGAGCGCGACCGGGCCGGGGAGCTGTTCAACGACCTGGTGGCGCGCGGCGAGATCAGCGCGCCGATCGTCCTCGGCCGCGACCACCTCGACTGCGGGTCGGTCGCCAGCCCGTACCGGGAGACCGAGGGCATGGCGGACGGATCGGACGCCATCGCCGACTGGCCGCTGCTCAACGCCATGCTGAACACCGCGTCCGGCGCCACCTGGGTGTCGATCCACCACGGCGGCGGCGTCGGCATCGGCCGCTCGATCCACGCCGGGCAGGTCTGCGTCGCGGACGGGACGCCCCTCGCGGGCGAGAAGCTCCGCCGCGTCCTCACCAACGACCCCGGCACGGGCGTCATGCGGCACGTCGACGCCGGCTACGACCGCGCCGCCGAGGTCGCCGCCGAGCGCGGCGTCCGGATCCCCATGGCCGAGGGGACCGCGTGACGTTCGCGTCGATGTGGGCGGACCTCCTGCCCATCGGACGGGACGCGGCGACCGGCGGCTACCACCGCTTCGCGTGGACGCCGCCGGAGCTGGAGTGCCGCGCCTGGTTCCTGGACGAGGCCCGCCGCCGCGGCATGGACGTGGAGCGGGACGCCAACGGCAACCTGTTCGCCTGGTGGCACCCCGAGGGCGCCGCGTCACAGGGCGCCGGATCGCAGGACCCCGGGTCGCAGGACGCGGCGTCCGGCGGGGCCGTCCTGACCGGGAGCCATCTCGACTCGGTGCCGGGCGGCGGGGCGTTCGACGGGCCGCTGGGCGTGGTGTCGGCGTTCGCGGCCGTCGACGCGATGCGGGAGCGGGGCGTCCGGCTGCGGCGGCCGATCGTGGTCGGGGCGTTCGCCGAGGAGGAGGGCGCCCGGTTCGGCGTGGCGTGCCTCGGGTCGCGGCTGCTGACCGGGGCGATCGACCCGGCGCGGGCCCGCGCGCTCACCGACGGCGACGGGCGCACGTTCGCGGAGGTCGCGGCCGAGAACGGGCTCGACCCCGACGCCGTCGGCCCGGACGAGGGGCTGCTCGGCCGGATCGGCTGCCACGTCGAGCTCCACGTCGAGCAGGGACGGGCGCTGGCGGAGCCCGTCGGCGTCGCGAGCTCGATCATCCCGCACGGGCGGTGGCGGTTCGGCTTCACCGGCGCCGGCGACCACGCGGGAACGACCCGGCTCGCGGACCGGCGCGACCCCATGCTGCCGTTCGCCGGGATGGTGCTCGCCGCGCGGGAGGCCGCCGAGCGCAACGGGACGGTCGCGACCGTCGGGAAGGTCCGGGTCGTCCCGGGCGGGGTGAACGCGATCGCCTCGTCCGTCACGGCCTGGCTGGACGCGCGCGGACCCGAGGACGACGCCGTCCGGCGCACGGTGGCGGAGGTCGGCGAGGCCGCGCGGACGGCCGCGCGCCCGCACCGGGTGGCGGTGGACGTCGCCGAGGAGTCCTACACGGAGGTCGTCGACTTCAACCTGGCCCTGCGCGACCGGATCGGCGCGATCCTCGGCGGCGTGCCGGTGCTGCCGACGGGCGCGGGGCACGACGCGGGCGTGCTCGCGTCGCGGATGCCCGCGGCGATGCTGTTCGTCCGGAACCCGACGGGGATCTCGCACGCGCCGGCGGAGCACGCGGACACGGCCGACTGCCTGGCCGGAGTGGAGGCCCTTACCGCAGTGCTGACCGGCCTGGCGTGCGGGTAGGAATCCCACTATGCACTGGTATGCCCAGTTCGCCTGGCTTGGTGACGGGATCGCGTCCGACGTGCTCATCGAGGCCGACGGCGAGCGCATCACCCGGGTCACCCGCGACGTCCCGGCCGCGCCGCACGCGCAGCGCCTCCCCGGCCTGACCCTGCCCGGTCTCGCCGACGCCCACTCCCACGCGTTCCACCGGGCCCTCCGCGGCCGCGTCCAGGCCGACCGCGGGACGTTCTGGACCTGGCGCGAGCGGATGTACGAGGTCGCCGACCGCCTCGACCCCGACTCCTACCGCGCCCTCGCCGCCGCCGTGTTCGCCGAGATGGCCCTCGCCGGCGTCAGCTGCGTCGGCGAGTTCCACTACCTGCACCACCGGCCCGGCGGCGCCCCCTACGGCGACCCCAACGCGATGGGCGAGGCCCTCATCGCCGCCGCCGCGGACGCCGGCATCCGGATCACCCTGCTCGACACCTGCTACCTCACCGGCGGCATCGGCGAGCCGCTCAAGGGCCCGCAGCTCCGCTTCGGCGACGGCTCCGCGGGCAACTGGGTCCGCCGCGTCGACAGCCTCCACGAGCAGACCGGCAAGACGGGACGGCTGCACGCCCGCGTCGGCGCCGCGATCCACTCCGTCCGCGCCGTCCCCCGCGAGCAGCTGCGCGCCGTCGCGGCCTGGGCGAAGGAGCACCGCGCGCCCCTGCACGTCCACCTGTCGGAGCAGCCCGCCGAGAACCAGGCCTGCCTGGACGCCTACGGCATGACGCCCACGCGGCTCCTCGCCGAGGCCGGGGCCCTGGGCGCGCTCACCACCGCCGTCCACGCCACCCACCTCGACGAGGAGGACATCGGCCTGCTCGGCGCGACGATGACCGGCGTTTGCATGTGCCCGACCACCGAACGCGACCTCGCCGACGGCATCGGCCCCGCCCGCGACCTCGCGCGCGCCGGGTCGCCGATCTGCCTCGGCTCCGACCAGCACGCCGTCATCGACCTGTTCGAGGAGGCCCGCGCGGTCGAGCTGGACGAGCGGCTCCGCACCCGCGTCCGCGGCCACTGGACGGCGGGGGAACTGCTCGCCGCCGCCACGTCCAACGGCCACTACGGCCTCGGCTGGCCCGAGGCCGGGCGGCTGGAGCCCGGCGCGTACGCCGACCTCGTCACCGTCGCGCTCGACTCGCCCCGCACCGCCGGGATCGGCCCGGACTGCGCGGCCGAGGCCGCCGTGTTCGCCGCGACCGCCGCCGACGTCCGGCACGTGGTCGTGTCCGGCCGCCAGATCGTCCACGACGGCCGCCACCTGCTGATCGACGACGTCCCCGCCGCCCTGGAGGCCGCCATCACCGCCGTCACCGCACCCCAGGACGACTAGCGGCCCTCCCGGGCGCCGGGATGATCGTCGCGTGAGACGCTGGGCCGGTGAGCACCGTCATCACGAACATCGGGGAACTGGTCACCAACGAGCCCGGCGCCGGCGAGGGACCGCTCGGCCTCCGCCGCGACGCCGCGGTCGTCATCGACGGCGACCGGATCGCCTGGACCGGGCCCGCCGCGGACGCCCCGGCCGCCGACGAGGCGTTCGACGCCGGCGGCCGCGCCGTCCTGCCCGGCTTCGTGGACTCCCACGCCCACCTCGTCTTCGCGGGCGAGCGAGCCGAGGAGTTCGCCGCCCGCATGAGCGGCCGCCCCTACGCGGCGGGCGGCATCCGCACCACGGTCGAGCACACCCGCGCCGCGTCCGACGAAGCCCTGCGCGCCAACCTCCGCCGGCTCGTGGACGAGATGGCGCGCCAGGGCGTCACAACGGTCGAGTGCAAGTCCGGCTACGGCCTCACGGTCGAGCAGGAGGAGCGCGCCGTCCGCCTCGCCGCCGAGATCGCCGACGAGGTCACCTACCTCGGCGCCCACGTCGTCCCCGCCGAGTACGAGGACGACCCGTCCGGCTATGTGCGCCTCGCCGCCACGGACATGCTCGCCGCCTGCGCCCCGCACGCCCGCTGGGTGGACGTCTTCTGCGAGCGCGGCGCCTTCGACGCCGACCAGGCCCGCGAGGTCCTGGAGGCGGGGAAGAAGGCGGGGCTGACGCCGCGCGTCCACGCCAACCAGCTCACCGAGGGGCCCGGCGTCCGGCTGGCCGTCGAACTGGACGCCGCGTCCGCCGACCACTGCACGTTCCTCAGCGACGCCGACGTCGACGCCCTGGCCTCGTCCCAGACCGTCGCGACGCTCCTGCCCGGCGTCGAGTTCTCCACCCGCCAGCCGTACCCGGACGCGCGCCGCCTCCTCGACGCGGGCGCCACCGTCGCCCTCGCCACCGACTGCAACCCCGGATCCTGCTACAGCTCCAGCATCGCGTTCGGCATCGCCATCGCCGTCCGCGACATGCGCATGACCCCGGACGAGGCCGTCTGGGCCGCCACCGCCGGAGGTGCGCGCGCGCTCCGCCGAACCGACGTCGGCCACCTCGCGCCGGGAGCGCGCGCGGACGTGCAGGTCCTGGACGCCCCGTCCCGGCTCCACCTCGCCTACAGGCCCGGAGTTCCTCTCACCGCGGCCGTGTGGAAGGCGGGTTCTCGGGTAAAGGGCCCCCAAAACGAGACTCGGGAGGCTATGGGATGGCGGAGTTCCTGACGGACATCAAGACCCTGCGCGAGCGCGCCCGGCAGGAAATCGAGAAGGGGCCGATCACCGAGGCCTACGGCGCGGACGTCGAGCGGGTGATCCAGGTCTGCAACGAGGCCCTGGCCACCGAGATCGTCTGCGTGCTGCGCTACAAGCGGCACTACTACACCGCGACCGGCATCCACGCCGAGTCCGTGGCGGGCGAGTTCCGCGAGCACGCCGCCGAGGAGCAGGAGCACGCCGACATGCTCGCCGAGCGCATCGTCCAGCTCGGCGGCGATCCGGACTTCTCGCCCGACACCCTCAGCACCCGCGCGCACGCCGAGTACGACGCCAGCCTCGACCTCGTCGAGATGCTCAAGGAGGACCTGGTCGCCGAGCGCATCGCGATCGCGTCCTACACCGAGATCATCCAGTGGCTCGGCGACGGCGACCCCACCACGAAGCGCGTCTTCGAGCAGATTCTCGCCCAGGAGGAGGAGCACGCCGACGACCTCCGCGGCCTGCTCGAACGCCTCCCGCGGGAGATCGCCCAGGCCTCGCAGGCCGGCGTCTGAGGACACCGCTCGGGGCGGGCGCTCAGCCCGCCCCGAGATAGCGGCGGTTGACCCTGATCAAGGGCTTCTCCGTGCGGGAGATGTAGTCCGCGGAGAGCACCTCGGCGACGAACAACGTATGGTCGCCCGCCTCGATGACCTGGCGGTTCTCGCATTCGAGAGCCGCCAGACCCGTGTCCGGGACCAGCGCGCCCGACAGCGCGCCGCGGTGGTGCGGCTCGCTCGCGAGGAGCAGCCGGGCGCTCGGACGGCCCTCCGCCGCGAACCGCCCCGCGAGCGCGCGCTGCCCCGAACCGAGCACCGTCGCGGCCCAGCGGTCCCGGCGGCGCAGCACCTCGGCCAGATAGGACGACGACGTCACCCCCGCGAGGACCATCGGCGGCTCCAGCGACACCGACATGAACGAGGTCACGGTCGTGCCGAGGTCGTCGCGGCCGTCCCGGACGGTCAGGACGACCACGCCCGTCGCGAAGCCCGAAACGGCCTCGACGAAGTCCCCGGCCGCTCCCGAGCCCGTTGCGCCGCCCGCTCCCGCGCCCATCTCCGCGTCCTTCCCCGGGCCGGCCTCCGGCGTCCCGCTCAGCGGATGTCCCAGTTGCCCGGAAGGGTCAGCGGCCCCGTCGCCGGCAGCCCCAGCCGGACGGCCAGGCCGCTCAGCGACCCCCACCCGTCGAAACGGGCGCTCGCGGCGGCGCGGTCCTCGCTCGACTCCGGCGGACGCAGCCGCTCCAGCGGCGAACTGTGCGGATACGTCCGGACCGGCGCGTCGGCGGGCAGCCCCGCCTTCTTCCGGGCCAGCTCCAGCGCCAGGTCCAGGCCGCCGAGCTCGTCCACCAGACCCCCCTCCCGGGCGTCCGCGCCCGTCCACACGCGGCCCCGCGCCAGCTCGTGGACGCGCTCGCGGGACAGCCCGCGCCCCTCGGCGACCTTCGCCGTGAAGTCGTCGTAGATCCGGTCGAGCGAGGCGTTGATCCGCTCCCACTCCGACTCGCTGAACTCCTTCGTGGAACTGAACATCCGGGCGTGCTCGCCCGCCGCGACCGAACCGAGCCCGACACCGACCCGCTCCAGCAGCCCCGACAGCACCGCCTTCCCGACCACCACCCCGATCGAACCGGTGATCGTCCCGGGCTGCGCGACGATCGTGTCGGCCGCCATCGCGACGTAGTAGCCGCCGGACGCCGCGACATCGCCCATCGACACGACGACGGGCTTGCCCGCCCGCCGCGCCAGCACCACCTCGCGCCAGATCGCGTCCGAGGCCACCGCGGAACCCCCCGGGCTGTTGACCCGGAACACGATCGCCTTCACCCGGTCGTCCTTCACCGCCGCGCGGAACGCGGCGCCGACCGTGTCCGACCCCATCGCCGGACCCGAGTTCGGCAGCGGCCCGCCGCGCCCGCTCCGGCCCAGCCGGATCGGGCCGTGCCCGTTGACGAGCGCGACCACGTCCTGCCTGCCCGGCTGCGGCAGCCGCCGGGCCAGCCCGTGCGTGCGGTTGTACCGCGCCACATAGCGGAGCTGCGCCGACTCGCCGAACCGCTCCCGCAGCTCGGCGTACACCTCGTCGCGGTAGCCGAGCCGGTCGACGAGGCCCTCCCCGAGCGCCTCCTCCGCGAGCAGCGGCCCCCGGTCGATCAGCTCCCGGACCTTCTCCTCCGGCAGCCCCCGCGCGGCCGCGACGCCCGCCGCGATCTGCTCCCCGAACGACGCCACCAGCCGCTGCGACGACTCCTCGTGCTCCGGCGTGTACGCCTTCTCCATGAACGTGTTCGCCATGGTCTTGTACTCGT
This sequence comes from Actinomadura fibrosa, assembly GCF_900659615.1. Lineage (GTDB taxonomy): Bacteria > Actinomycetota > Actinomycetes > Streptosporangiales > Streptosporangiaceae > Spirillospora > Spirillospora fibrosa. The sequence goes on along the minus strand of NZ_CAACUY010000067.1, from coordinate 10,326 downwards.
GCCGCTTCGCGAACTGCGGACGCACCCCCGCCTTCTCCAGCGCCCCCGCGAAGAACGGCTCCTCCAGCGCCACACCCGTCAGGCCGACGTCGCCCGTGGGCTGAAGGTAGATCTTCTCGAAACCGGTCGCCAGATAGAACGGCACCGTCCCCCGGCCGCCCTCACCGAACGTCTCCGCCCACGCGACCGTGAACTTGCCCGCCTCCCGGAACGCCTGCACGGCCTCCCGCAGCTCCTGCGCCAGCGCGAGCCCCACCCCGCCGGTGATCTTCACGACGAGGGCCCGGACCCGGCTGTCGGACCGGGCCCGGCGCAGCCCGTCCAGGACGTCCCGCAGGCTCGTCCGGCGCATGGACATGATCGCCGCGATCGGATCCGCCGGAGCGGCCTCCACGATCCCCTCGGTGAGGTCCAGCTCCAGGATCAGCGGCGCCGTCCGCCGGTCCCGGGCCTGCTTGATGACGTTGACGACTGTGCCGGGATCCACCATAGAAGCGAGTTTAGAGGTGGAGTGTTCATTGCAGTGCCCTTGGCGTCGGCCCTGGCGGGCCTCCTTCAACGGGCGCTGCGGCGATCGCTGCATCGCTTCGGCTCGCCTGGCGGCTCACTGCGCGATCAAGTTCTCGCTTCGCTCGAACTTGGCTTCGCACGCGATCGCAACGTTTTGCTCGGCGATCGCTGGGGTTCCCACCTGCGATCCTCTCCTGCCGCGCTTACCTCTTGAAGGCCTTGTTGGGGAGGACGCTGGCGGATGCCTGGGCCACCGGGCGGCCGCGCGTGTCGGTGATCGTCGCGTTGGCGACCATGCGGGTGCTGCCGGGGTGGACGCAGGTGCCGGTGACGGTGTGGGTCGCGCCCGCCTGGACGGCGCGCAGGTAGTCGATGTTGAGGTTCAGGGTCAGCATCGGCATGAAGTGGTCGAGGGTGCTGCTCGCCGCCAGGCACACCGCGTTGTCGAGGATCATGGCGATGTAGCCGCCGTGGACGATGCCGCCGGGGTTGCAGAGCCGCTCGTCCGGGGTCCAGGAGATCTCGACGCGGCCGGGCTCGGCGGACGTGATGATCTGGCCGATGTGGTCGTTGATGTCGGAGATCTGGGGGAATCGTCCCTCGCCCATGGCGGCGATCAGCTCGGCTCCGGACAGCGTGTCCCAGAGCTTCGCCGCCTCCTGGTGGAACGCGGCGTCCCGCTCCAGGTCGCCTGTCTCAACGCTCAACTCGTTCTCCCTGATCACGCGATATTCGTCCCGAATGGTATTCGGCGACCGGCGCGGGGGCACTGTGCCCTTCGTCACGGGTCAGCCCGCGCGGCTCACCGTGCCGGTCGTGGTGCCGACGCCGGGCGAGGTGTACTTCAGGCTGCCGGACGCCCGCTCCAGCGTCACCGTGCCGCCCTGGCAGAAGCCCGTCGACCCGTTGGTCTGGTTCACCGTCTCCTGGAAGTCGACTCTGGTCGGCGTCGAGGCGCTGACCGTCAGGGTGTTGTGGCAGTCCCAGGTCTCGTAGTCGGCGGTGCCCTTGGCGCTGCCCGCGGTGAGCCGGATCGTCACCGTCGTGGTCGAGTCGCCGAGCGTCAGGCCACCCGTCTGCTTCAGCGTGCCCTTCCACGTGCCCGCGAAGTCGGCCGGGACGGTGCCGTTGCCCGCGTTCGTCGTGGACGCTTGTGTGGGCGTCGAGGACTTCGCGGCTTCGGACGTCCGGCTGGTCTTCGTTGTCTCCGGGTCGCGCTTGTCGTCCTTCTGGCCGCTGAGGAGGACGTACGTCGTCGCGGCCAGTGCGATCACAGCGGCTGCGGCCACGGCGGCGGCGAGTGCGAGGTTCCGCGGGCGGCGGGAGGGGCTGCCGGTCACGGTGGTGGCGGCGTATGGGGGAGTTCCCGGCGCGGGGTGCGGGTGCGTGGGGGCCGGGGGGCCGGTTGTCGCGGACGGGTCTACCAGGCGCACCATCAGGTCGCGGGCCGTTGGGCGGTGGGACGGGTCCTTGGCAAGGCACTCGGCGAGCAGGGGGCGCAGGGCGGGTGGGACGCCGTTCAGGTCGGGGGCGCCGTTGGCGATGCGGTGCAGCGTGGCGGGGACGCTGGTGGGCGGGCCGAACGGCGGGTGGCCGGTGGCCGCGTAGACCATCGTGCCCGCCCAGGCGAAGACGTCGGAGCGGTCGGTGGGGGGATGCCCTTCGAGCCATTCCGGGGCGAAATAGGCGGGGGTGCCGACGAGCTGGGTGTGGGTCTCGGCGTCGATGGCGCGGGCGATGCCGAAGTCGACGACGCGGGGGCCGTCGGGGCCGAGGAGGACGTTGGCGGGTTTGAGGTCGCGGTGCACGATGCCGGCGCCGTGGACGGCGGCGAGCGCGCTCGCGGTGTTCACGGCGAGGCGGTGCAGCTCGCCGCCGCGCAGCGGGCCCCGCTCGGCGACGCGCTGCTGGAGGGACGGGCCGTCGATGAACTCGCTGACGACGTAGGGGACCTCGCCCTCGGCGGACGAGTCGAGGACGGCGGCCGTGCAGAACGCGGCGACCTGGCGGGCCGCGCGCATCTCCCGTGCGAAGCGGGCGCGGGCGGCGGCGTCGGTGGTCTTCAGGACCTTGACCGCGACGCGTTCCCCGGACGGCCCCTCGCCGAGGTACACGACGCCTTGGCCGCCCTCGCCGAGCCTTCCGGTCAGCCGGTAGCGGCCGATGGTGCGCGGGTCGTCGTGCTCCAGGGGCAGGGCGGGCATCGGGGGGCTCCTCGGCAGGGTCGACCGGCATCGTCCCCTAAGACGCACGCGGACGGTACCGGGATCACCCAGTGGATACTGTCGCACTATGGGAGACGGGGACGGTTGGGCGGCGTGCGACCAGGGGCACACGCACTGGGGGCGGTTCGGCGCGGCGGGCCTGCTGGCCTACTGCCGCGAGCCCGACGGCCAGGTGTGGGTGCTGCTCCAGCAGCGCGCGTGGTGGGGGCTCGGCGGCGGGACGTGGGGCATGTTCGGCGGGGCGATGCACAGCCACGAGGACCCGGTGGCGGGTGCCCTCCGCGAGACGTCCGAGGAGAGCACGCTCGACACGAATCTCGTGGACGTGCACGGCACGCTCGTCGAGGACCACGGCGGCTGGTCGTTTACGTCGGTGGTGGGCGCGCTGGCGGAACGCGTCGATGTGCGGCCCGCCTCCCGCGAGACGCGCAGGGCGCGGTGGGTGCGGGCCGAGGAGGTCGAGGAGCGCAAGCTCTTCGCGCCGTTCGAGCAGTCCTGGCCGCGTCTCCGCGACGCCATGAAGAGGCTCGTCCTCGTGGTGGACGCGGCGAACGTGGTCGGCGCGCGGGCGGACGGATGGTGGAAGGACCGCGCCGGTGCCAACGCCCGCCTGCGTGACGACCTCGCGGTGCTGAACAAGGGCGTCACGGGTGTGCCCGATGGGCTGGTTCCGTTCGACCTGTGCTTTCCGGAGATCGTCCTGGTCGTCGAGGGCGCGGCGCGGAAGGTGGCCGACGAGCCCGTGTCCGGGCTGCGGGTCGAGGCCGCGTCCGGCAGCGGCGACGACCACATCGTGGACCTGCTCGGCCGCCCCGACCCGGACGCCGTCCACCTCGTGGTGACGGCGGACCGGGAGCTGCGGTCGCGCTGCGCCGCGGCGGGGGCCGCCGTCACCGGGCCCCGGTGGCTCCTCGACCGGCTTGCGGACCGACGATCCGGTGGCCGGCGTCGGTGAGGACGCCGGCCGCCTCGTCGAGCCGGTGCTCCGGGACGAGCACCAGGTCGGCGTGGTAGGTCGAGGCGACGAACACCGACACGCCCGCCTCGCCGAGCGGCCCCACGATCGCCGCCAGCATGCCGGGGACGTCGAGGCCGTGCCCCGCCTCCCCGTAGAACCCCGCCCACCGCTCCGCCTCGGTGAACGGTGACGCCTCCCGGACGACGGTGAGGCCCTCGGGGGCGCGGACCAGGGCGATCCACTCGTCGTCCTCGGGGAACGTCGCGTTCGGCAGGTGCTCCACGAGGAACCGGGACGGGACGATGTGCAGGCGCTGGGCGGCGATCATGCCGCCACCCTAGGGCGTCGTGTCGCGCTCCGGGACGAGCCAGACGGCACCGAGGGGCGGGACGCGCAGCACGGAGGACGCGGGCAGGCCGTGGCAGGGCTCGTCCGTCGCCTCGACCCGGCCGAGGTTGCCGACGCCGCTGCCGCCGTACTCGTAGGCGTCGGTGTTGATGACCTCCCGCCATGCGCCCGCGTGCGGCAGCCCGATCCGGTAGTCCTCGTGGGGGGTGCCCGCGAAGTTGACCACGCAGGCCAGCACCGGCTGCTCGCCGCCGTCGGACGTCCCGTACCGCAGGTAGGACAGCGTGTTCCCGCCCGCATCGTTCCCGTCGATCCAGCGGAAGCCCTCGTGGTCGGCGTCGCGCGTCCACAGCGCGGGCTCGGCCTGGTAGGCGTGGTTCAGCTCGCGGACGAGCCGCTGGAGGCCCAGGTGGTGGGCGCCCTCGGCGGCGTTCTCCAGGAGCCACCAGTCCAGCGACCGCTGCTCCGCCCACTCGGCGCCCTGGCCGAACTCCTGCCCCATGAACAGCAGCTGCTTGCCCGGGTGCGACCACATGTAGGCGAGCAGCGCGCGGAGGCCCGCGAACTTCTGCCAGGTGTCGCCCGGCATCTTGCTCAGCAGCGAGCCCTTCCCGTGGACGACCTCGTCGTGGGACAGGGGCAGGACGTAGTTCTCCGCGAACGCGTACACCAGCGAGAACGTGATCTCGTTGTGGTGGTAGTTCCGGAAGACGGGCTCGTGGCTCAGGTACGACAGGGTGTCGTGCATCCAGCCCATGTTCCACTTGAACCCGAACCCGAGCCCGCCGAGGTGCGTGGGCCGGGAGACGCCGGGCCAGGCCGTGGACTCCTCGGCGATCGTCATGACGCCCGGGTTGCGCTTGTAGACGGTCGCGTTCATCTCCTGGAGGAAGGAGATCGCCTCCAGGTTCTCGCGGCCGCCGTAGATGTTCGGCGTCCACTCGCCCTCGTTGCGCGAGTAGTCGAGGTAGAGCATCGAGGCCACGGCGTCCACGCGCAGCCCGTCGATGTGGAACTCCTCCAGCCAGTACGACGCGTTGGCCACGAGGAAGTTGCGGACCTCGGCGCGCCCGAAGTTGAACACGAGCGTGCCCCAGTCGGGGTGCTCGCCGCGCGCCGGGTCCTCGTGCTCGTACAGCGCGGTGCCGTCGAAGCGCGCCAGCGCCCACTCGTCCTTGGGGAAGTGCGCGGGCACCCAGTCCATGATCACGCCGATGCCGGCCTGGTGGAGCCGGTCGACGAGGTACCGGAAGTCGTCGGGGTCCCCGAACCGCGAGGTCGGCGCGTAGTACGAGGTCACCTGGTAGCCCCAGGACGGCCCGTACGGGTGCTCGGCGACGGGCAGCAGCTCCACGTGCGTGAAGCCCATGTCGCGGACGTAGTCCGTCAGCTCCTCGGCCAGCTCCCGGTAGCCGAGGCCGGGCCGCCACGAACCGAGGTGCACCTCGTACACGCTCATCGGCTCGTGCAGCCAGTCGTGCCCCTTGCGGGCGCTCATCCACTCGCCGTCGGCCCACTCGTAGGACGAGGTGAACACGCGGGACGCCGTCGCCGGCGGGCGCTCGGTGAACTGCGCCATCGGGTCGGCCTTGGCGCGCCACACGCCGTCCGGGCCGAGGATCTCGAACTTGTAGCACATGCCGTCGCCGACCTCGGGGACGAACAGCTCCCAGACGCCGGTCGAGCCGAGCGACCGCATCGGGAACGCGCGCCCGTCCCAGTGGTTGAAGTCGCCGACCACGCGCACGCCGCGCGCCGTCGGCGCCCACACCGCGAACCCGGTGCCCGTCACGGGCCCGAACGCCGAGGAGTAGGTGCGGACGCGCGCGCCCAGCGCCCGCCACAGCTCCTCGTGCCGTCCCTCGCTGATCAAATGGAGGTCGAGCTCACCGAGCGTCGGCAGATGCCGGTAAGGGTCGTCCTGGATCGTCTCGGTCCCGTCACCGTAAGTGACGGCGAGCCGGTAGTCGGGTACGGCAAGGGGCGCACTGTCCTCGTCGGCGCCGGCGAGCGACGTGCCGGAGGGCAGGGTCCCGGCGAACACCCCCTCGTGGAAGTGGCGGAGCGCGTGGCGGTCACCGCTCGGCAGCACCACCTCGACCTTCTCCGCCATCGGGCGGAGCGCCCGGATGGTGATGCCCGACCGGTCGGGGTGCGCCCCGAGGATGCCGTGGGGGTCATGGTGGTCGCCTCCGACGAGCCGTTCGATCTCGGCGCGCGTCACCCGTGCCATGGCGTCATGGCCTCCTCGTCCGCTGATGCTGTTACCCAGTAGGAGTGCCCGTAGATCCGCTCCTCTCACTCGTGGAGGCGACCCGTTTCCAGGAGATTGTGGTTTGTTCAGAGCCGCGCCATCTGACCGCTCTGTCCGTCTCGTCCTTGCATGACCGCACGGGCGGCGCGACACCGAGCGTGTGGGGGTCGCGCCGAAATGCGCCGCCCGTGCGGTCACGTCTACCTGGCCCCAGGGGTGACATCGACCCCGCCGCCCTGGGATCCACTCCTCTGTCACCTGAGCGCCACAGGTACCTTCCGTCCCGGTTCGTCCCGGCCCGGTCCGCCCCCGTGCGCGGACCGGGCCGTGCATCCCCCCTGCCCGGCCGGTCCCACCTGCGGTCTCATCCGCTCTCCTGCTCGCGGAGGAGCTCCCGCAACCCGTCGGAGTCGTCGGCGGCGACCGTCATCGCATATCCGGCCCGGAGTTCGGCGTCGGTGAGGTCGGTGCTGCGGGTGGCGTACCAGCGCCCGGCGTCGCTGCGCCACACCAGCCAGCCGGGGAACTCGCTCTCGATGGCCGCCTTCAGATCCTCGAAGTCGCCCATCAAGGTCGTCCTTTCCCCGAGGCGCTCTTCTGTATACAAAAGTCTTACTCAGCCCGAGAGGTGTCAAGCTGTCCGTAAGCGGACCGTCCCCCCGGGGATAGCGCGCGGGAGGTATGGATGGCAGGGGAGCCGGCCAGCATCGAACGCGGCGTCGAACGGCGCGTCGGACGGCGCGCCGCATGCCGGGGGCGCGCCGAGGAGGGGAGGTGACGCCCGTGCCGGACCGTCCCGCCTACCTGCGCATCGCCGACACGCTGCGCGAGGGGATCCGGGACGGCAGCCTTCCGCAGGGAACGCGGCTGCCGACCATGGCGGAGCTGTGCGCGGCCCACGGCGTCTCGGAGATCGTGGTCCGCCAGGCCGTCGCCCTGCTGCGCGGCGAGGGGCTCGTGGAGACCCGGCGCGGCGGCGGCACCGTCGTCCGCGTCGTCCCGCCGGCGCGCCGCGTGGCGATGGAACGCTACCGGGGCGTGACGGTGCCGATGGCCGTGCCCGAGACGACCTTCACCCGCGACCAGCGCATCAGCTGGGACGAGTACCGTCTCGACCGGGAGTACGCCCGCGTCCGCGCCGACGCCGACCTCGGCGCGCTGTTCGAGCTGCCCACCGGAACCGAGCTGCTGCGCCGCCGGTTCGTCTTCTACTCCCGCGGCGAGCCGCAGCAGATCTCCGTCAACTTCCTGCCGTGGGACCTCGTCGGCGGCACGCCCGTGTCCGACCCCGCGCGCGAGCCCTGGCCCGGCGGCACCCTCGCCCAGCTGGCCTACCTCGGCCACCCGCCGATCCGCGTCGAGGAGTCGGTCCGCTCCCGCATGCCGACCCCGGAGGAGGCCGAGACGCTCCGCATGACCGGCGGCGTGCCCGTCCTCGCCATCACCCGCCGCATGCTCGCGCACGCGGGCGTCATGGAGGTCTGCCGCGACATCGTCCTGCCCGCCGACCGAGTCATCCTCGACTACTCGATCGACCTCTAGTTTGATTCACTCACGGCCCACGGCGCTCGCCTGGCGGCTCGCCCCGTGACCGCTCCTGGGCGAACGCTGCATCGCTTCGCGATCTCCGCGGGGAGGCTCGCCTCCGGCGTCGCCTCCCCGCGTCGTCAACGCGTTCGCGTGCGTGGCTGAGGTCGTCGCGGTCGTCGCGGTCGTCGCGGTCGTCGCGGTCGTCGCGGTCGCTGAGGTCGCCGCGGTCGCTGAGGTCGTCGCTGTCAGTTCGCCAGGCGGGCTAGGGACTTCAGCGGGACCGGGAGCCAGGACGGCCGGTTCCGCGCCTCGTAGCGGACCTCGTACACGGCCTTGTCGAACTCGAACGCCCGCACCAGCGCCCGGTGCGCGTCCGGGTCGGGGCCGCCGGCCGCCGCGTAGCCGCGGCAGAACGCGGCTCGGTTCCGCTCCGCCCACGCCTGGGCGCGCCACTCCAGCGCGTCCGGCGTCTCGTCGGCCGCCGCCCCCGTGCCGACCGGCCCGAGGCCCGCGGCCTCCCCGCCCGCCAGGAGGAAGCGGGCCGCGTACTCGAAGGAGCGGAGCATGCCGGCGACGTCGCGGAGCGGGTGGGCGAGGGCGCGGCGCTCGCCGGGGGTGCGGGCGGGCTCGCCCTCGAAGTCGAGCAGCACCCACCCCGACCCGGCCCGCAGGACCTGGCCGAGGTGGTAGTCGCCGTGGACGCGCTGGAACGGCAGCGGCCCCGCGTCCGCCACCTCGGCGAAGACCGCGCGGATCGCCGGGACGTGCGGGCGCAGCTCGGGCACGTCCGCCGCGACCTCGTCGAGCTGCGCGGCCATCCCGTCGGCCATCGCCCGCAGCTCCGCCTCGGACGCCTGCACCACCCCGAACGCCTCGGCGAGGTCCCGGTGGACCTCGGCGGTCGCGGCACCGAGCCGTTCCGCCTCGGCCGCGAAGTCGCCGCCGGCGTCCGCCACCGCGTCCGCGGCGGGCTGGTCCTGCGGCGCCGGCTGGGCGTACCAGTCGCGGACGCTGGTCAGGGCGAGCTGCCAGCCGTCGGTCGCGCCGCGCAGGAACTCCGACAGCAGGGCGAGCGTGACGGGCTCGGCCCCGGCGCCGTCGCCGCCGGCCTCCAGCTCGATCCAGCCGTGCACGGCGGGCACGTGCGTGCAGCCCACCCGCGACAGCGCGAGGTTGACCTCCAGGTCGGGGTTCACGCCGGGCGACAGCCGGCGGAACAGCTTGCAGATGTACGCGTCGCCGTAGATCAGCGAGGTGTTGCTCTGCTCCGCGGACCCGGGCACGCCGTCCAGGTCCGTCCGGACGGCGTCGCCGGGCGCGTGCCGGAACCGCAGCGGGCCGACGGTCGTCTCCCCGGCCATGTGCGCGAGGAGCGGCCGGGTGAGGTCCGGGTCGTGGACGGCGTCGTAGACGTGCCCGGCGATCCCGTCCTCCCCGGCCAGCCGCCCGATCTCGTGGCCCCGCAGCCGCTCGGGCAGCGTGCGCCGCACCCCCAGCAGCACCTGGTAGTGGTCGACGCGGTCGCCCTGCCGGACGTCCAGGACGAGGTGGTGCAGCGCGGGGTCGCCGGTGAGCAGCGCGGTCGCCGTCCCGATCGACAGCTCGTCGATCGGGGTGCCCTTGCCGCCGAACCACCGCTGCCGGGGCAGCCAACCGTCCAGGAGCCGTACGAGCGAGTGGTCGGGCGGCCGCACGGTCACATCACCTCTTCATCCTGCGATTCGGGCGGAGGGGGCAAGAGGAACCAGTAGAAGCCGTGTCCGGGGAGGGTGAGCAGGTAGGGCAGCTCGCCGATGGCCGGGAACTGCACGCCGCCCATGCACTCGATCGGGGTCGACCCCTGGAAGCGCCGCAGGTCCAGCTCCACGGGCTGCGGGAAGCGGGACAGGTTGTTCACGCAGAGGACGGTGTCCATGCCGCCCCACTGGTTGTTGTCCCCGCCGTTCAGTTCGCGGGTGAAGGCGAGGACGGAGGGGTTGGAGGCCGACAGCTCGACGTAGGAGCCGACGCCGAAGACGGGGTGGCGCTGGCGGATCTCGATCATCTTGCGGGTCCAGTGCAGCAGGGACCCGGGGTTGTTGGTCTGGGCCTCGACGTTGACGGCCTGGTAGCCGTAGATGGGGTCCATGATGACCGGCAGGTACAGCCGGGCCGGGTCGCACTGGGAGAACCCGGCGTTGCGGTCGGGGGTCCACTGCATCGGTGTGCGGACGGCGTCGCGGTCACCCAGCCAGATGTTGTCGCCCATGCCGATCTCGTCGCCGTAGTACAGCACCGGTGAGCCGGGCAGGCTCATCAGCAGGGCGGTGAACAGCTCCAGCTGGTTGCGGTCGTTGTCCAGCAGTGGGGCCAGCCGGCGGCGGATGCCGATGTTGGCCTTCATGCGGGGGTCTTTGGCGTATTCGGTGTACATGTAGTCGCGTTCTTCGTCGGTGACCATCTCCAGGGTGAGTTCGTCGTGGTTGCGCAGGAAGATGCCCCATTGGCAGGACTCGGGGATC
>NZ_CAACUY010000066.1 GCF_900659615.1 Actinomadura fibrosa | reverse complement strand
CGCGCCGACTCCGGCTCCGGACGGCGCGCCGCGCGGCGGGATGCGCAAGGCGCGCGTGTTCGACCACGCGGGCCCCGACGGCGACCGGCCCTCGGTGACGCGCCCGCCCGTCCCGGCGGACGAGGCCGACCGCGTCGCCCGGTATCTGCGGGACGCGCCCGTCGTGCTGGCCGCCCGGTCCAGCGCCCCGGACCAGATCGACCCCTCGCGCGGTGCCGTCGTCCCGCTGACGTTCCACACGGACGGGACGTGGGTGTGGTCCGGGGCGGTGGGCTACTACCTGCGCGAGCACGGCGTCCCGCCGGAGCCCGACCTGGTGGCCCACATCCGGTCCCAGGGGTTCCGGGTGCCCGCCGTGGACGACGACACGATGGACGCCGCGAGCGCCGCCGCGACGGGCCGCGACACCCCGCAACGCGTCCGGAAGAACCCTCCGGCCGCCCACTCCGATCCCGGTCCGCCGGCCGACGACTGGTCGGTCAGGCTCCGCGCCCGCCTGGACGAGCTGAACGTCCCCGCCTCCCGGTACCGGATCCGGGCCACCGCCGAAGGCTCCTGGTGCCTACTGCCGGAGGGAGCGCAGTGGACGGTCTTCCAACTGCGGAACGGCGAACGGCGTAGGCAGGTCACGTTCGATGTGGCCGAGCAGGCGGCCGCCTACCTGCTCGGAAGTGTGCTCCTCGACGCTCCGCCCCGCCCCAAGCCCTACGTGAACGCCAGTCAGCCGACCGGGGCGACGGGTGAGACCGGGCCGATCGAGCCATTGGAGGGGGAACCGCCCCTCAGCCTCCTGCGCGACCGCCGGGTGGTGGAGCTCGTGGAGGGGAGGTTGGTCGACCGCTACGGCGGCCCTGGGGGCAACCTCGTGTACGCGGCCCGCACGCCGTTCGCGCAGAGGTCGCTGCCTGCCGACTGGCAGAACCGCCCGTACCACGTCTACCGGCTGACCAGGCCGGTGGAGGCGCTGACCGGGACGGCCGTGCCCTGGTTCGACCAGCCGGGCGGCGGCACCGCTTACGTGTTCCGCCGCTCGATCGCGGCCATGCTCGCGGACGGCACCCTCGTCGAGACGACCTGAACGCGCCCGCGCGGCAGACCTAAACGGTGCCGATGGCGGCGACCAGGTTGAGGCCGAGGATCAGGTCGAGGTGGACGACCGTCTCCAGCTTCGCGCCCGGCGGCACGTCCGGGTCGGCCGCGAGCTCGTCCAGGACCGCGAGGGCCGCCGGGGAGCCGAGGTCGTCGGCCAAGGCGGCCTCCGCCTTCGCCGCGTACCGCCGGTCCATCGGACGGCCGGGGCCGGTGGCCCACCGGGCGACCTGGGTGCGCCAGCCGTCCAGCCGCTCGGCCGCGGCGGACAGGGTCCCGGACGTCAGGTGCAGCGGCTCGCGGTAGGGCGCGTCGAGCATCGCTAGCCGCACGCTCAGCGGGTCGGCGCCGTCCCAGCCGCCCGTCGCGTGCGGCACGGTCAGGAGAAGGGCGTCGGCCTCGGCGCCGTCCGAGGCCGTCACGTAGACGTCGGCCTCGCGGACGGGCGTCTCCTCGATCGGCTTGACGCTGTATTCGGTCCAGTCCCCGTCCGGGAGGGAGGAGGCGGTCATCCGGACGCGGCGTCCCGCCCGTTCCGCCGCCCGCCGCAGCAGGTCGGCGACGACGAGCGTGCGGAGCCCGGCGCCGTCCAGGACATGGACGCGCGGAGCGGGCCCGCCCGGCAGGTCCGCGGGGCGTCCGGTACGGGAGTCGCGCAACCGGAGCATGCCCCCAACCCTAGGCCCCCGGTCTAGGCGCCCGCCTGCGGCAGGTCGGACAGCAGCGGGCCGATCGGCAGCGGCGCGCCGCCGTCCGGCTTGCGGACCGCGGCGAAGCGGAGCCGCACGTAGTCCGCGACCCAGCCCGACTCGCGGCGCAGCGCGGGCGCCGCCAGGTCGTTCACCCGGACGAGCAGCGGCTCGACCAGCTCCGGCGGGACGTCGGCCAGCGCGCGCGCCGCGTAGGCGCGGACCCAGTCGGCGGCGCCGTTCGGGCCCTCCGTCATGCGGGTCGGGCGGTCGGCGTGCTCCAGCAGGCGGATCGTGAACCCGCCCTCCTCCAGCCTGGCGGCGTACTCCGCGGGGCTCGGGAAGTACCAGGGCAGCTCGGGCTCGCCGAGGCCGAACACGCGCCACGCGGTCTGCATCGCCGCGATCAGCTCGGCGCAGTTGCCCGCGCCGCCGAGCTCGCCGACGAACCGGCCGCCCGGCCGCAGCGCGGCGTGGACCTGCGCGATCACGGCGTCGGGGTCCCGGGTCATCCAGTGCAGCGCGGCGTTGGAGGCGACCGCGTCGAACGACTCGCTGATGGTGAAGTCGTGCGCGTCGCCGATGATGAAGGACAGCCCGGGGTGCAGCGCGGTCGCCTGCGCGACCATGTCCGGGTTGCCGTCGATGCCGAGCACCTCGGCGCCCCGCTCGGCGATCTCCGCGCTGAACGCACCGGTGCCGCACCCGAGGTCGATGACCCGCTCGCCGGGCTGCGGATCGAGCAGGTCGACCAGGGGCGCACCGTGCGCGGAGACGTACCCGAAGGCGGAGTCGTACGTCGTCACGGCCCAATTCACTGTCCCAATTTATCGGACAAAGGAGCGAGTGGAGGCGACCTTGCCAATGACGGACGTCCCGTAGTGATCCGGGACACGCCGGGTGAACCTCGCATCGCTCCACGGCGTCCCGGGCCGTACGGTGCGGTCATGAGCGAGGTCCGCATCACCGGCTCCGAGGCGCCGGACGGCCTGACCCTGCGCACCTCCGGCCTTGCCGCGCGGGGCCTGCCGGAGCTGCGGGCCGCCGGCCTGCCGCCCTACCTGGGGCAGGGCTGGGCGCGCGTCCTCGGGCTCCTGGCTCAGCGGCTTGCGGCCGCTGACAGGGGCGTTCAAGAGATCGATCTCACTCCGGACGTCACCGTCCGGCTGGTCCCCGCGGGCGCCGGATGGCTCGAACCGGCCCCTCCGCCGGGCGAGGACGCGGCCGTCTGGCGGCGCGACGTCCTGCTGCGCCTGTTCCCCGAGGCGAACACCTGAGGGGCGCCGCCCCGCCCGCGAGTCAACGAGGAGGGGTCCGAGGGGCCCGCGACCGGCCGCCGCTCCGCCCGGATCCTAGAATCTGATTCTGCTTCAGCCGGGCGCGACGAAAGGGATGCGAAGTGTCGTACAGCGAGATCGGGTACGAGGTGCGGGACGGGATCGCCACCGTCACCCTGGACCGCCCCGAGCACATGAACGCCTACACGTTCGTGATGCGCAACGAGATGCTGCGCGTCTTCGACGAGATCGACGCGGACGACGCCGTCCGCGCGGTCGTGGTGACGGGCGCGGGACGCGCGTTCTGCGCGGGCGCCGACCTGAGCGGCGGGGGCCGCACCTTCGACAAGGAGCAGTCCACGGACATGTTCGCGGGCGAGGACGACGTCCTGGAGGACGGCACGCCCCGCGACGGCGGCGGCACGGTCGCGCTGCGGATCGCCCGCTGCCTCAAGCCCGTGATCGGCGCGTTCAACGGCGCCGCGGTGGGCGTCGGCGTCACCATGACGCTGCCCATGGACGTCCGCCTCGCCAGCGAGAAGGCCAAGTTCGGCTTCGTGTTCGCGCGCCGCGGCATCGTGACCGAGGCGGCGTCGAGCTGGTTCCTGCCCCGCATCGTCGGCATCTCCCAGGCCATGGAGTGGGCCGCGACGGGCCGCGTCTTCGACGCCCAGGAGGCGCTCGCCGGGCGCCTCGTCTCGCGGGTCCTCGCTCCGGACGAGCTGCTCCCGGCCGCCTACGGCCTCGCCCGGGAGATCGCCGACAACACCTCGGCGGTGTCCGTGGCCGCCATTCGCCGCCTGATGTGGTCCGGCCTGTCCGCGCCGTCCCCGTGGGACTCCCACGTCGCCGACTCCCGGCTCATGGCCGCCCTGGGCGGCGGCGCCGACGCCCAGGAGGGCGTGACGTCGTTCCTGGAGAAGCGTCCGGCCGACTTCCCGATGCGCGTGACCGGCGACCTTCCCGCAGAGGTCCCGGACTGGCCCACCCGCTAGGCCCGCCCTAGGTCCCGTCGCCGGGGCCGCGGCCGGAACGGGCCGTCCCGTCAGGGTTGTATGGCGCCGGAGGGAGAACCGTCGAACGGCTTCAGGCGTTTCCGGGTGCTGCCGGACGTGTGTCACTAGAGGGGCGGAGGGTATGGAGTCGCCCTGGGCAACACGTTTCGGGGGTGCGTGGTGCATATCAGGAGCATTGGAGTCATCGCCGCGGCCGGAGCCGGCCTGCTGACCGTCAGTGCCTGCGGCGGGCATGCGCCCAGCAAGCAGGCGCGTCCCGCCGCCGGAAAGCAGATCGTCGCGAAGCAGGCGCCGCGCCCGGCCGGGCCGCCGCCCGCGCGGCGGATCGACTGCGCCAGGGCGCGGTGCGTCGCGCTGACGTTCGACGACGGGCCGGGCCCCTACACCGACCGGCTGCTGACCACCCTGCGGAGGGGCGGCGCGCGCGCCACGTTCTTCATGCTCGGGGAGAACGTGCACAATTTCCCCGGCGTGGTGCGGCGCATGGCTCTGGAAGGGCACGAGCTCGGCAACCACAGCTGGTCGCATCCGCAGCTGACGGGCCTGTCGGACGCGGAGGTGCGGTCGCAGATCCAGCGGACGCAGCGGGCGATCCAGCAGGCGTCGGGCGGGGTGACGCCCAAGCTCATGCGGCCGCCGTACGGGGCGACCAACAAGCGGACCGGGCGGGCCATCGGGATGCCGCTGATCCTCTGGAGCGTCGACACGCTCGACTGGCAGTACCGCGACACCGCACGGGACGCCCGGGTCGGCGTCAAGGAGCCGAGGAGCGGCGGGATCGTCCTGTTCCACGACATCCACAAGCCGAGCGTGGACGCCATCCCGAAGGTCCTGGACGGCCTGAAGAAGCGCGGGTTCACGTTCGTGACGGTGTCGGAGCTGTTCGGCGGGCGGGCGCTGAAGCCCGGCCAGACCTACACCGACAACGTTCCGCCGAAGCCCTCGCCGCCCGCGACGCCGGTGCCGGCCGCGCCGCAGCGGCCGGGGACGCCCGCGCGACCGGAGGGCACCGCGCGGCCGGGGATTCCGGCGCAGCCGCAACCGGCGACTCCGGCGCAGCCGGGAACGCCGGCGCAGCCTGGCGGGTCCGCGGCGCCCTCCTCGGACGTGGCCGAGCCCGGGGCGCCGTCGCCCGGCGAGGCACCGGAGGCGCCACCGGTACCGGAGGCGCCCCCCGGACGGTGAGGTTCGCTCAGTCGGCCTCGGGGCCGCGCGGACGGCGGCGCGGCGGCGGCTGGGGCGGCACGACCTTCCCGGCGACGAGGGAGTGTTCGGGAACTTCCACCACTTCCCCGGTGCGGCGGCGGACGCGGAGCGTTCCGCCGGACCAGGATTCGAGCACGCCCACCACGTCGCTGTACTCTCCGGTGGGCAGACGACGGCGCAGCGAGACCCGCTGGCCCACGTCCGCGCCACTGACGGACACCACCAGCCGCGCGGCGAAGCGACCGGACATGTGAGGACCCCCGTGTCGAATCGACTGCGCCGTGACGGCCATACTATTCACAGCGAGCTTGCGGTGAGCCGTGACGTGCGGCGGGGCCGGAAACCCGAGAGGAGTCACTGACGTGACCTACGTCATTGCGCAGCCCTGCGTGGACCTGCTCGACAAGGCATGCATCGAGGAGTGCCCGGTCGACTGCATCTACGAGGGGAAGCGTCAGCTCTACATCCACCCGGACGAGTGCGTCGACTGCGGTGCGTGCGAGCCGGTTTGCCCGGTTGAGGCCATCTACTACGAGGACGACGTCCCCGAGCAGTGGAAGGACTTCTACAAGGTGAACGTGGAGTTCTTCGACGACCTCGGGTCGCCCGGCGGCGCGTCCAAGGTCGGGAAGATCGACAAGGACCACCCGATCGTCGCCGCGTTGCCTCCCCAGAGCCAGGACGACTAGGACCGGGCGGCGCGGAGGAAGCCTCGTCGCCCGCCGGTTCCGTACGCCAGGGCCGTGGCTCCCCCTGGGGGCCACGGCCTCGCGGTTTTCCGGGGCCCGCGCCGCTGCTCCGAGGTTGCGGTTCCGCGAGGCCCGCGATTTCTCCCAGAGTGCGCAGTAGGAAGGGATTTGGGTCGTGTTCACGCTGCCGGACTTTCCGTGGGATCGGCTTGAGCCGTACAAGCGGCGGGCCGCCGGCCACGCGGACGGCATCGTCGACCTGTCCGTGGGGACGCCCGTCGACCCCACCCCGCGCGTCGTCCGCGAGGCGCTCGCCGCCGCCGCGGACGCGCCCGGCTACCCCGCGACGTACGGGACGCCCGCGCTGCGCGAGTCGGTGGCCGGCTGGCTGCGCCGCCGCCTCGGCGTGACGGGCGCCGACCCGGACGCGGTGCTCCCGGTCATCGGGACGAAGGAGCTCGTCGCGTGGCTGCCGACGCTGCTCGGCGTCGGACCCGGCGACAAGGTCGTCTTCCCCGAGCTGGCGTACCCGACCTACGACGTCGGCGCCCGGCTGGCGGGCGCCGAGCCCGTCCGCACGGACGGGCTCCTCGCCCTCGGCCCGAGCGCGCCCAGGATCGTGTGGGTGAACTCGCCGTCGAACCCGACCGGCAAGGTGCTGCCCGCCGAGCACCTGCGCAAGGTCGTCGCGTGGGCGCGCGAGCGCGGCGCGGTCGTCGTCAGCGACGAGTGCTACCTGGAGTTCGGCTGGGATCCGGACGACCCGCCGGTGTCCGTCCTGCACCCGGACGTGTGCGGCGGCTCCCACGAGGGGCTGCTCGCGGTCAACTCGCTGTCCAAGCGCTCCAACATGGCGGGCTACCGCGGCGGCGTCGTCACCGGCGACCTCGCGCTGGTCCGGCGGCTGCTGGAGGTCCGCAAGCACGCCGGGATGATCGTCCCGGCACCGGTGCAGGCCGCGATGGCGGCGGCGTTCGACGACGACGCCCACGTGGACGAGCAGCGGGAGCGGTACGCGCGCCGCCGCGCCGCCCTGCGCGCCGCGTTCGAGGGCCACGGGTTCCGCGTCGACCACTCCGAGGCGTCCCTGTACCTGTGGGCCACGCGGGACGAGCCGTGCTGGGACACGGTGGCGCACCTGGCGTCCCTCGGCGTCCTCGCCGCCCCCGGCGAGTTCTACGGGCAGGCCGGGGCCCGGCACGTCCGCGTCGCGTTCACCGCGACGGACGAGCGCGTCGCCGCGGCCGTCGAACGCCTCTGAGCCTGCTCTCCGGGCGGGAGCCCTGGGGTCCTGGGAGTCCACCCCAGGGGTCGTACAGCCGGCGCCGCGGGCGCACGGCTCCGCGGGGAACCGGACTCCCGCATGATCCGTCTCATCGCGGTATGGGCTTGACGGGCCGTAATCGGTAGGATCCGCAGGTCCGTGCAGGTGTGCCGGACGCGGACCGGCCGCGGCCGAGAGACGGAGGACCCGTGACCACAGTCGTGATCGTGATCCTGCTGGCGCTGATCCTCGCGGCGCTGGTGGCGCTGATCGCGGTCCTGCTGCGCCGCCGCGGGACGGCGGGCACGGCGCCCGCGCCGGCGCCGGCCGCGCCGCGCGACCCGTTCGCCGCCGAGGACCAGGTGGGCGGCGATCCCCGGACGCTCAAGGCCGGCGACATGGTCGAGTACCTCGGCACCCGCTACTTCGTGCGCGGCTCGCTGCGGCTGCGCGAGGGCGGGTTCACCTGGTCCGAGCACCTGCTCGACGCCGACACCATCGAGGGCACCAAGGTGTGGATCTCCGTCGAGGAGGACCCGGACCTGGAGGTCGTCTGGTGGACCGAGCACGACATCGGCGACCTGCGCCCCGGCGAGAAGACGATCGTGGTGGACGGCGTGGAGTACCGGCGCGACGAGCACGGCACCGCCGACTACACCAGCGAGGGGACGACCGGCGTCGGCGTCCAGGGCCGGGTCGAGTACGTCGACTACGAGGGCCCGAAGGGGCGCTACCTGTCGTTCGAGCAGTACGGCGGCGGCCAGTGGGAGGCCGGTCTCGGCGACCGCGTCCCGACCGGCGCGCTGACGATCTACCCGGGCGGCGGATGACCGTTGCTCGCGACCCTCGACACCCCCTACGCCGACGCGCGCGCCGACGCCCTGTCGTTCGCGCTCGGCCTGCCGCCGCTGGACGCCCTCGCGGTGCTGCCGGTCGAGCGGGACGGCCTGGCCGTCGAGTTGCGGTTGCTCGGCGCGTCCCACCAGGTCATCGCCGGACCGCTCAGCGAGACGGTCGCCTGCCTGCCCGGCTCGGCCGAGCCGCTGCCGCGGCGGGCCGGCGCGACGCTGCCCGGCTGGACCTACGACTTCACCGCGACGACGGCCGCCTCCGCCGACGACGCGGCGTTCGGCCGCGCCGTCGAGGCGGTGTGCGCGCGGCTGGCGGACCGCGGCGACGCCCTGACCGGGGCCTTCCCCGGCTCCCGGCACGCCGTCACCGCCCTGGCACTGGAGGACACCGGGATCGGCTGGCGCACCTGGCACGCCTATCCCCAGACGCGGGAGATCGTCATGACGCGGAGCCGGCTGGTGAGGCCGTCGTGAGAACGAGGTACTGGGTGATCGGCGGGGTCTCCGCCGCGGTGATCGCCGCGATCGTGCTGGTGGCCGTCCTGAAGGACGGCGGCGGATCGTCGCCGCGCTCGTGGATCTCCAAGAAGTACAGCAGGGTCTCGTCCGGCGTGTACCGGTCGCCGAAGCCCCCGCGGACCGTCGCGAACGAGATCAACAAGAAGCACAAGGCGATCGACCGGGTGGACGACCTCGCGACCATGGGCGCCGCGGGCGGCGTCTACCTGCGCTACCCGAAGCTCGTCGTCGGCGTCCTGCCGGACGGGACGGGCAGCCGCATCACCGTCGACGACCCGTCGCACGGCTACAACCGCTACCACTCCCATGTGGGCGGGCGCTGGAGCAGCCCCGGCAGCAACGGCTGGAACGGCAGCGGCATCGCGACCTTCCGCGGCGGCGGCCCCGGATCGGGCAAGTGAGGAGCAACCGATGAACGACATCGTGCAGGAGAGCGGTGCCACGCTCGCCTACGGCGCGCTCGGCATCGCGCTGATGGCGCTCGGCTACCTCGTCGTCGAGGTCACGACGCCCGGCCGGCTCGGCCACCAGATCTGGACGGAGGGCAACCGCGGCGCCGCGCTGCTCCTGTCGGCCAAGCTCCTCGGCGTCGGCGCGATCGTCACCACCGCGATCGTCACCAGCGACGACGACCTCGGCCAGGGCCTCGTCGACACCACCGTGTACGGGCTGCTCGGCATCGTGCTGATGGCCCTCGCCTTCCTCCTGCTCGACATGTTCACGCCGGGCAAGCTCGGTGCGACGCTCGTCGAGGGGGCGGCCGTGCACCCGGCGGGCTGGGTGGTCGCCGCGGCCGACCTGGCCGTCGCCGCGATCGTCGCCGGGGCGGTGTCCTGACCGCCCCGGACCTCGACCGGACCTCCCCGTCCACGGACGAGGGGGCCGCACCCGACCCGCCCGCACCCGACCCGCCCGCGCTGGGGGTCCCCGCGCGGGCCGCGCGTGCCCTGGTCCTCGCCGCGGTGTTCGCCTGCGCGGCGTGCGGCCTGGTGTACGAGCTGGCGCTGGTCGCGCTCGGCAGCTACCTCGTCGGCAACTCGGTCACGCAGGCGTCGATCGTCCTGTCGGTGATGGTGTTCGCGATGGGCGTCGGGTCGCTGCTGGCCAAGCCGCTCCAGGGACGCCCGGTCGTGGCGTTCGCCGTCGTCGAGGGCGCGCTCGCGCTGGTCGGCGGCCTGTCGGTGCTGATGCTGTACGCGGCGTTCGCGTGGCTCGACCTGTACGTCCCGGCGCTCGTGGTGGTCGCGTTCGCGGTCGGGGCGCTGATCGGCGCGGAGATCCCGCTGCTGATGACGCTGCTCCAGCGGATCCGGCGGCAGGACGCGGGCAGCGCGGTCGCCGACCTGTTCGCGGCCGACTACGTCGGGGCGCTCGTCGGCGGCCTCGCGTTCCCGTTCCTGCTGCTGCCCGCGTTCGGGCACATCAAGGGCGCGCTGCTCGTCGGCGTCGTGAACGCGGTCGCCGGGATCGCGGTCGTGCTCTGGCTGTTCCGCCGCCGGCTCGGCCGCGCCGCGCAGGCCGCGCTGTGGGGCGGGATGGTCGCGGTCCTCGCCGTCCTGTGCGGGACGTACGCGCTCGCGGACGGGTTCGAGGTGTCGGCGCGGCAGGCGCTGTACTCCGACCCGATCGCGGTCGCCGAGCGCACCCCGTACCAGGAGATCGTGATCACGCGGAAGGTGACGCTGTCGGGCGCGTCCGACGTGCGGCTCTTCCTGAACGGCGACCTCCAGTTCTCCTCCGCGGACGAGTACCGCTACCACGAGTCGCTCGTCCATCCGCTGATGGCGGGCCCGCACGGGCGCGTGCTGATCCTCGGCGGCGGCGACGGCCTCGCCCTGCGCGAGGTGCTCCGCTACCGGGACGTCGCCAGCGCGACGCTCGTCGAGCTCGACCCGGAGATGATCCGCCTCGCCCGCACGTACGGGCCGATCGCGTCCCTGAACCGCGGTTCGCTCGACGACCCGCGCGCCACGGTCGTCAACGCCGACGCGTTCTCCTGGCTGCGGCGCCTCGACCAGCGGTACGACGCCGTCATCGTGGACATGCCGGACCCCGACGACGTCTCCACCGCCAAGCTCTACTCCGTCGAGTTCTACGGCCTGGTCAAGCGGGCCCTGGCCCCCGGCGGCCGCGTGGTCGTCCAGTCGGGCTCGCCGTACTTCGCGCCGAAGTCGTTCTGGAGCATCCAGAAGTCGATCGCCGCGGCCGGGCTCGCGACCGTCCCGTACCACGTGGACGTGCCGAGCTTCGGCGACTGGGGCTTCGTGCTCGCCGCCCCGACCCCGCGGCCGCCCGCGCTCACGCTGAGCCGGGACGTCCCCGACCTGCGCTTCCTCGACGCCGACCTCCTCCGCGCCGCCACCGTCTTCCCCAAGGACCGCCGGTCCCGGAACGTGGACGTCAACACCCTCGTCCACCCGCGCCTCGTCGAGTACGAGGGCGAGGAGTGGAAGGACTCCTAGCGGGTCAGCGATGCGTCGAGCGGCGGATCGCCTTGTCGACGGCCCGCTGGAACGACGTCACCACCGACTGGATCATCAGCGGCTTCAGCTTCCCGGCGAGCTCCAGCAGCCGCCCGCGCTCCTCGGGGGCCCGCCCGCCCTCCCGGTAGGGGCGGACGACGGTGTCCTGGAACACCTGCTGCAGCTCGGCGGCGAGCGCCGTGGTGTGCCGCTCGACGGCCTCGTGCGAGGCGATCAGCGTGTCGAGGGGCAGCGGCAGCTCGGCCAGCTCCGCGCTGATGCCGAGCAGGGCCGGGCTGACGACGCGCACCGCGTCCGCGGAGACGAGCTCGACCACGCCGAGTGCCTCCAGCCGCTTGAGGGTCTCGTCGTCGAGGTGCCGCCCGGCCCGCCGGTCCAGCTCGTGCCGGTCGAGGTCCTCGGGACGCTCGGGCGCCCACGGCGACAGCAGCGCCCGCTGCAACGCCAGGTCCTCGGGCGCCGCGTCCAGGGGGATCCTCGCCAGGTGCTGCTCGATCGCGGCCAGGGTCAGCCCGAGCGACTGGAGTTCGCGGACGAGCTCGAGCCGCGCCAGGTGCTCATCCCCGTAGAGGCCGGTGCGCCCGCGCAGGCGCGGCGGGGGCAGCAGCCCGCGCCCGGCGTAGAAGCGCACCGTGCGGACGGTCACGCCCGCGCGCGCCGCCAACTCGTCGACGGTGAGCTCCACCGCGCCTCCTCGTCCGGGTCCGCCGCGGCCGGGCCCCGACCCGGCGTCCAGCCATGTGACAGTGCCAGTGTTACATTATCCCTGTATCAGTACGCACTTACCGAGGGAGACCGCCGGATGGCACGGGACATCTTCACCGCGGAGCACGAGGCGTTCCGCGACATGGTCCGGTCCTTCATCGAGAAGGAGATCGCGCCGTACCACGAGCAGTGGGAGAAGGACGGCATCGTCTCCCGCGACGTGTGGCTCGCCGCGGGACGCCAGGGCCTGCTCGGCATCGACATGCCCGAGGAGTTCGGCGGCGGCGGCGACCCCGACTACCGCTACTACGTGGTGCTGAACGAGGAGCTCGCCAAGGCGGGCGTGCACGGTCCCGGCTTCTCCGTCCACAACGACATCAACGGCGGCTACCTGCGTCAGCTCGCCAACGACGAGCAGAAGGCGCGCTGGATCCCCGGCTACTGCTCCGGCGAGATCATCACCGGCATCGCGATGACCGAGCCCGCCGCCGGTTCCGACCTCCAGGGCATCAAGACCACCGCGGTCAGGGACGGCGACGACTACGTCCTGAACGGCTCCAAGACCTTCATCTCCAACGGCATCCTCGCCGACCTCGTGATCGTCGTGGCGAAGACCGACCCGTCCGCCGGGGCGAAGGGCGTCAGCCTCCTCGTCGTCGAGCGCGGCATGGACGGCTTCGAGCGCGGCCGCAACCTCGACAAGGTCGGCATGCACGCCCAGGACACCGCCGAGCTGTTCTTCGACAACGTCCGCGTCCCCGCCGCGAACCTCCTCGGCGAGGAGGGCATGGGCTTCATCTACCTGATGCAGAACCTCGCCCGCGAGCGGCTGTCCATCGGCGTCACCGCGCAGGCCGCCGCCGAGACCGCCTTCGAGCAGACCCTGGAGTACTGCAAGACCCGCGAGGCGTTCGGCCGCCCGATCGGCAAGTTCCAGCACAACCGGTTCACGCTCGCCGAGATGAAGACCGAGCTCACC
The DNA here is from genome assembly GCF_900659615.1 of Actinomadura fibrosa. Lineage (GTDB taxonomy): Bacteria > Actinomycetota > Actinomycetes > Streptosporangiales > Streptosporangiaceae > Spirillospora > Spirillospora fibrosa. The sequence goes on along the minus strand of NZ_CAACUY010000066.1, from coordinate 29,409 downwards.
GTCACCCGCTCCTTCACCGACGAGTGCGTCGTCAAGGAGAGCAAGGGCGAGCTGGGCGTCGACGAGGCCGCGATGCTGAAGTACTGGAACACCGAGCTGCTCAAGAGGGTCGTCGACCGCTGCGTCCAGCTCCACGGCGGCTACGGCTACATGACCGAGTACCCGATCGCCAAGGCCTACCAGGACGTCCGCATCCAGACGATCTTCGGCGGCACCACCGAGATCATGAAGGAGATCATCGGCCGCTCCCTCGGCGTCTGACACCGCGATCCGACCGGGCCGGTGGCCGGGAGGTCACCGGCCCGGCGGTCGCGGACGGCGGGCCTGCGCGGGGCCGGTCAGCGGTAGGGGCGGACTCCGGTGACCTTCCAGACCTTGCCGTTCGACTTGGCCAGCAGGTACAGCTCACCCGCCGCGTCGGTGCCGAACCGGAGATCGACCCGCGTCGGGCTGCCGGTCGCGCCGACGGCGCCGAGGTCCTGCATGGTCGCCGGCCTCCCGTCCTGGCCGAACACCCCGAGCGTGTAGATCGGCGCCCGGGGCGCGCCGAGCCTCATCTGCCGGTCGTAGGTGAAGAAGACGCGCCCGTCCACGATGTCGCCGAACACGTACTTGCCGCGCAGCGCGGGCACCCGCGCGCCCCGGTACACGAACCCGCCGGAGATCGCGTGCCCGACGTCGTCCGTGCAGTTCCAGTCCGGCGGCGGGTTGTGGTCGTACATGGCCAGCGGATACGTGTAGCCGTACTTCGCGTCGTCCGCCGGGAGCGGGTACAGGCGGTCGCACGGGTTCGCGGTCGCCTTGTCGAACACCCACGTCCCCTCACGCTCGCTCCACCCCAGATTGGCGCCCGGCCGCACCTCGTACACCGACTCGATCGTCTTCTCACCGATGTGCCCGAGCAGCAAGCGGTGCGGCCACCTCCGGTCCCAGCTGAAGCGGTGCGGGTCCCGCATGCCGAGGGCGTAGATCTCGCCGAGCGCCCCGGCCCGTCCGGTGAACGGGTTGTCGGCGGGGACCCCGTACTCGCCGTTCGCGCTGTTCCTCCCGGACGGGTCGATGCGCAGGATCTTGCCGTGCGGCAGCGACAGGCTCTGCGGCTCGCCGTTGCGGACGCCCTGGCCGCCGTCGCCCACCGCGACGTAGAGCTTGCCGTAGTCGGCGCCGTGCCGCCTCGCGGTCGGATTGAAGTCGATCTGCTGGATGCCGTGGATCTGCCCACCGAACCCGATCCGCAGGACCTCCCGGCGCGTGCCCTCGAACGCGTTCGCGGACGGGTCCTTCGCCGTCCACTCGGTGATGACGCCGTGGTACAGGATCGTGCCGGCCTGCACGTAGTCCGGGGCGGCCGTCGTGGCGGAGGCCAGCTCGGTGTGCACCGTGTAGAACTTGCCGTTCCTGGCGAAGTCGGGATGGAACGCCGCGAAGCCGAACCCCTGCCCCATGCCGCGCCCGGAGAAGAACTGCGGCGCGAACGTCGCGCCGACGTCCAGGTAGGTCGTCGGCGTGGACGACCCCTTGGCGAGGAAGTACAGCTTGCCGTTGAGGTCCGGGACGTACTTCCGCCCCGAGCGGTCGGGCAGCTCACCGACGTAGTTGATGCGGGCGTGCCGGACCAGCCGCTGGTCCGTGGGCGGGGGAGTGGGCTCCGACTTGGGGAAGGCGGCGATCTCCTGGAGCGTCAGGCCCAGGCCGGACGGCGCGGGGTCCTCCGGGATCGGGTCGTGGACCGCGCCGTCCGCGACCGCCGTGCCCGGGGCCGCGAGCAGTCCGGCCAGGACCCCGGTGGCGGCGAGCACGCTCCAACGTGACTTCGGCATGCGACGGGCCTCCCGTGCGTGGTGAAAGCGCTTTCAGCAAACGCTTTCTCGACCGTACGAACCGGCCCGGAGACCGTCAACACGCGATCACCTCATGACCGCATCCGGCCCCGTCCGGTCGGTCAGGACGCCTTGGTGAAGCTGTCGATGTCGCCGCCCCACGCCGGCCCGTCCCAGTTGATGACGAACCGGTTCGCGCCGGGCTTGTGGTCGATCGTCCCCTTCTCGCGCCCCTGCTCGTTCGCGCACAGGGTGATGGACGCCTTGGCCGTGCCCGCGCCCTTCACCGTCCCCGAGCAGGCGAGCTTCCCGGTGGTCGTGACCGTGGTGCCGGAGATCGTGAGCGTCGCGATCGGGCTCTTGTTGATCGGCTTCCACGTCCCGTCCAGCCCGCCGGCCGCCGTGCTCTGCGGCTGAGCGGAGGACGCCACGGCGGTCGCGCCCCGCTTGGCGGGGGCGGCCTTCGCGTCCTCCTTGCCGTCTCCGCCGCAGCCCGCCAGCAGGGCGGCGGCCACGGCAACGGTCACGGCGCTCAGGATCGTGCGCATGGAGGGGGAGCTCCTTTCCAGCGGCCGGGCGTCCGGCCGCGCAGGTCTGCCTACTGCCTATCGGGCCGATCGGACGAAGATCGGCAACGGCTAGGAGGATAGGGCAGGTCCGCCTATGGAAGATCCCAAGGGCCGGACGCGGAGCCGTCCGGCTCGCGGCCGTACCTATACCGGTCTTCCCAGTCGGGCAGAGCACGCTTGACGATGTAGAACAGGCCCGCGTCCGCGACGCCCGGAGCCAGCGCGGCGGCCCGCTCGCTCTCGCCGATCTCGTGCAGGAGGACGACCAGTCCGGCCCGGCGCAGCGGGTCTGCGAGCACCATAGGGGTGAGGCGTTGGAGCAGCGCGTCCACTCGCTTGCGCGCCCCGAGGCCATGGAGGACGCCGAGCAGGAACGCCCCGCCGTACAGGTCGTCCACCAGCGCTTCGAGATCGCGTTCCAGCAGCCGCCGGGCCTCGTCGTGGGCGTCGAGCAGGTTCAGCGCCTTGGCCAGCCGGACGGCGCCGTGGAAGTCGGTAACCGGGATTGCGGTGACTTTGCCGAGCATCGCGGCGAGGGAGTCATGCTCGTTCTGGTCTCGCAGCACCCTCAACGCCATGGCGAACTGTGCAAGGTCGGTGACGTCCGCGTCCAGGAGGCGGCGGAGAAGCGCGTCGGCCCGCCCAGGCGCGCCGATCTTCCGGAGCGTCGCCACCAGGAAGGCCGCGGCGGGCAGGTCGTCCAGGCTGGCATGCACCTCCGGATAACGCTGCGCGAGCGCGACGAGCGCCTCACGCGCGCCGACCAGAGAGAAGGAATCCAGGTACCAGCCCACGGTGAGGGCGTCTTTGAGATCGACCTCCCGCGCGTGGGCGACCGCCGCCTCTTCGTCTCCCTTCTCCGCGACGTCCATCACCTCGATCACGTCATCGGCTGGGAACCGATAGGGCGCGAAGTCCTTGTCGGACGGAGAAGCGAGCAGTTCCGCTATCGAGCCGTCGTCAGAGCGCGGCAAGGTAGGGAGGCGGGGATGCCCCGCGGAAAAGTCGTCATCGGACCAGGGATCGTCATGTGACCACGCGTCCTCATTCTCGTGTTGGGGCACCTGAGGTGCCGGGCGAACGGCTAGGTCCTCGCCCGCTTGGCGCAGAGCCGACAGCAAGCTGACGAACGCTTCCTCGTCAAACAAGACACCTTCGTCGAATCGCAGGCTGGCCGTCACCGCATCCGGTGCAGGAATCTGCGAGGTTAGATGCCATGGATCCGCCGTGAAGCCGTGCGGAGCGGCTTCCCAGGCGGCGCGGACTTCGGGCGAGCGGTCGAGGAGCGCGTCCATGGCTTCGCCCGCACTCGCGTCGCTCAGCGCACGGACCAGGGATCCGACGATGCTCATGTTCGTCATGTCCGCGTGCGCGGCGGCGTCCCGGGCGAGCAGGCGATCCAGCTCGTCCCGTCGATCCGCCCGACGTAACGCATCGAGCAGTACTGTCACGTCGAGGACGTTGGAGACGTCGGCATGCGCCGCCGGATCGCGATCCCAGAGCAGGCTAAGCGCCGTGCCAGCGTCCACCTCTCGCAGCAGGTCGATGAACGAGGCCACGGCGGAAGCGTCGGTCAGGTCCAGGTGCGGGACGAGCCGTTCGGCCTCGGCGGCGACGGTGCCGGGGTCGATCGAGTGCAGCAGGACGAGCAGGTTGCGCGCGCTCCAGGCATCACCGGCGTGCGCGGCCCGCCGGTGGAGCAGCGCGGCGTACCGGAGGAGGCCGCGCGACTGAGCCTCCAGGGACAGCGGCTCGCACGATCCAGCGTCCGCCGAAGTGATCGCCGCCTCCCAGAACGTCGCGGGAGGGCAGAGGTCGATGCGGTCGCGGCGTCCGATCTGCTCCAGGTAGTCGGACAGGCGGTATCGCGGCGGCTCCTCGGATGTTCCCGGCGCGCGGGGACGGATCCGCGTCAACGGCCCGCGAACGCCCTTGCAGGGTGCGGCCGTGTAGGCGAGGGCCTCGTCCAACCAGCCGGGCTCCAGCGCGTCCCATTCCAGATCGGTCAGGTAGCCGGGTGCGGCGGCCTCCAGGAGAGCGCGGGGGAGCGCGAGGCCGTGGCCGAGGCGGCGGGCGTCCATCGCGGCGTGGATGAGCGCCCGGACGGGCGCCCGGGCGTTGCGGTATCGGGTCAGCAGCTCGGGGACACCGGCCAGATACTGCGTGACCTGCCCGTTCTCGGCTTCCTCCTCCGCCGCGGCCAGCCGTGCGTCCCCGGCGGCCGCCTGCCGGAGATCGAGCAGCGCCTCGGCCGTGAAGGACTCCGGCACCGGAATGTCGGTGCCCGCCAGCAGTATGGAGGCGCGCGACGGCGTGGCCGCGCCGCCCACCGGGGCCGGACGTGTCAGGGCGTCCCAGTGCTGCGGCCACAGCGTGCCCAGCACCAGGACGGGAGCGCGTGTCCGGTCGGTGAGCAGGGCATGCAAGGCGGCGGCGACGCGCTCGCCCGTGTCGCTGCCCGGCGTGTGCAGGTAGAGCTGCGTCTCGTTCAGCCAGACGACCGTGCGCGGTCCGACCTTCGCCAACTCGGCCAGCGCGGCGTCGAGGCGCGTCGGGGCGAACGGGTGCCACAGCCGCCAGCCGTCCGGCAGCCCTTGGACCGCCTCCCAACATGCCCGCGTCTTGCCCGTGGACGATCCGCCGACCAGCACCGCCATCGCGCTGCGTCCGCTGAGCACCCCGCCGACGACCTCTGCGAGCCGCCGGTCATGCTCCCGAGGCACGTACGCGGGCAGCACGGGAAGGCCCGCAGACGCATCAAGCTCGACCGGACGATGCACCTCCAGCGCGAACGGGTCGTCGAGCTCGGTGATGGGCGTGCCGATCGGCGGCTCCATCCGCGCCTGCACCCACAGCTTGCGGACGCGCCGCGCGGCGTCCTGCCCGTCCCAGCCCGCCAGGCGAGCCAGCACGGTGGCGACCGCGACGGTGTCCGCCTGTGCGGCGGGCGGATCCGGCGAGCCGATGATGCGGCCGATGGTCGCTCGCGTCGGCGCCCCCGCGAGATCGTCGTCGTCCAGGACGTCGCGGGCGATGTCGTCCAGCGAAGGCGCGCCCGCCTCCAGGTAGAGCTCGTACAGCAAATCCTTGAGGTCCCGCAGCGGACCGGGCGCTACCCGAGGCCGCGTCACCAAGCGCGGCCTGCGCACCCCGTCCCCGGCTGACTCGTCGCGACTCATCGCGAACCATCATGTCCTCCCCGGACGCCCATGCGGGGTGGAATGCGGCGCTGTGCCCGACCGTGCCCCCGTTCGTCGCAACTCAGTTCCGGTCCCGACGCGCTCCCCATCCTGGACGTGATCCGAGACGCCATCGAGAGGACTCCCGATGAGGCACGCCCCTGACCCCGCCGAAACGGCGCGACTCACCCGCGCCGAACGGCTCACCCTGCTCGCCGCGCTCCTCAAGGGCACGGCCGCCGGAACCACCCGCGCCGTCCTGACCTGGCTCCTGAACCACCCCGACCGCTGACCCGCACGGATACGTGGACGAACCCCTCGGCCACATCCGGTCGAGGGGTTCCACATACCGACCGGAGCCGCCGCCACCACGACGCCGGACGACCAGCCGCTGCCGGGATACACGATCGTCCACCCACCGCCGTAGTGAAACGGGCGGCTCAGAGGCCGGCGCCGCCTGGGACGACCTGGTCCGCTGGATCGACACGGGCAGGCGCCCGGCGGGTGACACGACCAAACCACCGACACGACCGTCCGCACCACAGGCGCCCGCCCCCTCTATCCCACCTGTCCCTGAATCATCGAGAAAGGTTCGGCTGATCTCCGTCGAGGCTGGGAAATGGCCGGTGAACGTGTCCGGAAAAGACTGTGCATCATTGCATGGTCGACAGGATGGGATCCGAGTTAGAGTGCCCTGAAGCGGGAGGGCTGCCTCGCGCCTGACTCGGATCGGAACGCCATGGATTCCGGCCAGCCGATCGACGCGCTGCTCATCGTGCCGCCGCCGTCCCCGTCCGAGACGAATCCTCCGCTGGGGCCGATGATCCTGGCGCGCGCGGCTGACCGGAATGGCGTCCATGTACGGATCTGTGATCTCAATATCGAGTACCTCCGGCGGTTCCGGGGAGTGACCGATGATCGCGGAAAAGGCATCATCGGCGACCACGGAAAGAATCGGGCGCTGCTCGCCGCGGCGGCGGAATGGTTCTTCGACGAGACGGGACTCGACCGCGCTGACGCCTTGCATCTTCCTGACACCGCCGATGCGAGAGCGGGAATGCACTTCGCCTTCGCGTCGCTGGAGCGGGCCACCGCCCAGGCCGCCGAGCCCGGCGCGTTCTGGGCGACATGGCTGTCCGGGATTCTCTTCCCTGCGGTTCCGGAGCCGCCATGCGTCGTCGGCGTCTCGATGATGGGTCCGTCGCAGGTCTTCCTCGGGATCGTCGTGGCGCGGCTCGTCAAGCGCCACTGGCCGGGCTCGGTGACCGTCCTCGGCGGCAGCCACGCCACCCTCCTCGCGGCGGAGATGGCCGCGGACGCCCGCTACACGCGGTTCTTCGACCATGTCCTGCCGGGGCACGCCGAGGAGGAGTTCGCCGAACTGGTACGGCGGGTGCGTGGCGGCCGCCCCGCCGCCCCGCGGGTGGCGGGCGTCCCGCCCGCCGGGAGGCCGTTCGACTATCTGCCGCTGATGTCGCAGGACCAGCTGGCCCCCTACGACCCGTCCACGCTGACGATGCCGCTGCAGTTCACGCGGGGGTGCTCCTACGGCCGCTGCACCTACTGCACGTACCCGGTCGTGGAGCCGGCCACGACCCGGCTGGACGCGCCGCGGGCGGCGGAGGCGATCGGCGCCCTCGTGGACCGGCACGGCGTCCGCCGGTTCTCGGTGAAGGACTCGCTCTTCACCGTCCCGATGATGCTCGACCTCGCCGGCGCGCTGGAGGAGGCGGGCGTCCGGGTCCGCTGGAGCGCGACCACCAAGATCACGCCGAGCCTGGCCGTGCACGCGCCGAGGCTGGCGGCGGCGGGCCTGTCGACACTGGAGTTCGGTGTGGAGAGCGTCCACCCCGCGGGTCAGCGGCTGTTCGCCAAGGTGACGGACACGAAGGTCGTCGAGGACGTCGTCGCGGCCTGCGCGGGCAGCGGTATCGCCGTGGTGATCAACCTCATCTTCGGGCTGCCGGACGAGCCGCTGGACGCCGCGGAGCGGCAGCTGGCCTGGTTCGAGGCCCAGTGCGGTCGGGCACCGGGGATGGTGGACGGCTCGCTCAACATGCTGGAGATCGTGCGCGGCTCTCCGCTGGCCGTGCGTCCTCCGCCGGGCGTGCGGTTGCGGGGCATCGCTCCGTGGGCCTTCGCGTACGACTGGAACGCCCCGTCCTGGCGGAGGGGGTTCGCTGATCGCCTCCGGCGGCGGGAACTCGGGCCGGCCGGGCTCACAGCGCCGACAGAACCGCTCTGAGGTCCCTGATCCGGTGCGTCGCCTCGCATTCGCGGAAGACGAAGCCGGGATGGGTGAACAGGTAGCCCGTGCCCCCGCTGATCGCTGTCAGGCCCATGTCGCTGGGGGAGTCGCCGACGACCACGATCTCGTCGTAGTCGCGGGCGCCGCGGAGGTACTCGGTGAGGACGTCCGCCTTGGTGCGGCGGGCGTCCCGTGTGTGCTGGTCCACCGCGAAGGCGGTGCCCTCGGGGAAGAACCTTTCGAGCCGCAGCACCTTCAAGAAGATCGACAGGGTGGCGGGCCGGGTGTTGGACAGCAGTATCTGGTCATGCCGCGCCTGGATCGCGGCGAGCACCTCCGCCGCGTGCGGGGTCGGCTCGATGCCGTCGCACTGCATGTTCGGGTTGCTCTCCGACAATTCGAAGCATGCTTCCTGGAGCTCCATGGCGCGGACGTACTCGTCCTCTCCTAAGAGCCACGTGAAGTACTCGAACCACTTCTTGCCGTACAGGGTGATGCTGTCGGCATGGGAGAAGCGCTCGGCGTGTCCGTAAGCGGCGAGGACATGGTTGGAGATGTCGATGACCGCCCGGTGGTTGCCCTGCTCCAGCGTCCCGTGCAGATCCCAGACGAACAGCTTCTTCACGAGGATCACCTGACTCCGGTGGGCGGCGGATCGTCAGCGGGCTCGGAGCATTTCCATCATCTCCGCCAAGCGAGCCCACAGCGTAGCATCGATGTCCCCGCCCTGAAGGTTCCGGTGAAATATTTCGAGAAGGTCCAATGATCCGGTGGGAAGGGTGATATCGCGCACCACGAGGATGTCGAGGAAAGTATAGAGATCGATTCCGCGGCGGCGGGCTGAGACGTCCTGAATTCCGGTGGAACGCTCAAAAAGTTCCAGGATCGTGCGCAGAGTGTTTGCGCATGAGCGATATGGTGGATTGTCCAGATAGGGTGGCCCGTCGGAGAACTCCAGATCGCCGTAGTAATACAGGACATACCCCCGGCACATAGATCGGAAGGACGGATCCTGATCGAGCCGCGCGAAGAAGCGCCGGTCGCTTCCGGGGACGTCGCGATGGCAGAGGGCCCACAGTATGGCGGCGGCCAGGAACGGGTCGTCCTCTGCCTCCAGCAGTTCCGAGAGCACCGCGTCACTGTGCGGGACGGACCTGGAGAGCAGATACACCAGCAGGTTGCGGACGGCCTGCCCCTCGGGGGTCGTGCCCGCGGACCCGGCCTCCCGGTACGCCGCCGCGAGCCCCTCACGGAGATCCCGCTGCGGGGTGGCCCTGAGTTGGGCGAGCAGGCAGTGCCGCATCTCACGGGTGAGATCGCGGCGGAACAGCTCGTGGATGCTCCGGACGTTCGGCCGGTCCAGGAGCGCATCGCAGACATGCGCGGCGACCAGGTACTCGAAGAACGAGTAGTGGAGGAACTCGCCCACCTCCCGGTTCCGGACGGTCCGGATGTCGAGGATCAGGTCGAGCATCCGCCGGAGGGACTGCGGACCGATGCCCGGCGGCAGCGCCTCCACCAGCGCCTCCACCAGTTCCGCGACGGGCATGGCGCCCCTCGCCATCGCACCGGACGCGTGCGCGGCCCACGCGGCCGCCTGCCAGACGGTGAGCGCGTCAACGGAACCGGCGGCCTGGTGCCCGGCGGACGAGTCGGCGACCTTGGCCAGGGCGGACAGGTACTCGTCGTAGAGCGTCACGGGATCCTCGACGAATCGCGCGTGCTCACCGATGAAGGTGAGCATGCGCGCGTACAGGGGCCGCGCCGCCAACTGCGACAGGTCCTGTCTCGCCGTCACCGCGTCGTGGAGGCGCTCCGGCCGGTCGAGCAGGTCGGCGCTGTGCAGCCGGTCGAGGAAATCGCGGAACTCCACACCGGGCCGCCAGGGCAGAAGGACGTACACCTCGTCGAACCCCGCATCGGCCAGAAGCGGCGACAGTTCCTGCTCGTACGCGCGGAGCCGGGAGGTGACGAGCGTCGGCCGGGCCCGGAGCAGCTCCGGCAGTGTGCGGGCCAGGCTCTCGGCGTCCGCCACGGCCTCGTCCAAGCCGTCCAGGAAGATGACGGCGCCCGGAAGGACCTTCAACCACGGCCAGTCGGCGCCGGACAGCAGCCGGGCATGCTCGCGCGCCCGCACCGCAAACGGCAGGAGGCCCTCCGCGAGACTGCGCTGCACCGCCTCGTACAGCGCCACGCTCTTGCCCGAGCCGGGTTCGCCGAGCAGGAGCACCGAGCGTCCTCCGGCGAGCGCCCGCATGACGGTGTCCAGTGCCAGCATCTGGCTGCTGCGGCCTCGCTCGTGATAGCGCACCATCCGCGTTCCGACGAGCAGGCCGCCGTCGTGCAACTGGTGGAGGCTCATGTCGAGGGGGTAGGCGGTGCGACGGCGTCCCAGGTCGCGGACGAGGTCGCCGGAGAGCACCTCCGCCCGGCCAGGAGCCGACTCCAGAAGCCGGGTCTCCGGCGGACCGGGCTTGTCGTCGGGTCCCGGGACGGCTCGGTCGAGCGCCAGCACGATCATGAGGAGGTCGCGCCCGAGCGGCTCCTTCCGGTAGTTCCGCTCCCACGTCCAATGCCGGTTCCGCAGCCTGGCCACCGCCTGGTGCCGCTCGGTGACGGGCCGGCCCGACCATTCACCGAGGCCGAGGAGCATTCGCGCCGCGATCCTGTCATTGGCGCGCAGCCGTGTCTCCACCACCTTTTCGAGGACGTCGATGAGAGCCTCGGCGCGTACCTGCCGTCCGGCGCCCTCCCCGGCCCGTGCCAGCACGGCGGGATGGTCGAGCAGCGGTGACTCCTTGAGGTCCGCGCCGTACACGCCCGGGGTGACGAGCGTCCGGAGCGCCTTGGCCCAGCGCTCGTGAGGCTCCGGGGCGGTGACCGGGCTCATCGGGGACGTCTCGCACTCACTGTCCGCAAGCGTACGTATCTCGCCGTCCGAGAACTGAGGCGTTCGACGCAAACCGACGCTTTCTCCCGGTCTTGGACGCTTTGCCTCCGGCTCGCGGCGCGGACCCTCCGGGAGGCTCGGGGAAGCAGGCACGTCGGCCCCGAGGGAGTGGCATGTCGATCCTTCATCTCCTGCACACCGCCGTCGCGGACGCGATGCCGATCGCCGCCGCCTTCCTGACCGCGTGGCTCACCCGTGACCGCCGCGCTTCGAGCCATGAAGGATCCGCTACCCCGGACGATGCCGCCCAGGAGGTAGACGACTAGGAGGCGGTGGTGGACGTGGTGTTGCGTTTGCCGTCTACGGCGGGGGTGGGGTGGGGGCGGCGGGGCAGCGCGAGGGCCGGGACGAGTGCGAGGGCGGTGAACGCCACCGTCCACCAGAAGGTGCGGTCGAATGCGGTGACCTGCCCGGACGGGCCCGGGTGACCGCTCAGCTGGCTTTGCAGGATGGCGGCGAGGACGGCGGTGCCGAACGATCCGCCGAGCTGCTGCATGATCCGGCTCGTGCTGCTGGCGTGCGGGATCCGCGCCCGGTCGAGGCCGTCGAAGGCGCCGACCATCACCGCCATGGTCGCCGCGCTCAGCCCGAATCCGCGGACGACGAGCGCGGCGCCCAGGACGGGCATGCCGGTGTGCCGGCCGGCGAGGGCGAAGGGCGCGGTGCCGAGCGCCGCGAGCACGATACCTGCGAGGACGACCGGCCGGGGCCCGATGCGGTCGGCGACCGCGCCCAGCGGCCGGGCCAGCAGGCTGCCCAGCCCTTGGGGCACCAGGAGCAGGCCGGTGGCGATGACGCTCTCGCCGCGCAACTGCTGGTAGTAGAGCGGTAGCAGCAGCATCGGCCCGAACAGCGCGAGCCCGGACCCGAACAGCAGCGCCGAGGACGCGGCGAACGAGCGGCTGCCGAACAGCCGCAGGTCGATCAGCGGATCGGCGGCGCGCAGGGCGTGCCAGGTGAACCCGGCGAGCAGCACCGCACCGGCCGCCAGCGGCACCGCGACCTCCGGATGCGCGAACCCGCCCCGGTCGCCGACCCGGGACAGGCCGTAGACGAGCGCCGCGAGCGCGGGCGACAGCAGCGCCAGCCCGATCACGTCCAGGCGCGGCCTCGACGGCGGCGGGTCCGCGGGAAGGCGCCTCCAGGCCAGGCCGATCGCCGCCGCGCAGATCGGCAGGTTGACGTAGAAGATCCAGCGCCAGCTGAGATGCCCGGCGATCAGCCCGCCGATGACCGGCCCGAGGATCGGACCCGCCAACACCGGCAGCGAGACGACGGCCATCAGCCGTCCGATCCGCCGCCCGCCCGCCGCGCGCAGGAGGATGGTCTGCATGACCGGCAGCATCAGGCCGGCGCCCGCGCCCTGGACCACGCGGAACGCCACCAGCGAGCCGATGTCCCAGGCCAGGCCGCTGAGCAGGGAACCGGCCAGGAACAGCACCAGCGCGACCAGCCACATCCGCTTGGCGCCGAAGCGCTCCACCGTCCACCCGGTGACGGGAATGGCCGTCGCCATCGCCAGCAGGTAGCCGGTGCTCACCCACTGGACCGTCGACACCGGCGCGTCCAGGTCGCGGCCCAGGACGTGGATGGCGACGTTCACGATCGTGCTGTCCAGCAGCGGCGCCATCGCGCCGAGGACCAGGATGCCGGCCAGGCCCAGCAACCCCCGATCCAGCCGCTCCGCGGTCATCGCCCACCCTCCACTCTAAGAGACGCGGCGTCTCTTGCACTGCCACGATAGGCTGACGAACACAAGAGACGCAACGTCTCCAAAGGAGATGGCAATGGACGAGAGCCCGCCGCGCACGCGCCGCCGCGGCGCCGCGCTGGAGGCCACGATCCTGGAGGCCGCCTGGGACGAGCTGGCCGCCGTGGGCTACTCCCGGCTGACCATGGAGGGCGTCGCCGCGCGGGCCCGCACCGGCAAGCAGGTCCTGTACCGCCGCTGGCGCAACCGCCCCGAACTGGTCATCGCCGCCGTGCGCCACCACACCGGCTCCATCGCCGACGAGGTCATCGACACCGGCGAGCTGCGCGGCGACGTCCTGACCGTCCTGCGCCGGATGGTCCAGCGTCAGCGCGACTTGGGCCCGGACCTGGTCCACGGGCTCATGGCCGACGCCCCCGACCTGGACCCCCGGTTCTTCACCATCATGCACGGCGTCATGACCACCGTCCTCCAGCGGGCGGCCGAACGCGGCGAACTCGAAACCGCCGACCTCCCGTCCCGCGTGGTCACGCTGCCCGTGGACCTCCTCCGCCACGAGATGCTGCTCACCAGCAACCCCATCGCCGAGACCACGCTCACCGAGATCGTCGACCAGGTCTTCCTCCCTCTTCTTGCTCCCAGGAGTGCCGGCTCCTGACGTGGGCGCCGCCCGACGACCGTCCGGCCATGCTGACGAAGAGCACGAGCATCCAGAGCGCCAGCAGCGCGACGGCCGCCGCACCGCACATCGCTACGACGATCACAGGGCCTCTTCGATCTCGTGCTGGGTGGCGAGCGCCTCGCTCAGCCGCTCCCGGGTGTCCTCGACGAGCGTGGCGTGCAGGCCGTAGAAGATCTCCCGCTCGGTGAGCGGACGCAACCGCGTGGCCACGAAGCACGCCATCGTCGGAGGGCGCCGTATGTACCAGTCCGGGTACTGCTGCTGGAGGCGGGCGTGTTCTGGATCGTTCACGGTGTGGAACTCCCTGCTGGCTTCTCTGTCCGGGAGACGAGCGTCGCAGCGCACGACTACGCTGAGCTACGAACCACTCACCCCCCAGCGAGCACCCCCGCCGGACAGTGCGACACCCGGAACCGGCAGGCCGACACCCGGGAGGCGTCCGATGGCACCCGCGCGTGACAGCGGCCCCACCGCCTATCAGGAGATGTTCGTCATCGAGCTGCGCGCCCGCCGCGAGATGGCCGGGCTCTCACGCAACAAGCTCGCCGAGGCCCTGGGCTGCACCCCCCAGTGGATCGCCAAGGTCGAGACCTTCGAGAAGCCGCCCTCCGAAGGCCTGGCCGACGACCTCGACACCTACTTCGAGTGCCACGGCACCTTCCGCCGCCTCTGGGAGAAACACATCGAAGTCCGCAAACGCGGCCTGATCCCCAAGGGCTTCCGCCCGCTGGCCGAGGCGGAACCGGATGCGTCGCAACTGAGCATCTTCGCTCCGCTGCTCATACCGGGGCTGCTTCAGACTGAGGAGCACGCCCGCTTTGTCTTCGAGTCCGAACAGCGGGCGGACAAGGTGGAAGAGGTCCTGACCCTCCGCATGGAGCGGCAACGTATCTTCGCTCGTGCGAACCCACCCTGGCTGTTCGTCCTCCTCCGCGAGGCCGTGCTCCGTGACCTGCACGCTTGCGTCCGCGTAGGACAGTGCAAGCGGTTGCTCGACATGATGGCTGAACCGAACGTCGCGATCCAGGTCATCCCTACGACGGCACGCGTCTTCCAAGGGGGCGGCTACCAATTGCTCTCGTTCGACGCGAGCGCGGACGTCGCGTATGTCGATGGAGTGAGCGGTTTCGGGCAAATGCTCACCGAGCCGCCGGATGTGCGCAGGCTCAATATGCTTTTTAATATGATCAGGTCCACCGCGATGTCCGCGGACGACTCCGGAAGCTTCATCCGCTCGATCATGGAAAGCGTGTGAGCATGTTCGATCATTCGTCCGCCCACTGGCGCAAGAGCAGTCGGAGCGACTCATCCGGCGGCGACTGCGTCGAGGTGGCGGCAACGGAGCAGATTGTCGCCGTGCGAGACTCCAAGGATCCTTGCGGGCCGAGGCTGCTGATCGGGCGCGCGGCGTTCGCGGCACTGGCGCTGGACGTCCGCGCCGGACGCTACGACCGCTAGCCGCGACGACCGACCCGTAGCTGCCTTCGAGACCTTGACCTGTGGCGCAATCGGTCCGGACGTGCGGCGGACTCTCAGATAAGCAGCATCATGGAGGGAAAGTGAGCACTCCCGGCCTGTCGGCGCCCAGTTGGCGCAAGAGTTCCTACAGCGACTCCGAGGGAGGGAATTGCGTTGAGGTGGCGGCGGGGGAGTCGGTTGTCGCCGTGCGGGACTCCACGGATCCGGACGGGCCGAGATTGTTGATTGGGCGCGCGGCGTTCGCGGCGCTGGCGCTCGACGTCCGCGCCGGACGCTACGACCGCTAGCCGCGCTTCGCGTCATTGCTGGCGGGGTCTCTCCGGTGATCTTACGGAGTGCGAACGTCCGGCCAGCTCAGGCGGCTATCGGGGGGTCGCGTCCATAGGCTCGTCCCACGAGGGAGGTCCGGAAGGACTGGTAGTCGCACGGCGTGGAGGGAACCAGGATGGGCGCGATCGTCGTCGAGGCACGCGACCTGTATGTCAGCTCCGGCGGCCGGATGGTCAGGGACCTGTCGTTGGCGGTGCCGGAAGGCGAGATCCACGCGCTGCTCGGCCATCGGGGGGCCGGAAAGACCTTGGCGCTGGAGGCGTTGGCCGGTCTGCGGCGGCCGTGCGGTGGCCGGGTTCGGCTTCGTGGCGCCGATCCCTACGCCGAGCGGGACGGGTTTCGGGTGGGCGCGGTGTGGCGAGACGGCGGCTCGTTCCCCGGCCTCACCGTCACCGAGGTCATCGAAGGCTGGCGGCGCTGGACGCTGGACCCGCTGACGGTGGACGAGGTGCTCGCGCTGACCGGGCTGGAGAAGGTCGCCGGGGTGCGGTTCGAGCGGCTGACGGCGGGTGAGCGGCGGCTGCTCGATCTGGCGCTGGCGATGGTGAACCGCTCGGACGTGCTGTTCCTGGACGAGCCCACGTCCGGCCTGGACGATGGAACGATCCATCGGATCTGGGCGACGCTGCGCCGCGTGGCCGCGGTCGGCATGACCGTGCTGCTCACCACGCGCGACGCGGCCGAGAGTCGGCGGGCCTGCCGCGTCAGTGTCGTCGACCGGGATCGCACCTTTACATCGCCGGGTGTCGTCTCGGCGCCGCTCGGCCGTTGGCGTGACCGCTCAGGCAGTGCGGTCGCCAGTCCACCGCGTGACGTCCGGGATGTTCGGGCCGTGGTCTGTGCAGGTCGGTGGGAAAGCCCGGCTCGGCGGGCTCGGTGAAACACGGCACCGTCCGCTCTATGGCGGGCGGGTGCTGGTTCTGGCGCTCGACGTCCGTGGTGGACGGCATGACCGGGCTACGCTTGTGAACTCTATACACACATGCTTCACTTGGTGTCCGTAACACACGACGCCATCGGTCTGGTGGCGTATTCCTTCATGAGCTCTCACGGGGGATCTGCCATGCCATCCGTTCACAGCGGCGTGCCGACGTCCACTTGCCGTGCGCTCGTGCGCAATGCGGGCTTCCTGGTTGCGGTGCTTGTCCTCGTTTCCGCGTGCGGCGGCGGGGGCGGGGGCGGGGACGGCGCCGGGCCCTCGTCCAGTGGCACCGGAGCGGGCGCCGTTGCGTCGCGGTCGGCGGCAGGTGCGGCGAGTGGCCCGTCCACCGGGGGCTATCGGACGCCGATGGACATCGCCAAGAAGATCAGGTCCGCGGGGCTCGGCTGCGCTCGGCCGAAGCGGGGCGCGGTGCTCGGCGGGACCAAGGTCACGTGCGTCGTCCGGGGGGAGCACGTCAACGTCGAGGTCTACGACTCGCCGGCGGACTTCCGGGCCGGCGTGAAGATCGCGTGCAGCTTCGGCATACCGTTCACGAGCGTCACCGACGGCAGGCGCTGGTCCGTCACCGCGAACACGGCGGCGACGAACCGGCGGCTGCGCGGAGTGGTCGGCGGCAAGGTCGTCCAGCCGTGCCGAGGGCGACGGTGATGCCCATAGCGGCGGAGTGCATGGAAAGAACAGGGGTGTGCGTGCAGGTGTAAGGACAGGGGGCGGCGCGGAGCGCATGCTCGGGTCGGAGGGGGCCGTCCGTCGAGAGGCGGACGGTTCCGGTGACCGATCCAGAGGAGTGCATCGTGATCAGGAAAGCGGCTCTCTTGTTCGTTGCCACTGCGGCGGCCGTCGCGGGGCTGGTGCCGGCGGCGCAGGCCGACTCCGCCGCACCGCTGCCGGGGTGTCCCGCCAACTCGGTCTGCGGCTGGAGCGGGCCCAACTTCACCGGAGCGGTGACGATCTTCCGCGGGGGGACGACCTGTACCGCTTCCACGCTTCCGCTCGGGTCGGTCGCCAACACCTATCCGGCGGGGACCGGGGTGCCGGTCACGGCCTTCGTGTACTCCGGGGCCTTCTGCGCCGGGACGCCCGTCGCCGTCGTGGGACGGGGGCAGGCCGTGCCCTCGCTTCCCTCCGGCGCCCGCAGCGTCAAGATCGTCGTGTGACGGACGCCTCAGTGGCGTCCGAGGTCAGGGTCGTCAGGGCGGTGTGGGAGTGGCCCGCCTTCGCCAGGGGGATCTCGATGTCACAGGGCAGGTCGGGCAGGTAGCCGAGGAGGACGTCCGCCGGGCCGCTCACCTCGGCCTCGCCGAGGACGGCGGGGAGCAGGAGCGTGCTCCCGGCTTCGAGGGTGCCCGACCAGTTCCCGCTGCTCAGCCGGGCGGGGGCGCCCGCGTTGCTGACGATCGTGGCCGTCCGGAGCGTGAGGTGCATGCGGGTGCCCGCGGCGGCCTGCCAGCGTTCGAGGGCGAAGTAGCGGCCGGCGCAGCAGACCGTTCGCTGGACGCCGTCGGACACGGGGATCACGAGCCCGGGGTGGAAGCGCGGGCGGGGGTCGGGCCTCCATTCGGCCAGCAGCATGTCGATGTTGCGGTGCCGTTCGTCCGGGCCGATGGGGGAGCCGTCCTCCATGCGCCAGGGCATCGCGTGCTGCTGGATGTCGGACGTCTGCTCGATCTCGTAGACGAGGGTGTCCGGGCCGAAGCTGTGGAGGGTGCCGCCGGGGATGTAGATGGTCTGGCCGGGGACGACGGGCAGGCGGCGCATCACGCTGTCGAAGTCGCCGCGCAGGAGGGCCTCGCGGAGGGTGGCGGCGTCCACGCCCGGTCTCGTCCCGGCCAGGGCCGTGGCTCCGGGACGGGCGTCGAGGATGTGCCAGGCCTCGGTCTTGCCGTTCGGCTGCCCCTCCAGCCGGACGGCGGTCTCGTCGTCGGCGTGGAGGTGGACGGGCAGCGCGCCGGTCGCGTCGATGTACTTGGTCAGGAGCGGGAAGCGGTCGCCGCGCCAGCCGCGTCCCATCAGCTCCTCGGGGTGCTCGGTCGCGAGGTCGCGCAGCGAGTGCCCGGCGAGGGGGCCGTCCGCGACCTCGGCGCCCTCGCCGTCGACGTCGCTGACCTCCCACGTCTCGGCGACGCGGCCCGGGGGCAGGCCGGTGCGGCCGAGGCGGTCGGCGATGGCGCGGCCGCCGAACACGTGCGCCTTGACGGGCGTGGTCAGGCGTAGCGGATGCCAGTCCATCACAGGATCGGCTGGCCGCCGGTCACGGCGATGCGGGCGCCGGACACGTAGCTCGCCTCGTCGGAGGCGAGCAGGACGTACACCGGGGCGACCTCGGCGGGCTGTCCGGCGCGTCCCAGCGGGACCTGCCCGCCGAACGACTCGACCTGCTCGGACGGCATCGTCGCGGGGATCAGCGGGGTCCAGATCGGGCCGGGCGCGACGCTGTTGACGCGGATGCCGCGCGGTCCGAGCAGCTGGGACAGCGTTCCGGCGAAGTTCGCGATGGCCGCCTTCGTGCAGTTGTAGGGGAGGAGCTGCGGGGGCGGCATGTCGGAGTTGACCGAGGTGGTCCCGATGATCGAGCCGCCGGGGCCCATGTGCGGCAGCGCCGCCTTGCACAGGTGGAACATCGCCGAGATGTTGACGTTGAGGGTGTGGTCCCACTCGTCGTCGGGGATCTCCTCCAGCGAGTCGCGAGTCATCTGGAACGCGGCGTTGCTGACCAGGACGTCGATCCGGCCGAACGCGCCGGCGGCCTTCGCGATCACGTCGCGGCAGTGCGCGGGGTCCGCCAGGTCGCCGGGGACGAGGACGGCGCGGTGGCCCGCCTCCTCGACGAGCCGGGCCGTGTCGCGGGCGTCCTCGTGCTCGTCCAGGTAGGAGAGCAGGACGTCGGCGCCCTCGCGGGCGAAGGCGATCGCGACCGCGCGGCCGATCCCGCTGTCCCCGCCGGTGATCACGGCCGTCTTGCCGTCGAGGCGGCCCGAGCCGCGGTAGGAGTCCTCGCCGCAGTCGGGGCGCGGCGACATCGCCGACTGGACGCCGGGCGGCCGCTGCTGCTGCGCCGGCTGGTTCATGGTCCACCTCCGTGGCGGTGCGGGTTCCCGGCACTCCCCGGCTACCCGCCGGATGACGCTTCACCGGGAGTCGGGCCGAACTTGACGCGGGCTTGGCGAGCGCGGGACGTGTCCGTGACCGGACGGCCGAGTCTCTCGGGGGCCGGTCAAATCGCCGGAGATCAGCCGTGCCGTCCCGGTATTCGGGCCGGAGGCGGGTAGCCGGGACACATGAGCAAAAAGGGGAAGAGCGAGCCGTCCGTGGGGGACGAGGTCAGCTGGAAGAGCCACGGCTCCACGGCCGAGGGCAAGGTCGAGAAGAAGCTCACCGAGCGGACGAAGGAGGCGGGGCGCACGGTGGCGGCCTCGGAGGACGAGCCGCAGTACGTGGTGCGCAGCGAGAAGAGCGGCGGCAAGGCGGTGCACAAGGCCGAGGCGCTGAAGAAGAAGGGGTCGAAGTGAAGGACGACGAGCGGAAGGTCGCGTCCGAGTTCGGCAAGGCCGTGAACATGACCGCCAAGGAGCTGGAGCGGTGGCTCGACACCGACGAGTCCAAGTCCGTCGGCCAGAAGGACGGCGGGAGCGAGTCGGTCGGGCACGAGTCCGGGCGCAGGATCGTGCAGTTGCTGCACGAGAGGAAGTCGGAGCTGACCGAGGACGACTACGCGCACATGGACAAGGTCGTCGGTTACGTGCACCGCCACCTCGCGCAGCGACCGTCCGGGGACGTCACGGACACGAAGTGGCGGTACTCGCTGATGAACTGGGGTCACGACCCGCTGAAGTGAGAGGCGGCGCGACGATCCCGGGAACGCCTTCCCGCGGGAGGCGTTCCCGGAGCGGTCCTCACGCGACCGTCGGGGGGTTCACGACCATCGTGCGCTTGTACGCCTTGAACTCCGGCCGGTTGACCTCCTCCCAGGCGCGGTCCCGGATCTCTTCGAGCTCGTCGGCCGGGACGATCGTGTTGCGCATGTTGGCCCGGAGAAAGTTCATCATGTCCGGGTTGAAGTCGCGGTCGAGGTTGCCGTCCCGGATCGCCTGGTCGAACAGCGGCGTCCCGGGGAGCGGCATCACGCAGAAGAAGTTCGCCGAGTCCAGGCCGTAGGACATGTGCCGGCGGGCGAGCTCGACGGTGCGGTCGATCTCCTCGCGCGTCTCGTCCGGGTAGCCGATCATGTAGTTGCCCATGATGCGGATCCCGTAGTCCTTGCAGGCCCGGATCAGGCCCTCGATGTCGCTCTTCTCGATGTTCAGCTTGTTGCTGGCGTACTTGCGCAGGATGCGCAGGTTCGCGGACTCGAACGGCAGCGCGATCTGCGAGAACCCCGCCTCGACGAGCACCTCCAGCACCTCGTGGTCGGGCTTCCACTTCTTGAGCAGGTGGACGATGTTGATCCCGTTGACGTCGACGATGTCGAAGCCCGCGCCACGGATCTTGCGGAGCAGCCGCAGCCCGCGCCGCTTGTCGCCGAGCAGCGAGTCGTCCTCGATGAAGACCTGGTTCACGCCGAGGCCCTTGAGGACGTCGAGCTCCTCCAGCACCCGCTCGTCGGACTTGATCCGGTACTTGCCGATGTATCCGGCGATGCTGCCCTCCTGCTCGCCCGCGATGTGGCAGTAGGCGCAGTGGAACGGGCAGCCGAGCGAGGTCACCATCGACGAGTAGGACAGCACGCCGCCCGGCACGCCGCCGTGCGGCCGCCCGATCTCCCAGTACCGGCTGTTCGGCAGCAGGTCCCACGCCGGCATCGGCAGGGTGTCGAGGTCCCACACCATGTCCTTGGACGTGGTGGCGTTGACGCGGATGCGGCCCGGCTCGGGCCAGGCGACGCCGGCGATCGCGGAGAAGTCCGGGGACCCGGCCGACGCGCGGACCGCCCGGACGATCTCGATGATGGTCTCCTCGGCCTCCGACAGGCAGACGACGTCGAAACCGGCGCCGAAGAACTGCGGCATCCGGGACCGGGCGTTCACCCCGCCGGACACCAGGATCTTCTCCGGGAATGCCTCCTTGATGATGCGCGCGCAGTGCAGCACCATCGTCTCCTGCTCGGTGAAGATCGAGGTGATGCCGACGATGTCGTAGTCGGCCGCCTCCCGGAGGATGCGCTCGTCGTCGACGCCCGTCCGGAGCATCCCGCTCGGGAGCTCGTCGGCGCGGTCGAAGAACACCTCGTTCAGGTCGTCGGTGTCGTCGCCGACGCAGGCGTCGAAGACGGCGACGTCGATGCCGTGGCGGCGCAGCGACCCGCCCAGGGACGGGTAGGCCAGGGAGCCGTTGGGCTTGCACATGACGCCCGGCAGGGTCTGGTTCGGGGGATAGAGCAGGAGCACACGTACGTCACGCGAACTCATGAGAGCCTCCTAGGCCGTTAAGCTCCGTTCGCTCTTGTCTTCCATGAATTCACGTTGAATGAATTCGTGATGGTGCCGCGCGACACCTGTGATGAGCATCCCATGGGCGCCGGTCCGCGTCTTCTCCCAGATTGTCGATAAAGCGGCGGCGGGGCGGAGCGCGCCTTTCTTCAAGAACTGTTCGGCCGCGGGCGGCGAAGACATAATGCGGGGACGGGGATTCCGATCGCGGGACGCGCGCCCCCGGCGCCCAGGAGGATGACGATGCCCCACCGTTCTCCCGATGCGGGACGGCCGCTGATGTACACCGCGGAGTTCGCCGAGGTCTACGAGGACATGTACCGGATCCGCGGCAAGGACTGGGCCGCCGAGGCCGAGGAGCTGGTCCGGCTGATCCGCGCGGAGGCGCCCTGGGCGACGTCCCTCCTGGACGTCGCGTGCGGCACCGGCGCGCACCTGGAGACGTTCGCGCGGTCGATGGAGCACGTCGAGGGCCTGGAGATCGCCGCGCCGATGCGCGCCGTGGCCGCGCGCCGGCTGCCCGGCGTGACGGTGCACGCCGGGGACATGCGCGACTTCGCGCTCGGCCGCACGTTCTCGGCCGTGACCTGCATGTTCAACGCCATCGCCTATCTGGCCGACGCGGCCGAGATGCGCGCCGCGATCGCCGCGATGGCCCGGCACCTGGACCCCGGCGGCGTCCTCGTCGTGGAGCCCTGGTGGTTCCCCGAGCGGTTCATCGACGGCTACCTCGCGGCGGACGCCGGGCAGGTCGACGGGCGCGCGGTCGCCCGCGTCTCGCACACCACCCGCGAGGGCCGCGTGTCCCGGCTGGAGGCCCGCTACCTGGTCGGCGGCTCGGACGGGATCCGGGAGTTCACCCACGTCCACCTGCTCACCCTGTTCGGCAGGGACGAGTACCACGCCGCGTTCGCCGACGCCGGCTGCCCCGCCGAGTACCGCGAGGGCGGCCTCACCGGGCGGGGCCTGTTCGTCGGCGTCCGCGGCGCGTGAGCCGTCTCACCCCCGTTCGGTGCCGTGGCCGCCGATGTGGCCGAGCTTGTCGGGGTTGGTGACCGCGTAGACGCCGGTGATCCTGTCCCCCTCGGGGGCGAGGTCGAGGACCATGACGCCGAACGGGGCGTCGTCGCCGTCGAACAGGACCGCGGACGGGTCGCCGTTGACGCTGCGGTAGCGGATCACGGCGTCGGACCCCTGGCTGGTCCGGGCGATCGTGCGGGCGACCTTGTCGCGGCCGCTGATCGGGCGGAGCGCCGCCGAGCGCGCCTTGCCGCCGCCGTCCGTCCAGAGGGTGACGTCGGGGGCGAGGAGTTCCAGCAGGCCCTGCACGTCCCCGCCGATGGCGGCCTTCAGGAACCGCTCGGTCACCTGCCGCTGGACGCGGGGGTCCACCCGGTAGCGGGGACGGCGGGCGTGGACGTGCTCGCGGGCGCGGTGGGCGAGCTGCCGCACGGCGGACGGGCTGCGGTCGAGGATCCCCGCGATCTCGGTGTGGGCGTAGCCGAACACCTCGTGCAGGACGAACACCGCGCGCTCCAGCGGCGTCAGCGTCTCCAGGACGACCAGCAGCGCCAGGGAGACGGCCTCGGTGCGCTCCGCCGCCCCGTCCGCGCCCGGTTCGCCGCCGACGAGGGGCTCGGGCAGCCACGGGCCGACGTAGGTCTCGCGGCGGCGGCTGATGGCGGCCTGCCGGGCGAGGGCGGTGTTCACCGCGATCCGCACCAGGTAGGCGCGCGGGTTCGCGATCTCCTCGGCGTCCTCCGCGCCGGTCCGCGCCGTCCAGGCGAGCCAGGTGTCCTGGAGGACGTCCTCGGTGTCGGCGACGCTGCCGAGCATGTTGTAGACCACCGAGAACAGCAGCTCCCGGTGATCGGCGAAGACGCCCGTGGCGGTGTCCGGCATGGTCGCGACCTCCTGTGCGCTCTCCCCTCTGAGCGGTGCGGGCCCCCGAAGTGTGACATCGGGAGACGAAGTGTGACGTGGACCTCAGCGGCGGCGCCCGATGTCACACTCGCCGGCGCCCGGCCCTCTTGGATCGCGACAACCGAGCACGAGTCCCACCGCCCGATCCCGGAGGCCCTCCATGGCAGAACAGGACGCCGGACCGTCCTTCCTGGCGACGGGCCGCGGCAAGCTCACCCTGACCTTGCTGTGCGCCATCGCCTTCCTCGACTTCATCGACGCCTCGATCGTCAACGTGGCGCTGCCCGCCATCCGCGCGGACCTGCACTTCACCGTCCAGGACCTCCAGTGGGTGCCGAGCGGCTACCTGCTCACCTACGGCGGCTTCATGTTGCTCGGCGGCCGCCTCGCCGACCTGCTCGGACGCCGCCGCGTCGTCGCGGCGGGGACGGTGCTGTTCTCGCTGTCGTCCGTCACGGGCGGGCTCGCCGGAACCTCGGAGGTGCTGGTCGGCGCGCGGCTCGCGCAGGGCGCCGGGGCGGCGCTGATGCTGCCGGGCGCGCTGTCCATCCTGACGACGACGTTCAGGGAGGGCGGCGACCGCGGCAAGGCCCTCGGCGTGTGGGGCGGCGTCGCGGGCGGCGCGTCCGCGGCGGGCGTGCTGCTCGGCGGGCTGCTGACCGACGGGCCCGGCTGGCGCTGGGTCATGCTCGTCAACGTCCCCGTCTGCGTGATCGTCCTCGCCGGGCTGTTCGCGCTGGTCGAGGGCGACCGGCGGCCGGCGCGGCTCGCGGACTTCGACGTCCTCGGCACCGTGCTCGTCACCGGCGGGATGCTGCTGCTCGTCTACACGCTGGTGAAGGCGCCGGACGTCGGCTGGGACGCGGCCCGGACGGTCGGCGGGCTCGCGGGCGCCGCGGCCGTCCTGGCCCTGTTCGTGCTGAACGAGTGGCGCGGCCGCGACCCGCTGCTGCCGCTGTCGATCTTCCGGATCCGGGGGCTCGGCGCGGCGGACGTCACCCAGCTCGTCGCCGTCGCGGGGTTCCTGTCGATGTTCTTCTTCCTCAGCCTCTACATGGAGAACGTCCTCGGCTACTCGCCGATGCAGACGGGTTCGGCCTACCTGCCCCTGTGCGTCGGCGTCGGCGTCGCCGCGGGCGCCACCGCCCAGCTCGTGCCGCGGATCGGGACGCGGCCGGTGCTGGTCGCCGGGCTGCTGCTCGCCGCCGGCGGCATCTACTGGCTGTCGCGCATCCCCGTGGACGGCCACTACCTGACCGACCTGCTCCCCGGCCTGATGGTGACCTCGTTCGGGCTCGGCTTCGCGTTCGTGGCGGTCACCACCGCCGCCAACGCCAACGTCCCGCCGGACCAGGCCGGGCTCGCCGCGGCGCTGCTCAACGCCTCGCAGCAGATCGGCGGGGCGCTGGGCCTCGCGATCTTCTCCGCGGTGGCGACGTCCCGGACGGAGGACCTCCTCGCCCGGCGGACCCCCGCGCCCGCGGCGCTCACCTCGGGCTTCTCCCGCGCGCTGCTGGTCAGCAGCCTGTTCCTGGTGGCCGCCGCGGTCGTCGCGCTCCGCGCCGCGAACAGCCGCGGCGAGGCCCAGGACGCGCCCCGCACGGACCCAGTCCCCGAACCGGTCCCGCGCGCCTGACCCGCCGCGACCGCCCGCGTCCCGCACGGCTGCACGACCGTGACCGTGCACCGTGCGGGCCGCATCGACCGCGCGGACCGCACGGCGCCTCGGGGGGCCGTGCGGTCGCGCGCCGGTCAGCTACCGGGGTGGACGGGGCACTCGTAGATCGGGTCGAAGTCGTCGAACAGGCGCCACGCCTTCTCCTCGCGCAGCCGCTGGAAGAACCGGTTCTCGCCCGACCAGAAGTCGCCGTTCAGGGCCCGGACGAGCCAGAAGTGCTCGATCGACTCCTTGGTGTCGAAGGGCCCGCCGGACGTGGCCTGGAGCCTCTCCTGGATCCCCCACCAGCCCGCGCCGGCGAGGCGCCGCTCGCCCGACTGCGGCGTCACCCGGAGCTCGCGGCCCTCGGAGACGTACCGGTTGTCGTAGACGGCGCGGATGAGCCGGTAGTACGTCTCGTAGCCGGTCTTGAAGAAGTTCTGGTAGCGCAGCGCGACGTCCTTCTCCTCGGCCTCGCCGTCCAGCACCCGCGCGGTCTCCTCGGCCGCCCGCCGCCCGGTCGTGAGGGCGAGCAGCACGCCGCCGGAGAACACCGGGTCGGTGAAGCAGCCGGCGTCGCCGACGATGAAGTAGCCGGGCCCGGCGAGGGTGTCGCAGTGGTACTCGAAGTTGTTCTCGCCGCCGATGTCGCGGACCACCGTCGTGCCCTTGAGGCGCTGGGCGATCCGGGGGATCCGCTCCAGGTTCTCGTCGAAGACCTTCTCGGGCACCGACGCCCGCAGGACCTCCGCCGGGGCCAGGCAGCCGATGCTGATGACGTCGGGCCGGATCGGGATGGCCCAGAACCAGCCGTCCTCGTACAGGCCGAGCTGGATGTCGCCCTCGGTGGCCGGGTTGTTGCGCTCGTCGAGGCCGCCGTAGTGCCGGAAGATCGCCGCCATCCTGAGGTCGTTGTCGGTCCTGCGCAGGTCGAGCCCGCGGGCGATCACGCCCGTCCGGCCGCTCGCGTCGATGACGAAGCTCGCGGTGACGTCGTGCTCCTCGCCGTCCTGCTCGTACCGGACGCCGGAGATCCGCTCGCCGGAGAAGTGCAGCTTCCTGACCCGGGCCTTCTGGAGGACGGTCACGCCCGGCGTCTCCGCGGCGGCGTCGAGGAGGATCTTGTCGAAGTGGGCCCGCTCCACGTGGTAGGTGTAGCCGCGCCGCCCTTCGCCGACCCTGCCCAGGTCGAGGCGCCGGAACGTGCCCTCGGTCCCGGTGAGCTCGATCCCGCGCTTGACGACGAAGCCGCTCTCGGCCACCCGGTCGAGCAGCCCGAGCTGCTCCAGCACGTCCGCGGTGTAGGTCAGCAGCGACTCGCCGATGTGGAAGCGCGGCATCTGCTCCCGCTCCAGCACGAGTACCGAGTGGCCCTTGCGGGCCAGGGTGATGGCGTAGGAGGACCCGCTGGGGCCTCCGCCGATCACGATCGCGTCATAGGCGGCGTTGCGATTCTCGGTCACGGATCGCTCCTTCAGCGCTCGAAGCCGCGGGGCACAGGACGACGGCCTGCGCGTGCATTTCCCGACTGGACGCCAGGATCAAGAATCGCCCGGCCGAAAGTCAACGCGGTCGCCGACCGTTCGGATATGTGCCCTGGTACCGATTCGAGCGGGGGTGTTCGACTGCGTGTTTCCTCGGTTGAACGCCGTTGGGAAAGCGAGTGTAGAGCGCCGTCAGGCGGCGGCGGTCTTTTCGGTTGAACGCTTCCGCGTGCTTCACTGGGGCTCGCCCGCCGACCTAGGAGTTCGACCGTGCTCACTTTGACCGGCACCGCCGTCGAGGCCATCCGCATCCTGACGACCAGGCCGGGGGTCCCGGAGGACTCCGGCCTCCGCATCGTCCACCACGACTCCGCCGGCGGCCTCGAACTGTCCATCACGCCCGGGCCGGACGCGGGGGACCAGGTCATCGAGACCGACGGCGTGCGGGTGTTCCTCCAGACCAAGGTCGCCGCGATGCTCGGCGGCCGGGCCCTCAACGCGGAGATCGCCGAGGACGACGACGTGATCTTCCGGATCACGGGTGCGCCGGACGGCGCCGAGCCGGGAACCGCGGGGTAGCCCCACCGGTCCGGGCCCGGCCGCGGGGTGCCGGCCCGGCCGCGGGTGCCGGGCTAGTGGTGGTGGCCGCCCGCGTGCATGTGCGCGGCGGGGGTCACCACGAGCGGACGGATCATGTGCTGCTCGTGTTCGAGCTGGTGGCAGTGGTAGACGCCGCGTCCGACGACCGGGAACCGGACCGCCACCGAGACGAGTTCGCCGTGGCCGCCCTGGACGACCCCGGACGTCCCGACCCGGACCACGTCCTTGTCCCCGAGCCCGTACGGCTCGGTCGGTGTCGCGGCCAGGAACTTGAGCGGTGTCGTCGATCCGCGCACGAACCTGTCGAATCCGGTGACGTCGTATTCCTCGCGGGACAGCACCTGGAGGTGCGACAGGTGGATGTGCATGGGGTGGGGCACGATGTGGAT
Organism: Actinomadura fibrosa; assembly: GCF_900659615.1. Classification (GTDB taxonomy): domain Bacteria; phylum Actinomycetota; class Actinomycetes; order Streptosporangiales; family Streptosporangiaceae; genus Spirillospora; species Spirillospora fibrosa. The sequence continues at coordinate 2,019 of NZ_CAACUY010000066.1, read as the reverse complement.
GGCGAGGAAGTTCCAGACCTCCCAGCTCCCGTGCTCCGGGGTGAACGCCTTGCCGTCGTCGTAGACCATCGCCTTCCTGCGCAGCGTCTTGACGTTCCCCTGCGCGTCCCGGACCTGGACGATCCCTTCGGTGGGGAACGTGATGCCGGCGGAGTCGACCTCGTTCATCTCCCACAGTTCGGGGACGCCCGGCGTGCCGGCGGTGAACAGCGGAGGGGCGAGGAGGATCCACCGCTGCGGGTGGTCGTGCGGCAGGTCCTCGTGGGTGACCCGCTTGAAGGTGGGCGAGACCACCGCGGGCAGCGTGAACCGGCCGGACGGCCTGCGGTCGGCCACGCGGAACTGCATGACGTCGGGTTCGAGCAGGTCGTCGCGCGTGTCGCGGCCGCCCGGCGCGATGTTCGGCAGCGTGTTGACGAGCTTCACCGCCGTGCCGCGGAACGCGCTGAAGTCGACGAGCACCTCGACCCGCTCGGCGGTCATGAGGCTGAGCGCGCCCTCGACCGGGACCGGCTTGTCGAGCAGGCCCTGGTCGGTCCCGATGACCTTGAGCGCTCCCGGGACGGGCTTCCCGTCCGCCATCAGGACCAGCCGGTAGTAGCGGGCGTTCGAGGTGTTGACGATCCGGAACCGGTACCAGCGCGGCTCCACGTTCAGATACGGCCAGATGACCCCGTTGACGAGGGTGTAGGGGCCGGCGTGCGGGCGCACGAGCCGCAGGTCGCTGACCGCCCCGACCTTGTGCAGGGACCGGCCGGTCAGCGCGCCCGACCCGTCCAGGCCGAAGTTGCGGTCGCTCAGGACCAGCGGCACCTCGTACCTGCCGTCGGGCAGGTCGAGGGCGCGCTCCTCGGCGTTGCGCGAGACGAACAGCCCCGCGAGCCCGGCGTACACGCTGTAGCGGCTCACGTGGTGGGTGTGGTCGTGGTACCACAGCGTCGTCGCGGGCTGGTGGTTCGGATAGGCCGAGAGCTGGACGTCGCCGGGCCCGATGAGGTTCTCCATCCAGCCGTCGTTGCCGCCGCCGGTGAGCATGCCGTGCAGGTGGACGGCGGCCCACGGCGGCAGGCCGGCGACACCGGGCACCTCCTGGCAGCCTGCGGTGCCCGGGTAGTTGCTGGGCGGGTTCTGCGCGTCGCCGGGGTCCAGGTAGAAGTCGAAGGCGTCGATCGGGATGGTGCCGGACAGCCGGTTCTCCCAGGCGACCCGGAGCGGACGGCCGCTGGTCGTCTCGATCGTCGGCCCCGGATAGGTCCCCTGATAGGTCCACATCGGCGTCGGCGGCAGTTCCGAGTGCAGCGTGACATCGGCGGTGCGCATCGTCACGGTCAGTTCGTCATAGGCGCTGTGGCGGCGCGGCCGCAGTACCGGCGGGATTCGCAGCGGATCCGCGAACTTGGTCAATTTCAGTTGGGGCGGCGAAGGCTCGGGCCCGCCGGATCCCGGGGCGAACGCGGTCGGCGAATTGGTCGTGGCCGAGGGGGACGCGGACGCCGGCACGGCGGCCGCCAGAGTGCTCAGCCCCACCATCGCGCCGCCCTGGAGCAGCGCGCGACGGTTCAATTTGGCCGAGCGGGTCTCGTCGGAGTCAGCTGCGGTCATGGGCGCCATGCTAAAGACCGTCCCGGACAACTCGCCGAATCGATCACTTGGGATATGCGGCGGAATCGAGTAACGTCCTCACCGGCGGTTTCCGGCCCTGCCGATCGGCATGCCGGTCCGAATGCCGTTCGACGCGGCGCGCTTTCCCGTTTTTGATCGTGTCATTCTCCGGCGCACCGGGACGGCCTGGGACCGGCCGCGGGGGCGCCGCCGATATCCGCAGGTGGGAGGCGTTCGAGGTGCTCAGGCCGGGTCGGAGGCGGACGCGTACCGGGCCGGAACCGCGACCGAGGCCGGGGCGCCCGGCGGACGGCGGCGGCCCCGTCCGCGGCCGCCCGCGCGCCCCGCGGCGGACGGGAGTCGTCCGGGGCGGACGGGCGCGTCCAGGCGAGCGGTTCGTCGGCCGGGACGGCGATC
>NZ_CAACUY010000065.1 GCF_900659615.1 Actinomadura fibrosa | reverse complement strand
GCGCTGGTCTACCCGGTCACGACGGAGCGCACCGGCGACTACCGGGGCGCGCTGGAGGAGTTCTACGAGCGGTCGGCGGCGCGGCTCGCCGAGCACCTGCGCGGGCCGCTTGTAGGCGGCCAGCCGCTCGCGGATCGCGGCGCGGACGGCGCGCCCGAGCTCGTCCTCCGCGCCCCCGGGGCCGGGCACGACGTAGGCGACGGCGCGGGCGAGCCCGGCCTCGTCGGCGTCGGCGACGACCGCGCAGCGCGCCACGCCCGGCACGCCGCCCACGACCGCCTCGATCTCCGCCGGGGCCACCTTGAACCCGCCGAGGTTCAGCAGGTCGTCGGCCCGGCACAGGTACAGCAGCCGGCCCTCGGGGGTGCGGCTGACGATGTCGCCGGTGTAGACGCCGCCGTCGGCGAAGACCTCGCGCTCCTGGTCGGGCCGGTCCAGGTAGCCGAGCGCGACGCTCGGCCCCTTGACGTGCAGCCGCCCGGGCTCGCCCGCCGGGACGATCCGTCCGGCCTCGTCGCGCACCGTCGCGGTGACGCCCGGGACGGCGACGGCGCCCCGGCCCGGCCCCTCGTCGGCGACCAGCACGATGTGCCCGGCCTCGGTCGCGCCGAGCGCGTCCACGAGCCGCGTGCCGAACCGGGTGGTGAAGCGCGTGCTCAGCTCGTCGGGGAGGTGCTCGCCCGCCGAGAGGCCGAGCCGCAGCGTCGCGAGGTCCGACCGGTCCCGGGCGTGCTCGGCCAGCAGGGCGTACATCCGGGGGACGGTGCACAGCACCGTGGGCCGGTGCCGGCGCAGCGCGGCGATCAGCGTGTGGACGTCGACCGGGCCGGACAGCAGCACGGCGTGCGCGCCGGCGGCCAGCGGGCACAGCAGGGAGCTGCCGAACCCGTACCCGAAGGACAGCTTCGCCGTGGACAGGACCCGGTCGCCGCTCCGAAGCGGGACGCCGCGGCCGAAGCCGTCGATCACCGCGAGCAACCCGCGCAGGCTCTGCCGGACGCCCTTGGGCCGGCCGGTGCTGCCGGAGGTGTACTGGAGCAGCACCTCCTGCTCCCCGGACTCCTCCTCGCCGTACGCGGCGACCTCGCCGTCCCGGGCGGAGGAGGCGTCGAACGCCTCGTTCGCCTGCTCGGCGGTGAAGACGGTCGGGCCGTCGCCGATCAGCGCGCGCAGCGCCCGCCGCCGGCTCTCCGGCACCCCGAAGTGGACGAGGGTGGCCGCCGAGTCGCGGGCGATGAACGCGATTTCCTCGTCGGTGAGCATCGGGCTCACCGGCACCGCGACGCAGCCGTTCGCCCACAGCGCCAGGCACGCCAGCACCGCGCCCGCCGAGTCGTCGGACACGACCAGGCCGCGCGTGCCGAGCACGCAGCCGCCCCGGCGCAGCCGCGTCGCGTACCTGCGCGTGGCGTCGTGCAGGCCGCGGTAGGTGACCGCGCCCACCGTCTCGTCGGTGAGCGCGACGTGGTCGCCCTGCTCCGCGGCGACGCGGTCGCCGACCAGCCTCGCCACCAGTCCCATGCCTCAGCCTTCCCCGCCGGACAGCCGGAGCAGGTCGGCGACGCTGCGCGCGTCGGCGGCCTCCTCGGGCGCCAGCGTCACGCCGAACCGCTGCTCCATCGCCACGACCACGGCGGTCTTCTGCAGCGAGTCCATGCCGAGGTCGCCGAAGAAGGACGCGTCGGGCGCCACCTCCGCGGCGTCGATCTCCAGGATCTCCGCGACCATCGCGCGGAGGTCCCCGGCCGTGGGCCGCTGCCGTGTGTGCTCCTGCATCGCCATCCCTGTCGTCCGGTCAGGACACCGGCTCCGCGCCGACCGGCGCGAGCGCGGCGAGCAGCCGCCCGGTGCTCGTGGCGACCGCGCACCGCTCGGCCGCGTACCGGACGGCGAGCCGGTGGTACTCCTCGGTGAAGTCCGCGACCGCGTCGGACACGAAGAACGTCTCGATGTCGCGGGAGAACGCGTCGCAGGCGGTCATCAGGCAGCCGACGTGCGCGTAGACGCCGCACACGATCAGCTGGTCGCGGTCCAGGGCGTCCAGCCGCCGCTCCAGGTCGGAGCCGACGAACGCGCTGTAGCGCCACTTGGTCAGCACGGTGTCGCCCGGTTCGGGCTCCAGCCCGTCCACGATGGCGGTGTCGGCGGGGTCCCCGCTCATCCCCGGGCCCCAGAAGTCGTGCAGCAGCCCGCGCTCGCGCGGCGTCATCGCGCCCGGCTGCGCCGTGTACAGGACGGGCATGCCGAGGGCGCGCGCCCGTCCGGCCAGCCGGCCGATGTTGGCGACGAGCTCGGCGGCCGGCGACCGGAGCGGCTGGTAGGGCGCGAGGAAGTAGCGCTGCATGTCGTGGACGAGCAGCGCCGCCCGCGCGGGCTCCGGGCGCCAGCCCACCAGCGGTTCGGGCAGCTCCGACTCCGGCGGCACCGGGTAGGGCGGTATCGGGGTGATGGCCATCGGCGGGTGTGCTCCGTCCTGTCGAAGTCCTGTCGGACGCCGGGGTCAGACCCCGAGCGTGGCTCCGCCGTCGACGAAGAGCTCCTGCATGGTGAGGTGGCGGGCGCCGTCCGACGCCATGAACGCGACGACCTCGGCGATGTCCTCCGGTTCGGCCACCCGGCCCAGCGGGATCCCGTTGCGGAAGATCTCCGGTGATCCGGCGATGGCGGCCGCGGCGGCGTCGCCGTCCAGCAGCGCGCCGAGCATCGGGGTGTCGGTGGAGCCCGGGGAGACGACGTTGCAGCGGATCCCGTACGGCGCCAGTTCGAGGCCGAGGCACTTGGTGAACGCGGCCGCCCCGGCCTTGGAGACGCTGTAGGCGCTCAGCCCGGACCGGGCCACCGCCCCGGCGTTCGAGGCGACGGTGACGATGGCGCCCGTCCGGCGTGCCGCCATGCTCCGGGCTACGGCGCGCGAGCAGTGCAGCACGCCGTCCAGGTTCACGCGCAGGACCTGGGCCCAGGTGGCGTCGTCGAGCTCGGTGACCGGGCCGCTGCGGAGCACCCCGGCCACGTTGGCCAGCACGTCGATCGGGCCGAGGTCGCGCTCGATCCGGCCGATCGCCTCGTCCACCGCGGCGCTGTCGGACACGTCCGCGGTGTACGGGCGGGCCGCGGGCCCCTCGGGCGGCAGTCCCTTCACGACCGCGGCGAGCCCCTCCGCGTCGACGTCCAGCGCCGCCACCGCGGCGCCGCCCGCGGCCAGCCGCGCGACGACCGCCGCTCCGATTCCGCCGGCCGCGCCGGTGACCAGCGCGACTTTCCCGCCGAATTCGTTCACTTTCACACCCGCATCCTAGGTAGCCCGCTGATCTTCTTTCCAGACATGGGGAGCGCACCGCACCAGGCGTCGATCAGCGCCAGTGCCTGTGCGTCATTCAGCCGCGGATCGCAAGAACTCCGATAGCAATTCGGGACGTCATTCTCCGTCGCCACGGAACCGCCCACGCATTCGGTGACCGGGTCGGCGGACACTTCCAGGTGCAGCCCGCCGGGGTGCAGCCCGCTCCGCTCCACGGCGGCCCGGAACGCCCGCGCCTCGGCCGCCATCTCGTCCAGGTGCCGGGTCTTGAACCCCGCCGCGGTGAGCCGGGTGTTGCCGTGCATCGGGTCGCACAGCCAGACCACCGGGTGCCCGGCGCGGCGCACCGCGTCCAGCAGCGGCGGCAGCGCCTCGGCGACCGGTCCCGCGCCCATCCGGGCGATGAGCGTGAGCCGGCCGGGGCGCCGGTCGGGGTCCAGCGCCGCGCAGACCCGCACGACGTCCTCGGGCCGCGCCCCCGGGCCGACCTTGCAGGCGACCGGGTTGGCGACGGCCGCGAGCAGCCGCACGTGCGCGCCGCCGGGCCGCCGGGTCCGCTCCCCGATCCACGGCATGTGGGTGGAGCCGAGGAGGAGCGCGCCCGACCGCGGGTCGGCCCGCACGAGCGGGCCCTCGTAGTCGAGGACGAGGGCCTCGTGCGCCGCCCACGGCCCGGCGGCGTCGGCGCGCAGCCCGTCCAGCGCGGCGAGGACGCGGGCGCTCGCCGCGTAGGCGCGCAGCATCCGCTCGGGGTCGTGGCGCCGGGCGGCAGGGTCCGGTTCGGGCGCGTTGACCATGTGCCCGCGGAACACCGGGAGCTCGGCGTCGCCGTGGCGCTCGGTGGGGCGGCTGCGCGGCTTGGCGAACTGCCCGCCCATGCGGCCCACCCGGACGACCGGCAGCCCCGTCCCGCCGCCCAGCCGCGCGGCGAGCCGGCCGAGGAGCGCCGCCTTCGCGCGGGCGTGCCCGCGCGTGGTCTCCGCGAGGCTCTCGGCGCAGTCGCCGGCCTGGAGCAGCAGCGCCTCGCCGGCGGCGACGCGGGCGAGGGACTCCCCCAGGGTCTCCAGTTCGGCGGCCGTGACCAGGGCGGGCACCGCCGCCAGCCGCGCCCGCACCGGCCCGAGCGCGGGGTGGTCCCGCCAGGACGGCTGCTGCTCCGCCGGCGGCCCGTCCCAGGGCGCGCCGCCGGGGAACGCCTCGCCCGGCCCGGCCTCCGTCTGCTCGCGCGGACCGGTCATCGCACCGGCTGCGGGTTGAGCGTCCATGCCAGCAGGTCCCTCAGGATCTCCTCGCCGCGCTCGGTGAGCAGCGACTCGACGTGGAACTGCACCGAGGCCAGGCCGCGGCCGCGGACGGCGTGCACCCGCCCGGTGGCGGCGTCCCGGCAGACCGACAGCGGCCCGCGGCCGTCCGGGCCGGGGACCAGGTCGGTGCCGCTGACGGCGCTGTAGGTGTTGTAGAAGCCGACGCGGCGCGGCTCGCCGAACAGGTCGATGCGCTCCTGGAGGCCCTGGCTGGGCGCCGCCTGCTCGCGCAGCTCCAGCCCGAGCAGCGACGCCACGAGCTGGTGGCCCAGGCACTCGGCCAGCAGCGGCGGGCCGCCCGGCCGCAGCAGCCGCGCGCACAGCGCCCGCAGCCGGGAGATACGCGGGTCGCCGGTGTCGCGGGGGTCGCCGGGGCCGGGTCCGACCACCACGAGGCCGAAGTCCTCGACGTCCACCGGGGCGTCCCACGGCAGGATCGTGACCTCCGGCCCGAGCGCTTCCAGCTGGAGGCCGAGCATGGCGGTGAACGCGTCCTCGGCGTCCACCACCAGGACCCGCAGGCCGGGCAGGACGGGCTCGCCGCGCTCGCGGCTCAGCCAGAAGCCCGACAGCGTGGCGTTGCGCGCCGTCAGCGCCGCCTGCACCCGCGGATCCCCGCCGAGCGAACCCGGCTTGGCACCCGCGGCACCACCGGCGATGGAGTCCGGACCGACGGAGACCGACCCCAACGCACCCGCGCTCACTGGGCGTCGCGCTCCCGCGCCCGCCGGGTTCTGCGCGTCGGCCTCCGTCCGGCCTCCGGCTCCCGCGCCCGCCGGATTCTGCGCACGTGCCGGGTTTCGCGTGTCCGCGTCGGCCGGGTTCTGCTCGTCCGGTTCCGTCGGGTTCTGGGGGTTCGCGCCGAGGGCGTCCAGGACGCCGGCGGCCTTGGTCCAGGTCTCGGCGGCCTCGCCGGCGGCGGCCGACGTCCGGACGAGCGTCGCGCCGACGTCCAGCCGGAGCGTGCCCCGGCGGTCGATGTCGGCGGTGCGGATGACGATCGCCGAGTCCATCGCCGGGCCGCCGTCCGGGCCCCGGCCGAACAGCGCCACGACCCCGCTGTAGTAGCGCCGGCCGGTCGGCTCGTACCGGGCCACCACCCGGCAGGCGTTCTCCAGCGGGCTGCCGGTGACCGTCGGCGCGAACATCGTCTCGCGCAGGACGGCGGGCCCGGTGAGGCGGGTCCGGCCGCGGACGAGGTACTCGGTGTGGGCCAGCCGCGCCATCTCCCTGACGTGGGGGCCCTCGACCTGCCCGCCCCGGTCGCACACCCGCGCCATCATCTTCAGCTCCTCGTCGACCACCATGTAGAGCTCCTCGGTCTCCTTGCGGTCGGCGAGGAACTCCAGCAGCCCGTCCAGGGACGGGCCGGCGGCCGGATAGCGGTAGGTGCCGCTGATCGGGTTCATCGTCGCGACGCCGCCCTCCAGGCTGACGTGCCGCTCGGGGGTGGCGCCGACGAACGTGCGGTCGCCGGTGTGCACGAGGAACGTCCAGTAGGCGGAGGGCTCGCCGACGAGCAGGCGGGCGAAGAGCGCGAGGGCGTGCCGGACCGTGTAGCCCGCGATCGCGGCGGTGTAGGTGCGCTTGATGACGAAGTTCGACCCCGCGCCGCGGCCGATCTCCTCGCGGATCACGCGGTCCACGATCGCCCCGTAGGCGTCGTCGCCGAGGTCGAAGCCGGCGCCGGTCAGCGCGATCGGCTCGCGCGGCAGCAGGTCGAGGGCCCGCCCGAGGTCCAGGGCCGCCCGCTCGCGCACCGGCATCGCCAGCAGCGGCTCGCCGTCGTCCACGCAGGCGAAGCCGCGCTCGGTGATCTGCCGGTACGGGACGAGGGCCAGCACCTCCCGACCGCCGATGCCCACGAGTGTTTCGAGCCGTTCCAGCCGGTCGGTCTCCTGGAATTCACCCAGCAGTATTTCCAGTCCGGCGCCCGCGTCGCGCCGGTACAGCAGCGCGAAGGGGCGGCCGGGAATACGGAGCACCCGGCGAAGCAATTCCTCGGCGAGGAAATGCGAATTCTCACTGTCGTCCGGATCAGGCATGGGGCCGATTATGCGTTCGGCCATCGCCGGTGGCGACGCATCGCCGGGCCGGTGGGACGGGGCCCACCGGAGAAGGCGCCCGCACGGGCGCCCGGCCGCGCGTCTCGCCGGCGGGACGCGCGACCGGGACGCGCGGCCGGGACGCGCGGCCGGGCCGCGCGGCCGGGCCGCCCGGAGGCGTCCCTACCTCATCTTCACCACGCCGCCGTCCACGATGGCCCGCTCGACCAGTGCGGCGTCGTGCTGGAGGCCGAGCGGCCGGAGGATGGACAGGGCCTCCTCCAGGGCGGCGCGCGCCCGGCCGCGGTCGCCGCGCGCCTGGTGGCAGACGGCCAGCCACAGCAGGCTCTTGACCTCCATGCGGGAGGCCCGCTGCGCGGCGAAGCTGGCGCGCGCCCGGTCGAGCTCCTCGATGGCCGGCGGGTAGTCCTCAAGGCCCCAGTGGGCGGTGGCGAGCATGATGAGGAAGTGGGCCTTGCCGAGCGGTGACCCGATGTCGGTGACGAGGTCGAGCCCCTCGCGGCCCGCCTCCAGCGCGCCCCGGAAGCGGCCGAGGATGATGTTCGCCTGGACGAGGTTCTGGAGGGCGAACGTCTCGGTGGCGGGCCGCCGCATGTCGCGCGCCATCTCCAGGGCCTGGTCGCACAGCGCCATGCCGGTGCGCCCGTCGCCCGTCCGCACGTGCACGGCGCTCAGCACCGACAGGCTGAGGTACTCGGAGTTGCGGTCCCCGATGCGGCGCGCCTCGGCCAGCCCGCGCATCGCCATGTGCAGCGCGGAGACGAACTTCTTGCGGCGGAGGCGGCCGTAGGCGACGCAGCTCAGCGACCGGGCGAGGTTCTCGTGGTCGTGCTCACGCTCGAAGATCGCCAGGCCGCGCTCGAACAGCCGCAGCCCGGCGAGGTCCTCGCCGTGCTCGGCGCGCAGGATCCCGATCCGCACGTCCGCCTCGGCGGCCAGCGAGAGGTCGCCGTCGGCCGTCGCCGCCTCGGCGATCTGGTGCCAGCTGCGGGTGATGTCGCCGGTGCCGCCGGTGAAGTACTGGAAGGCGAAGCGGTGCGCGCTGAGCTCCGCGGCGGCGCGGTAGCGGCCGGCCGCGCAGGCCCGCTCGCCGATCGCCTGGAGGTTGGCCTGCTCGGTGGCGAACCAGCGGGCGGGCTCGGCGACGACCCGGTCGATCACGGGGACGGGCACGGTCCGCACCGCGGCCGCCGCGGCGCCGCCGGCCTCGGGCTCCGGGTAGTAGGGGTCGCGCATCATCTCCCGGTCGGCGAGGACGGCCAGCCGGTGCCAGCCGCCGAGCGCCCGCTCCAGGGCGGAGGCGCGCGTGGGCGGGGGCAGGTCGCCGACCCGCTCCCGCGCGTACTCGGCCATCAGCTCGTCCAGGCGGTAGCGCGGCTGGCCCGTCCAGTCGACGCCCTCCGACCGCAGGACGTGCTGGTCGACGAGCCCGTTCAGGACCGTGCGCACCACCGGACCGTCGTGCAGCAGGCCCGCGACCCACTCGGGCAGGTCGGGCGTCCCGACGAGGCTGACCAGGTCGAGCAGCCGCTGCTCCGCCGCGTCCAGCATGGCGTAGGTGGACGCGACGCCCTCGCGGACCGACAGGCGCTCGGCCGACAGCCGGTCGAGCCGGCGGCCCATCGGGAGCAGGTCGGCGAACGCGCTCAGCGGCCAGCGCTCGTGGGTGTGCATGCGGGCGCCCGCGATCCGCAGCGCCAGCGGCAGCCGGCCGCACGCCTCGATGATGCGCCCGGCCATCTCCGGCTCGCGGTCGACCCGCTCCGGGCCGACCATGTGCCGCAGCAGCGCGAACGCCTCGGCGCGCTTCAGCACGTCGAGGCGGACGGTCCGGGCGCCGGGCAGCCACGCCAGCCGGGCGCGGCTCGTCACCAGCACCGCGCTGCCCGCCGTCCCCGGCAGGAAGGGCAGCACCTGCTCGCTCTCCCCGGCGTCGTCGATCACCATCAGGACCCGGCGGCCCGCGAGCCGGGATCGCAGCAGCCCGGCGCGGCCGGCCGCGCCGACCGGGATCGCCGACGGGGGGACGCCGAGGCCGCGCAGCACGTCCTCCAGCGCGGCCGCGACGTCCGGCGGGGCCTTCGCGGCGCCGAGCTCGACGTACAGCAGGCCGTCGGGGAACAGCGGGCGCAGCGAGTGCGCGACGTGCGCGGCCAGCGACGACTTGCCGACGCCGGGACGGCCGCGGATCAGCGCGATCGGCACCCCGGCGCCGGAGCGGGCGGAGGTGAGCGCGTCCTGGAGGGTGGAGGTCTCGGCCTCGCGGCCGACGAAGTCGGTGGGTTCGGGCGGGATCTGGTCGGGCACGATCCGCGCCGGCCCCTGGTCGAGGGCCCCGGAGGCCAGCAGCGGCAGCATGTCCAGCTCGGGGGCCTCGGCGAGCACCATCCGGTGCAGCCGCCGCAGCTCGGTCCCCGGCTCCAGCCCGATCTCCTCGGTGAGGATCGAGTGGGCCTGGCCGTAGGCGGCGAGGGCCTCGGCGCGGCGGCCGCTGCGGCACAGCGCGAGCATGAGCTGCGCCCAGCGGTGCTCGTGCGTGGGGTCGGCGGCCACCAGCTCCCGGATCCGCGGGATGAGCTGCCGGTAGCGGCCGAGGTCGAGTTCGGTCTCGATGAGCAGGTCCTGCGCGGCGCGGCGCTGGGCGTGCAACCGCTCGGTCCGGCCGGCGAGGGCGGGGGTGGCGGGGACGTCCTCCAGCGGCGGTTCGCGCCACATCCGCAGCGCCTCCTCCAGGACGCCGACGGCCTCGGGCGGCCGGCCGGCGGCGAGGCTCGCGCGGGCCTCGCCGCAGCGCCGCGCGAACTCCTCGGCGTCGAGCTCGCCGGGGCGCACCTCGAACAGGTAGCCGCCGTTGCGGCTGCGCAGCCGCCCGTCGAGGCCGGGCAGCCGCCGCAGCGCCCACACGTGCGTGCGCAGCGCGCCGCCGGCCGAGCCGGGCCGGTCCGCGCCCCAGACGGCGTCGATGAGCGCCTCGCCGGACAGCGGCTCGTTGGCGTGCAGCAGGAAGGCCGCCAGGAGCTCGCGCCTGCGGCGCTGCGGGAGCGGGATCGGCTCGCCGTCGTCTCCGCAGACCTCCAGCGGCCCGAGCAGCCGGAATCTCATGGACCCTCCACTGGCCTGTCCGTCGCAGTGTTGATCTCTGATTCCCCCGCCGGCCGTCCCCGCCCCGCCGTCCGCGGCCGTTCCCGCTTTCCGGCATGCGGCGGTCCGGTCCCGGCGTCCGCCCAGACCCTAGAATCTTGCGCGGTTGATCAGCCGTCAACCCGAACAGGCGCATCCATGGGGAGGCGCGCTCAGGACGCCCCGCTGTCCGGCAGCGCCAGCCACCACGGATTCGCCCTGGCCCATTCGATCGTGCTGGCCAGTCCCTCGCGGAAGGAAGTGCGGCACTCCCAGCCGAGCACCTCGGCCGCCTTCGTGGTGTCGGGGATTCGGCGGACCAGATCCTCGTAAGCGGTCCCGAGCGCGGCGCGGGTGTCGACCGGCGCGGGCGGCGCCCGGTGGCCGGTCAACTCGGCGATCGTCCGCACCGCCTCCGCGACGGTGGTCTCGACCGTGCTGCCGAGGTTGAACGCCCCGCCCTCCGCGCCCTCCGACGCCGTCCCGGCCGCCGCCAGGGTCCCCCGGACGGCGTCATCGACGTAGGTGAAGCACCGCGTCTGGGCGCCCCCGTCGTACACCACGGGCGGGACGCCGTTGAGGGCGCGGTGGACCGACCGGCTCACCACGTAGGCGGGCCGCTGGCGCGGCCCGTACACGTTGAAGTAGCGCACGATCGCGGCGCGCAGCCCCCGCTGGCGGGCGTAGGCGAACGTCATGTGCTCGGCCATCGCCTTGCTGGTGGAGTAGGTCCAGCGGTCGGCGGACGTCGGCCCGAGGACGCGGTCGCCGTCCTCGGGCCACGGGACGGCGGGGTTCTTGCCGAAGACCTCGCTGGTGCTGGCCACCAGCACCGCCGTGTCCGCCCGGGCGACCAGGTCGAGGACGTTGCGGGTGCCGCCGCAGTTGATGTCGATGACGTCCAGGGGCCGGGCCAGGTAGAGGTCCACGCCCACCACCGACGCCAGGTGGTAGACCATGTCGACGCCCGGCCTGATCGCCCGGGCGAGCGCGTCCGGGTCGCGCACGTCCGCCTTGACGAACGCGGCGTGCTCGGCGAGCCGCGCCAGGTGGGCGGGCGGCGGGACGCTGTCGACGATCGTCACCTCGTCGCCGCGTCCGAGGAGGGCCTCGGCCAGGTGCGCGCCGACGAAGCCGCACCCGCCGGTGACTACCGCGCGGGACACGCCGGCCGTCCGATCCCCCGGTAGGCGTAGCCGAGGTCGCCGAGTCCGGCGATCTCCTCCGCCGACAGGTAGGCGCGTCCGTCCACCAGCAGGCACGGCGAGGCGACCGGCAGCGCCGCGAAGTCCAGCTCCCGGAAGCAGCGGTGGTAGGCGAGGACGGCGACGCAGTCGGCGTCCCGGACGGCGTCGGCCGCGTCGGGCAGCGGCGGCGCCCCGAACAGCTCCGCCGCCTCGCCGGGGTCCACCAGCGGGTCGTGCAGCCGCACCTCGGCGCCGGCCTTGGCGAGCGCCTCGATGACCCCGCGCGTCGGGGTGGCCCGCAGGTCGCCGGTGTCGTTCTTGAACGCCAGCCCGAGCACGGCCACCCGCGCGCCCGCGATGTCGCGGCCGAGGTCGGCGAGCCCGTCGGCGATGAGCCGCGCGGTGTAGTCGGGCATCCCGTCGTTGACCTCGCGTCCCGCGGCCGCCGTGCGGATCTCCAGCCCGCGCCGGGCCGCCGACTCGCGGACGAGCAGCGGGTCCTTGGTCAGGCAGGAGCCGCCCACCCCGACGCTGGGCAGCAGGATGTTGACCATCGCGCCGCCCTTGGGAATGGTGTTGGCCGCGGCGATCACCTCCAGCGCGTCCACGCCGTACAGCGAGCAGTACTTCGCCAGCTCGTTGGCCATCGCGATGTTGAGGTCGATCCACCAGTTGTCGGCCAGCTTGACGATCTCGGCGGCCTCCGCCGACTCGACCGTGATCGTCTCGACTCCGAGCGCGCGCCGCCAGAAGGCGGCGCCCTCCGCGGTGCCCGCCGCGTCCAGGCCGCCCACCACGATCGGCAGGGTCAGCAGCTCGCGCATCGCGGCGCCCTCGGCGAGCCGCTCGGGGGTGAACACCAGCCGGAAGTCGCGGCCCGCGCGCAGCCCGCCGGCCTCCAGCAGCGGCGCCACCAGCCCGCGGGTGGTGCCGGGCGGGACCGTGCTCTTCACCACGACGAGCTGACCGGGCCGCAGGTGGCCCGACAGCGTCTCGCAGGCCCGCCGCAGCTGCCCGTCGGCGAGCGAGCCGTCGGCGGCGACGGGGGTGCCCACGGCGATCACCACCACGTCCGCGGCCGCCGCCGCGGACGCGTCGGTCGTGGTCCGCAGCCGCCCGGCCGCCAGCCCGTCCCGGAAGGTCTCGGCCAGCCGGTCCTCCCGGTACCGGCACCGGCCCGAGCCGAGCTCCGCGACCAGGTCCGCGTCGACGTCCACGCCGACCACCCGCGTCCCGCGGGCGGCCAGCGTGGCGGCGACGCACGCGCCGACATAGCCCAGGCCGATGATCGCAACCGTCGTCTCGGCGTCATCCTCGGAAACGCTCATTCCACCTCCCTGAAGGCGAGGAAAAGAGGCGCGCGGCGTGTCCGAACCCGGCCGACGCGACTTCGATCACCCTGGATCCTAGGAAGTGCGAATCAATGCGAAGAAGGGCGGGCGCACGGAATGGGAAGGAAAAAGGAACTCGGGCAATTCGATATCGCAGGCGTCTCGCCGGCGAGACGGCCCCGGCCCCGTCAAGGGCCGGCGGCCGGCGGCGGTGCCCGCTCCTTCGGCCGGTGCCCGCGGCGGCGCTGTCAAGGGGCCGGGAGTGGGCGGCGGACCACCGTGACCCCTCCCGGGCTGTGCCCGCGCATAACCGAACGCTCGTGCTTTTCAGGCTTCTCACCTGGGTTGACTGCGTTCGTTGACCGGAACGAACGATCGTGCTAAAACTGCGGCCATGGTGGACACGCTGGCGGTGCGGGGCGTCTACGTCGGCACCCCGCAGGTCGCCGGGAACGACGTGCGGGAGGTCTGGAGCGCCATCCGCAAGGCGCCCGTCACCGAGCCCGAGATCGCGCTCGGCGAGACCGGGCTCGCCGGGGACCGGCAGGCCGACCCGGTCGCGCACGGCGGCCCCGACAAGGCGGTCTACGTGTACCCGTCCGCCAACTACGCCTTCTGGCGCGCGGTGGGCTCCGACCTGGAGCCGGCCAGGGTCGGCGAGAACCTCGCGGTCGCCGGCCCCGACGAGCGCGAGGTGCGGATCGGGGACGTGTGGAGCTGGGGCGAGGCGCTGGTCCAGGTGTCCCAGCCGCGCACCCCGTGCTACAAGCTGGCCGCCCACACCGGCCGCACGGACGTCGCCGCGCACATGATCGGCAGCGGCCGCTGCGGCTGGTACCTGCGGGTCCTGCGCGCCGGGCGGGTGCCGACCGGCGGCGAGCTGCGCCGGGTCGAGACCGACCCGGCGGCGCCGACCGTGCACGCGCTCTTCACCGGCAGCTACGCCCCGCGCGACCGGGTGGACCCGGCGGGGCTGCGCCGCATGATCGGCACACCGGCGCTGGGCGAGCAGTGGCGGCAGGGCGTCCTCGCCCGGCTCGCCCGGATCGAGGCGCCGTGACGGGCGGCCGGGCGGCGGGGCGGGACCGCGACGAGCGGCCGGGGCGCGGCGACCGCACCCGCGCCCGGATCCTGCGGCACGCGATGGACATCGCCTCGCTGGAGGGCCTCGAAGGGCTGACGATCGGGCGGCTCGCCGGCGAGCTGAAGGTGAGCAAGAGCGGCCTGTTCGCGCACTTCGGGTCCAAGGAGGAGCTGCGGCTCGCGGTCGTGTCGGCCGCGGTCGAGCTGTTCGTCGCGCAGGTGGTCAGGCCGTCGATGGCCACGGCGCCGGGCCTGCCGCGGCTGCTGGCGCTCTGCGAGAACTGGCTCGGCTACTCCGAGCGGCGGGTGTTCCCCGGCGGCTGCTTCCTCTACTCGGTCGGCGCCGAGTACGACGCCCGGCCCGGCCGCGTCCGGGACGCCCTCGCCGCGTCCAAGCGCGACTGGATGGCCCTGTACGAGCAGACCATCCGGGACGCGCAGCGCCTCGGCGAGCTCGACCCGGGCGTCGACCCCCGGCAGCTTGCGTTCGAGCTCGACGCGCTCGTCAACGCCGCCAACTCCGCCGCGCTGCTGCTCGACGACGAGCACGCCTACGACAGGGCGCTCAGCGCCATCCGGGCACGGCTGGACGGCGCGGCCGTCCCGGGCGCGCCCGCTCCCCCGGCTCCTGGTTGACCGACCGAAGGGCAGCAGACCGATGACCGACCTCACCTCCCCGTCCTCCAGCCCGTCCTCCAGCCTGACCGAGTCCACCGATCCGTACTGCGTCGGCGAGGCCGAGGCCGACCGGCTGCTGGCGGCGGCGCCGTGGCGGCGGTTCGCGGTCGTCGGCGACAGCCTGGCCCGCGGGATCGGCGAGCCGCTCGCGGGATACGCCGACTCGCCCTGGTGCGAGCGGGTCGCCGGCGCCCTCCGCCGCCGCCACCCGGACCTGGAGTACCGCAACTTCGGGGTGGTCGGCCAGACGGCGGCGCAGGTCCGGGCCGCGCAGCTCGGCCCGGTCCTGGAGTTCGCGCCCGACCTGGTCGGGCTGGTGGCGGGCGGCAACGACGTGGTGAACGGGACGTTCGCCGCCGACGCGGTCGAGGCGGAGCTGGACGCGATGACGGCGGCGCTGCGCGAGGCGGGCGCCGACGTGGTGCTGTTCGCCGTCCAGGACATCAGCGGCGCCTACCCGGAGCTGGCGGCCATCGGCCCGACGCTGCTCGCGCTCGCGGACCTGGTCCGCGCGGTCGCCCGGCGGCACGACGCGATCCTGGTCGACATGGCCGCGCACCCGACGGCGCCGTCCCGCGACATGTACAGCTCCGACCTGCTGCACTCCTCGATGCGCGGCCACGCCGTCATCGCCGCCGCCACCCTGACCGCCCTCGCCGAGCGCACCGCCTAAGAACCCCCCGAGGGCCCGCATCGCCCGGCACCGCCTCCGTCCAGGCGCACGCCGAGGCTCCTTGTCCGACCCGCACGTGTCCATGGGCGGCGCCGCCGGCGCCTTCGGCCGCCGTACCGCGCCGCCCCGGTTCGTCCACGACGGCTGACCGCTCCCCCACGGCAGACAACGGAGGAAACCGTGACCGCCGGACCCGACCCCGCCCCATCCCCGCCGCCCGCTCCGAGGACCCCCAACGTCCTGGTGCTGGCGTGCGGGGCGACGTTCCTGGCCCTGCTCGACGTGACGGTCGTCAACCTCGCCGTCCCCGACCTGCGGCACGACTACCCCGACGCCTCGATGGCCGACGTGTCGTGGGTCATCTCCCTGTACGCCGTGCTGTTCGCGGCGCTGCTGGCCCCCGCCGGGCGGCTCTCCGACGCGCTCGGACGGCGCCGCCTGTTCACGCTCGGCGTCGGCGCGTTCTCCCTTTTCTCGCTCGCCTGCGCGCTGGCGCCGAACGTGCCCGCGCTGTACGTCCTGCGGGCGCTGCAGGGCGCGGCGGCGGGCGCGATGATCCCCGCGTCGCTCGCCGTCGTCCTGGTCGACACCCCGCCCGCCGCACGGGCGCGGGCCATCGGCACCTGGAGCGCCGCGGGCGCGCTGGCCGCGGCGATCGGCCCGAGCGTCGGCGGCGTGCTGGTCGACGCGTTCGGCTGGCGGTCGCTGTTCCTCGTCAACGTCCCGATCGGGTTGCTGCTGGTCGCCGGCGCGCGCGCCATCCCGGCGGACGCGGGCCGGGGCACGCCGCCCGACCCGGTCGGCACGGTGCTGTTCGGCGGCGGCGTCGGGCTTGCGGTGTTCGGCGTGACGGAGGGCGGCGACTGGGGCTGGGACTCGCCCAAGACGCTCGGCCTGCTGGCCGCCGGGGTCGTGCTCGTGCTGCTCGCGCTGTGGCGGTCGGCGCGGCACCCCGTCCCGGCGATCGAGATGGGGCTGTGGCGGATCCGGGCGTTCTCCTTCGCCAACCTCAGCGCGTTCCTGTACGGCGGCGTGCTGTTCACCTGGATGCTCACCGGCGTGCTGTTCCTCACCACCGTGTGGGACTACTCCGAGCTGAAGGCCGGGCTGGCGATGAGCCCCGGCGCGGTGGTCGCGTCGGCCTGCGCCGTCTACGCGGGACGGCTCGTCGCGCGGACCGGCCCCGGGCCGGTGGCCGCCGGATCGCTCGCGGTGATCGTCGCGGGCGGCGTGTGGGCGACGTTCGGGCTGCCCGCCGACCCGAGCTTCCTGACGTTCTGGCTGCCCTGCGGCACCCTGGTCGCCATCGGGATGGGCGGCGTCACGACGGCGCTGTCCAACGCCGCCGCGCTGTCGGCGGGGCTGCCGCGGTTCGCCACGGCGACGGGCCTGAACCAGACGTCCCGGCAGGTGGGCGGCGCGCTCGGCATCGCCGTCCTCACCGCGCTCCTCCAGGACGGCGGCGCCGCCACCGCCGACGACTTCGCCGTGTCCTACGGCTTCTGCACGATCCTCGCCGCCGCGGCGGCGGCCGCCGCGCTCGTCCTCGTCCAGCGGCGCGCTCCCGCGACCGCGTCGGCCCCGTCGGCCTCGGCGGCCCCGTCGGCCTCCGCGGTCGCCGACGAGTCGGCGTGACCGGCACCCGCGCACGGCCCCCCGCATCCCTGGAGACGACACGATGACAGAGACGGCCGACGGCACGGGCACCGCGTCCGGCCCGACCGCGACGCTCGGCTTCGACCCCTACGACCCGGACTTCCTCGCCGACCCGTACCGGCACTACCGGCGGCTCGCCGAAGCCGGGCCCGCCACCCGCGGCGAGGGCGGCCCCCTCGTGGTCACCTCGAACCGGGCGTGCGCCGCCGTCCTGCGCGACCCCCGCTTCGGCCGGGGCGGGGACGCGGCGGTGATGCGGGACGAGGACCGGACGGTGAACCGGTCCCGGCGCTCGTTCCTGGTGATGGACCCGCCGGACCACACCCGCCTGCGGGGGCTCGTCGGCAAGGCGTTCACGCCGCGCATGGTCGAGCGCCTGCGACCGCGGGTGGCCGACCTGGTCGACGAGCTGCTGGACGCGGCCATGGAGAAGGGCGAGGTCGACCTCGTGGAGGCGCTCGCCTACCCGCTGCCGGTGACGGTGATCAGCGAGCTGCTGGGCGTGCCGGCCGGGGACTGGCCGCGGTTCCGCGGCTGGGTCGACGACCTGGCCGCCGGGCTCGACCCCGACTTCCTCCAGCCGCCGGAGCGGATCCGGCGGCGGGAGCGGTCGCGGGCGGAGTTCTGCGCGTACCTGCTCGACCTGTTCGCGCGCCGCCGGGCCGATCCCGGCGACGACCTGATCAGCGCGCTGCTGGCCGTGGAGGAGAGCGGCGACGCGCTGTCGGAGGACGAGCTGCTGTCCACCTGCGTCCTGCTGATCGTCGCGGGCCACGAGACCACGATCAGCCTGATCGGCAACGCCGTGCTCGCGCTGCTGCGCCATCCCGCCGAGCTGGCCGCGCTCCGCGAGGGCGCCGTCACGGTGGGCACGGCGCTCGACGAGCTGCTGCGCTACGACGCGCCCGTTCAGTCGACGGTGCGCGTCGCCCTGGAGCCCGCCGACGTCGGCGGGACCGCCGTCGCCGAGGGCGAGCTCGTCATGCTGATGCTCGGCGCCGCCAACCGCGACCCCGCGGTGTTCGCGGACCCGGACCGGCTGGACCTCGGCCGCGACGCCCGCCGCCACCTGGCGTTCGGGCTCGGCATCCACTTCTGCCTGGGCGCGCCGCTGGCCCGGCTGGAGGCGGAGGCGGCGCTGAAGCGGCTGGCCGGGCGCGCCCCCGCCCTCGCGCTGGCCACCGGCCCGGACGGCCTCCGCTACAAGGACCGGCTGGTGCTCCGCGGACTGGCGGAGCTCCCGGTCCGGCTGCGCTGACCGGGGTTCCGCCGCCCGGCGCGAGGCGGCGGAACCCCGCCGGACGACGTCCATCTCATCACACAAAGCAACATAGTGAATACCCAGAGTCGCCGGGGCGGTCCATTGTGATCGCGTCCCGGCGGCTCTTACTGTCGGCAGAACCGATCTGGACCGACCTGGTCGGAGCCGTGGCGCTCCCCGCCGCCGCAGGACGACTCCGTCCGGACGACTCTCCCTCGCTCTTCTGCTTTTCCGCGTTCCCCCGCACCCGACACTGCCGCCGACCAGTGGAGCTGGAACCGTGGAATCCCTTCTCGCATGGCTGGACGATCCGCGCCCCGACACCGGCCTCCACATCGCCGAGGCCGGCGACGCCTGGTCCTACACCCCGTACCCGGAGCTTGCCGCCGAGGTGCGGCGCTTCGCGGCGGTCCTGCTGGAGACGGGCCCGGAACCGGGCGCCGTCGTCTCCCTCATGCTGACCAGGGGCAGATGCTTCGTGGTCGCGTTCATGGCGGCGCTCGCGGCGGGCCTCACGCCGTCGCCGGTCGCGCCGCTCGCCTCGTTCCGCCGGCGGGACACCTACGCCGCGCACCTGGAAGGTGTCCTCGCGGTGGCCGAGCCTGCGGTCGTCGTCGTCCAGGAGGAGAACGCCGAACTCGCCCGGGACGCGGTGCGCGGCGCGGGCGGCAAGGCCGCGTTCGTCGCCGCGCCCGCTGAAGCGCTCGCCGAGGCGTCCGGGACGGGCCGGTCCGCTCTCGTGCCGCGCCTTCCCGGAGCCCGCGATCCCGAGGACATGGCGCTCCTCCAGTTCACGTCCGGCTCCAGCGGCACTCCCCGGGGCGTGCGGGTGAGCTGGGGCGCCCTGTCGGCGAACGTCCGGGCCATCCGCGACTGGCTGGAGTGGCGGCCGGACGACGTGTTCGCCAGCTGGCTCCCGCTCTTCCACGACATGGGACTCGTCGGCGGGATGGTGTTCCCGGTGAGCACCGGCACCGATCTGTGGATCATGACGCCGGAGCAGTTCGTCCGCTCGCCGCGCCGCTGGCTGGACTGCTTCGGCCGGCACGGCGCCACCATCACCACCGCGCCGACCTTCGGCTACGCCCACTGCGCCCGGCGGGTCCGGCCGGAGGAGCTGGCGGGCAGCGACTTCTCCGGCTGGCGGGTCGCGATCTGCGGCGCCGAGCGCATCGACCCCGCCGCGCTCGCCGCCTTCGCGACGCTCGTCCGCCCCTACGGCTTCGACGGCACCGCGCTGATCGGCGCGTACGGGCTGGCCGAGTCGACGCTGGCCGTCGCCGGGTCGCGGCCCGGCTCCGGAACGCCGGTGGTGCGCTACTCCCCCGGCGACCTGGCCACCGGCCGCCGGGTCGGCGCCGAGCGCGCGGGCACGCTCGGCGAGCCCGTCCCGGCGGCCGGCGGCGACCTCATCGTCGGCTGCGGGGCCCCGGTCGGCGACCTCACCGTCGAGATCGTCGACGCCGGCGGCGCGGCCCTGCCCGACGGGCACCTCGGCGAGATCGCCGTCCGGGGGGCGTCGCTGGCCGACGGCTACGTGCTCCCGGACGGGACGCTGGCGGAGTTCGGCTCCGGCACGCTGCGGACCGGCGACGCCGGGTTCCGCTGGGACGGCCACGTGCACGTCGTCGGCAGGATCGGCGACAGCCTCAAGGTGCGCGGCGCGACGGTCTTCGCCGAGGACCTGGAGGCCCGGCTCGACGCGGTGGCGGGCCTGCGCCCCGGCCGGTTCGTCGTGCTCCTCGGGCAGACCGGCACCGGCGGGCACGCGATCCTCCTGGTGGAGGGCTCCCGGTCCGAGCCCTGGCTGGAGGAGGCGCTCGCCACGCTGCGCGCCGGGCTGGCGCCCGGGATCGGCGTGTCGGTCGTGATCGGACGGCGCGGAACCATCCAGCGCACCTCCAGCGGCAAACCACGCCGCCGGGTTCTCTGGACGGCCCTCACCGGCTCCGCGGCCGGCACCTGGACCACCGTCCACGGCCCCGCCCCCACCGACCTCACGTCCCCCGCCCCGAGAACCCACGCCCAAACACCCCCGCCCAACACAGCCTCGCTAGACACGGCCTCACTGAACAAGCCCCCAACCAACCCGACCCCAACCAACCCGACCCCAACCAACGCAACCTTGACCGGCGCGACCCCAACCAACGCGGACCCGAGCGAAGTGGACCCGAGCGACGCAGACCCGCCTGACGCGACCCCGACCGGCACGACCCCGGCCAACCCAACCCCGGCCAACGCGACCCTGACCGGCGCGCCCCTGACCGGCGCGGGGCCGAGCGAAATGGACCCGAGCGACGCAGACCCGGCCGACACGGGCCCGGCCGACATGGGCCCGGCCGACATGGGCCCGGCCGACACGACCCCGACCAACGCGGGGCCGAATCGTGTGGGGGGCGACGGCGTGGCCGGGAGAGATAGGGGGAGCGACGGTGTGGATCCGGACGGTGCGGGTTCGGGGCGTGTGGATGGAGCGGTGCGGTGAGCGGCGACGGCACCCGGGTGGTGCACATCCTCGATCCCGTCTCGGATGGCCGCGCCAGGCGCCTGCCGACGCCGCGGGCGCTGTACGACCGGTGGGAGCGGCAGCAGTGGAGCATCGCGGAGACCCGTGTCGCCCGGGACCGTCCCGTCTGGGAGGCGCTGCGCCCGTTCGCCCGCGGCGCGCTCATGGAGGCGCTCAGCGAGCTTGAGGTCGGCGAGGTGGCCGTCACCAGGACGCTGAGCACGCTGGTCACCCATGCTCCCGGCGACGCCGACCGGACGTTCCTCAGCACGCAGGTCGCCGACGAGGCCCGGCACGCGCAGTTCTTCCAGGACTACCTCCGCCACGCCGCCGGGCGGGACGACGCGGCGCGGGAGCGGGACGAGGAGGAGTCGGCCTACGGCCGGCTCTTCGAGCCGCGGCTGCGGGCGAGTGTCCGGGCGGTCGAGGACAGCGGCGGCGACCGTGCCGCCTGGCACGTCGCGGTCATCGACTACCACCTGCTCACCGAGGGGGTGCTGGCCGCGGCGGCGCTGCACGGCACCCGGCGGCTGGCGCGCAGGTCCGGCATGGCCGCGCTGGGCGAGGGTCTCGACAACGTCGTCCGCGACGAGTCCCGGCACTTCACCTACGGCCTGGCCGTCACCCGGGACGCCGTGGACCGGGGCCTCGCCGGGCTCGTCGCCGACACGTACGTGCAGGGCTGCCGGCTGATGGCGCGGGTCCTGGTGAACCCCGGCCGGCGCGCGGTCGCGCCGGTCATCGGGTCCGCGCTGCTCCAGCGCGCGCGGCTGACCCGCGCCCAGTGGGACGCCGCGGAGGAGCGCGCCCTCCGCCAGCTCCGCCTGATCGGCCTCCAGGACCGGCGGGCTCAGGTCGCCGCCGCCTGGGGCGAGGGCCGCGCCGCGGCCCTGGCGGAGTACGAGGACATCTGGAAGGCCCCCCATCCGGTGGCGGTGCTCGCCGCCGCGCCGCCGGACCCAGCATGACCGGAATCAGCACGTTAGGAGTTCATATGTCCCGCGAAGACATCGCCAGGCGGGTCCGCGACCTGGTCGGCGACCTGGTTCCGGCCGGCGCCCGCCGGGTGGGCCCGGCCGACCGGCTGGTCGAGGACCTGGGGTTCGACTCGGTCGCCGTCCTGGAGCTCGCGCTCGCGCTGGAGGTCGAGTTCGACCTCCAGGAGATCGACGAGGCGCGGACCGTCGACCTGGCCACGGTCGGCGACATCGAGGCCCTCATCGCCAAGGCGGTGTCGGAACCCGAGTACGGCACGTGAACGCCGGCCCCTGGCTGAGGTCGCTCGGGCTGCTGTACGCCGTCCCGGAGCCCTACCGCGACCCCCGGCTGGACACCGCCGAGGCGCTGGCCGTCCTGCGCTGCGGGCCGGACGTCCTGGCCGAGCTGGTCGCCGCCGGGCTGCCGCGCGCCGAGGGACCGGACGGGCCGCTGTTCGACCGGCACGACCTGATCAACCTCGCGCTCAACGCCGGGACGGGGGCGTCCGCGCCGGAGCGGGCCCTGCGGTTCGCGCTGCGCTGGATGCGCGACGGCCCCGCCGCCTGGACCGCGCCGCTCGCGTGGGACTTCGCCGTCGAGATGCGGGCCGCGGACGCCGCCGCGGACTCGCGGTGGTCGCACACCCGGTTCCTGCCCGAGCTGACCGGCGGGATGGTCGAGACCTGGGAGAGCAGCGCGGCCGTGCGGATCACGCCGGGCCGGTTCGAGTTCGCGGGACCGGGCCCGATCCGGTTCGCCGGGCGGATGCGGACCGCCGGGACGCTCCAGGAGCTGCGCTCCCCGGCGCTCAGGAGGATCGTCTCCGACTTCCTGGGGGCGGGCTACCGGTGGGCGAAGCTGCCCAAGCCGTGCCAGTACGACACCGAGCCGATCCTCGCCGCGGGGTTCGCGCCGTGCGTGACCGCGAGCGTCCATCTGGAGAAGGAGTTCCGCGCGGCCGGGTACGAGGCCGAGTCCCGCGGCGGCTGGATCCTCGGGATGCTCGACCTGTCGCACTCGTGGGTCGAGGTCGTCGACGACGACGGGCTCGTCAAGCAGATCGACCCCGTCTTCGAGCGGCTGTCGCGGTACGCCGGCGACCCGCATCCCGAGCTGGGCCGGGCCTGCCTCGGCTCCCGGCTGAACCGGCTGCTGCCCGCCGCGATCCCGGCGGGCGAGCCGGAGGCCCTGCACGTCCGCGCCGGGGCCGCCGCGCCGGCGGCCGTCAGCACCGTCATCCGAAGGAGCGACGCACGATGACCACGACCGAGGTCGCCGAACGGCTCCGCGGCGACCGCCGCTTCCAGGACGTGCTCGGCCGCCTGGTCGAGATGTCCGAGCGCGACTACTACAACCCGTACCGGCTCTTCGACTGGCCGGACTCGCTGCCGGACGACGCGTACTGGATGACCCCGGAGCTGATGGCCGAGCACGGCACCGACGTCTGGGACGAGCTGCCCGAGCCCCGGCGCCGGGCGCTCAGCAAGTGGCAGAGCATCAACTTCTACAGCCTGAACGTGCACGGCATCCGGGAGCTGCTGCACGAGATCGTCGCCCGCATCCACACCGCGGACTTCGACGTCCCGTCCGAGTACTTCCACCACATCATCGGCGAGGAGAACGAGCACATGTGGTTCTTCGCCGCCTTCTGCCGCAGGTACGGCGGCAAGATCTACCCCCCGCGGTCGCTGCGCCTGGCCGGGCCGGGCATCGCCGGGGCCGACCACTTCCTGGTGTTCGCCCGGCTGCTGGTCTTCGAGGAGCTGGTCGACGTCTTCAACCAGCGGATGGCCGGCGACGACCGGCTGCACCCGACGATCCGCAAGGTCAACGAGGTGCACCACCAGGACGAGTCGCGGCACATCGCGTTCGGCCGGCAGATCGTCGCCATGCTGCACGCCGACCTGCGCGAGCGCCTCGGCGACGGAGAGCTGGCGGCGCTGGAGGACTACCTGAAGGGCTACATGCGCGGTTCCGTCGCCTCCCTGTGCGAGCCGGGCGCCTACCGGGACGCCGGGATCCCCGAGCCCTACGCGGTGCGCCGGCGGGTGCTCGCCTCGCCCGCGCACGCCGGCTACGCGCGGCGGGTGCTGCGCCGCACGGAGTCGTTCATGGTGAACGCCGGGATCTTCCGCACCGGCCTGCCCGAGTCCGCGAAGGAGTGAGGCGAGCATGCCCGCATCGGATCCCGTCGCCGCCCCCGACGGCGCCGAGCCCGTCCCGGACGGGCTGGAGTTCGTCCTGCGCCACCTGAGGTCGCGCAAGCCCGAGTACGGCGACCTCGACCCCGACTTCGACCTGATCGAGAACCGGGTGCTCGACTCCCTCGGCTTCGTGGAGTTCCTGTACCTGCTGGAGGAGCACACCGGCCAGGAGATCTCCATCGACGCCGTCTCCCGCGAGGACTTCCGCACGATCAGGCGGATCAGGGAACGGTTCTTCCGGTGACCGGCACACCGGCGGGCACACCGGCGGACGTCCGCGCCGCGGCTCCGCGCACCTGGTTCGACGCGCGGGCCGGCGCCGACGGCCGCGCCACGTTCGGCCCGGACTCCACCCGGCTCATCGCCCGCCTCGACCGGGAGTTCGCGTCGTGGGGCGAGGCGGCGGGCGCCGTCCCGGCGACGTACCCGCCGCTGGTGCCGGTGGCGGACCTGGCGGAGCTGGACTACTTCGACAACTTCCCGCACCTGGTCTCCCTGGCGGCGCCGCTGGACCCGGCCCGGCTGGACGGGGGCGCGGCCGGGCCCGCGGCCTCCGCCGGGGCGGTCCCGCCCGATCTCCTCGCCCCGGCCGCGCTGGCGCTGCCGTCCGCCACCTGCTACGGCGTCTACCTGGACCTGCGCGACCGGGTCCTGGACGAGCCGCCGCTGCGGATCACCGCGGTCGCGACCTGCTTCCGCCGCGAGGAGCGGTACGAGGGGCTGCGCCGGCTGCTCGGGTTCCGGATGCGGGAGGTCGTCTGCGCCGGCACCCGCGACGACGTCCTGGACCACCTCGCCGCGTTCCGGGCGCGGATCCTGGGCTTCACCGCGCGGCTCGGCCTGCCGGTGGAGGTCGCCGACGCCACCGACCCCTTCTTCGCCCCGGACGGTGCGCGCGGCCTCATGCAGAGGCTCTTCCCGGTCAAGAAGGAGTTCCTGTTCGGCGGCGAGCTGGCGATCGCGTCGGTGAACTTCCACCGCAACTTCTTCGGCGAGCGGTGCCGGATCGTGCTCGCCGACGGCACGCCCGCGTTCACCGGCTGCGCCGCCTTCGGCCTCGAACGCTGGCTGGCCGCGCTGAGCGAGCGGTTCGGCGGCGACGCGGCCGCCGCGGCGGCGGCCCTGGAGGCGGCCTGTGCCGATCCCCGATGAGGCCCCGCCGCGCGGTCCCCGCCCCCGGCCGCGCGGCGACCGTCACCCTAGCGAAAGGCGACACATGAGCCAGCTCGTCGAACGGGCCGCCGAACGCGCCGACCCGCACGTCCTGCCGGACGAGGAGGCGGCGGCGCTCCTCGGTGACACGACCTGGCGGCGGTTCGCCGTCCTCGGCGACTCCCTCGCCGCGGGGGTCCTGGAGGCGACGCCGGGATACGCGCCCGTGAGCTGGGCGGACCGGCTGCACGGGGTGCTGCGGCGGATCGATCCCGGCGTCGCGTACCTCAACCTCGGACGCCGCGGCCTGACGGCCCGGCAGGTCCGCGCCACGCAGCTCGACCGGGCGCTGGACTTCCGGCCCGACCTCGCCGCCCTCGTCTGCGGCGGCAACGACGTCCTCGCCCCCTCCTTCGATCCCGGTTCGGTCCACGACGACGTCGACGCGCAGGTGAAGGCGCTCACCGGCGCCGGTGCGACGGTGTTCCTGTACGGGTTGATGGACATCGCCAAGGGCGTCCCGGAGCTGGCTCGGATCCGGCCCCGGCTGGCCGACCTGAACGCGCTCGTCCTGGAGGTGGCGCGCCGGCACGGCGCGCTCTACGTCGACCTGTGGGACCACGCCGCCGCCGGCGACCGCGACCTCTACAGCTCCGACCTGCTGCACATGTCGGCGCGCGGGCACGCGCACATCGCGGCGCTGACGGTCCGCGCCCTGGCGGACCGGACGCCCCCGGCGGCCCGTGACGCCGTCGCCGTCGCCGTCCCGCGTCCGGGATGGGCGCCGGACGAGGCCGACGTGGAGCGCCCCAGCATCGCGCGGATGTACGACTACCTGCTCGGCGGCACCCGCCACACCGCCGCCGACCGGGCGGTCGCGCACGCGGCGGTGGCCGCGGCGCCCGGCATCAGGCTCACCCTCTGGGAGAACCGCAAGTTCATCAAGCGGGCCGTGCGGTACGCCGTCGGGCGCGGCGTCGACCAGATCCTCGACATCGGCTCCGGCATCCCCGCCCGCGGCGCGGTGCACGAGGTGGCCCGGCGGACCGACCCGTCCGTGCGGGTCGTCTACGCCGACACCGACCCGGTGGCGGTCGAGCGCGGCGCCGAGCTGCTGGCGGGCACGCCCGGCTGCGCGTCGGTGCGCGGCGACCTCACCGAGCCCGGGAAGGTCCTCGCGCTGCCGGAGGTCGCGTCGCTGCTGGACCTCGACCGGCCGGTCGCGCTCCTGCTCGTCAACGTGCTGCACTTCGTCGACCCGGACCTGGTCGGGGCGGCGCTCGCGGAGTACCGGGACCGGCTCGCGCCCGGCAGCCTGCTGGCGATCACGCACGGCACCGCCGACGGGACCGGCGCCACCGACGGTGCCGCCGACGGTGCCGCCTCGCTCAGCGACGTCTACGCCGGCGCCTACGGCCACATGACGATGCGGACGAGAGACGAGGTCACCGCGCTGTTCGGCGACTTCACGCTGGTTCCGCCGGGCGTGGTGGACCTGCCGGACTGGCGTCCCGCGCCGTCCCCGCTCAGCGCGCGCCTGGGCGGCCGGGCCGGTTCCCTGAGCTGCTACGCGGCCGTCGGCGTGAAGGGCCCGGCATGAGCGGCGGGCGGGACGAGGTCGTCAAGCTCTACGAACGGCACGTCAGCGCCATGGCGGCCCGGTCGGGCCTGCCGGTGGAGACCCGTTCGGAGGGCGCCTGGGTGCACGACGACCGGGGCCGCGCCCTGCTCGACTGCGGCGGGTACGGGGTGTTCCTGCTCGGCCACCGGCACCCGGCGGTGGTGGCGGCCGTGCACGCGCAGCTCGACCGCCATCCCCTGGCCACCCGGACGCTGCTGTCGGCGGAGCTGGCCGCGGCGTCCGCCCGGCTGGCCGGCATCGCCCCGCCCGGCCTGGACCACGTGTACTTCGCCTGCTCCGGCGCCGAGGCGGTCGAGACGGCGCTCAAGCTGGCGCGCGCCGCCGGGCGGCGCCGGGTCGTCGCGATGTCGGGCGGCTTCCACGGCAAGACGCTCGGGGCGCTGAGCGTCACCGACCGCCCGGCCTTCCAGCGCCCGTTCCGTCCGCTGCTGCCCGACGTGAGCACCGTCCCCTACGGCGACGCGGCCGCGCTCGGCGCCGAGCTCGCCGGGACGCCGGGCCGGGCGTGCGTGATCGTGGAGCCGGTGCAGGGCGAGGGCGGCGTCCGCGTCCCCCCGGACGGCTACCTCGCCGCGGTCGCCGAGGAGTGCCGCCGCCACGACGCCTTCCTCGTCGTGGACGAGATCCAGACGGGCCTGGGACGCCTCGGCGGCACCTGGTGGGGCTGCGACCGGGAGGGCGTCGTCCCCGACGTCCTCCTCGCGGGCAAGTCGCTGGGCGGCGGCTGCGTGCCGGTCAGCGCGGTCATCGGCACGGACCGCGCGTTCCGGCCGATCGACCGCAGCCACCGGCTGCACAGCTCGACATTCGGCGGCGCGCCGCTCGCCATGGCCGCGGTGACCGCGACCATCGGCGCGATCGAGCGGGACGGCCTGCTCGCCCGCGCCGAGGCCACCGGCGCGCGGCTGCTGGCCGGGCTGCGCGCCGCAGCGCCGCCGGGCGGCCCCGTCCGCGAGGTCCGCGGACGGGGCCTGCTCATCGGCGTCGAGCTGGCGGCGCCCGACCGGGCCGCCGCGCTCACCGCCGCCCTGCTCGACCGGAACGTGATCACCTCGCCGCCGCTCGGCGCGGACACCGTCGTCCGGCTCTGCCCGCCCGCCGTGTGGGACGAACCGGAGATCGGCTTCCTGCTCGGCGCCTTCCGGGACGCCGTCGCCGCCCTCTGAACGGGCGCGCCGCCCGCGGGTTCAGCAGCGGCGGCCCCGGTTGATGCACTGGACGGCGCGCCGCATCAGCCCGCCCGGCATGACGTTCTCGAAGTCGGCGTGGTCGGTGACCGGGTTGTGCAGCTGCTCGGGGAAGCTGTCCAGGGCGTAGACGCGTCCCTGCGCGATCTGGGTCCTGCCGACGTTGAGCGCGTAGGTCAGCGTCATGCGGAGCTGCGGGACCGGCCGCGTCCCGGACGGGCAGGCCCCCGACGCGGCGGGGAACACGACGTGGGTGCGGTGGTTGGCGCTGTCGGTGTTGCGCCCGTCCCAGCAGCTCGGGAAGTCCAGGACCCGGGCGACGCGGCTGCCGCGCGGGCAGATCGGGTACTTGGCCGCGGTCACGCGGTCGGTGAACCCGGTGCAGGTCCACGCGGCCCGCGCGTTGGCGGCGCCGTTGGTCGCGGACTTGGCGTCGCCGGTGATGATCCGCAGGAACCGGGGCATCGCCGTCACCTTGCCGGCCGCGTTCCCGCGGAACTGGAGCGACACCGTCGTGGGCGTCACGATGCGGCCGATGTTGAGGTCGGCGGCGCTCTGGTCGTTCTGCGCGGCGTCCTTCGCGCTCCGCAGCCGCAGCACGGGCCAGAAGTAGGCGGACTTGTCGCCGCGCCGGCAGGTCGTCCCGCCGCGCGCGAGGCTCTCGTCGTCGGAGAACCCGTCGGTGGTGAGGTTGCCGACGTAGTCGTGGGTGTGGTGGGCGCCGTTCTGGACGCCGGGCGCGACGATGAAGTTGTCGGGGTTGCGGTGCCCGTTCTGGTTGCGGCCGCACTGGGAGGTGAACGTTCCCCGGGACGCGCCGCGGGCGGGCCGCGCGGCCTTCGGGGCCCGCGGCACCTTGCGGATGTCGATGAAGTCCTCCGGTGCGGGGTGCCGCCGCGCGTCCCCGCCCGCCTGCCCGTTGCCCGGCTGCCCGGTGCCGGGCTGGGCCGTTCCGGGCTGGGCCGTTCCGGTCGGGGACGGGGTTCCGCTGGCCGAGCCGGGCGTCCCGGAGACGGTGCAGGCGGCGAGGGCGTCCAGGCCCTCCGGGCGGGTGCCCTGCCGTCCGATGGCCGTCGCGATGCGGTTGAGGGTGGCGACGCGCTTGTCCCGCAGCGGCCCGAGGATCGCGTTCTGGACGAAGTTCGGCCCGCCCTCCCCCGCCGACGAGACGAGCCGCGCGTTCGCCTCCTTGATCTGGGTGTCGAGGAGGGCCAGGTTCCGGTCCACCTCCGCCTGCGCGCGCGCCGGGACGGCGGGCAGCCGGTCCGCCACGGACGGGCAGGTGACCGTCTGCGCGGCCGACGCCGAGGCCGATGCCGAGGCCGCCGTCCCGGACACGGGCAGGGCGGCCAGGACCAGGCCGCTTCCGGCGGCCAGGGCGGCGGTGCGCAGGGTGGGACGGGTGCGCAGGGCAGATCGCGTTCGCCGTGCGTCTCGCATGCGGCGCTCCCCCTTTTTTTGGTGGGTGTGAGGAAGGATCACCCGGCTTCAGTCCAGTGGTACGGGAGCGACCGCCGTGGCGGTTCAACGCGATCGGACGGAATCTGTGGCTTAGCTCCCGCTCAGTCGAGGTCTAACGGAAGGTTAAGGACCCCCGTCAGCGCACCGCACGGTCTAGCGTCAGCGGCGTCACGGGCAGCGTGCCCGCGGCGCGACGCGACGGACCGTGCGGCACCCTTCACCCGGCTTCGAGCCGCACGGACCGTCGCCTCCTCACCCACGAGACCGGCGCCGCCCGCACCTGTCCGACGCCGCCGATCCCACCCACAGGTACGCGCGTGCGGGCGCGACTGTTCAATGCTCCCGCCCCCACGCCCCCACGCCCCCACAGCAGGTCAAGCCCGCAGCGCCCCGACACCCGTTCAGGTCATGAGGCAGGCCGGGATCACGGCCTGGACGCGGTCGCCAGCCGGTCCGCCAGGAAGGCGAGGATCTCGTCGCGGGCCCGCAGGGTCGGATGGCCTTCCTCGTTCACCAGGTGGGCGGTGACGACGCTGTGCGGCGTCCCGACCATGTCGCGGAAGAACGGGGGCGGCTCGGGGTTGGCGGTGGCGCCGTCGAGGACGCGGCCGTCGAAGGCGTCGCCGAGGAGCCGGCGGTAGGCGGCGAAGCGCCGCCCGGTGCACCAGCGGTCGTTGTCGAAGCGGTAGGCGAGCACGCGCAGGCCGTCCCGGACGACGCGGTCGCGGACGGCGCGGGCGTCCTCACCGCCGAGTTCGAGCCCGGCCGGGTCGTCCAGCGGAAGGGACGGGTGGTTGAGGACCGGCGCGATCACGGACGGCTCCAGCGTCATCGTCAGGGCGAAGTTGCCGGTGAAGCACAGCCCGACGGCGCCGACGCCCGGCCCGCCGCACTCGGCGTGCGCCCGGCGGGCCAGGCCGCGCAGCCAGGCGGTCACGGGGCTGGTGCCGCCTCCGGCGAACGCGCGGAACTCGGCGCTGACGCAGGCCCGGCGGATCACCTCCCGGCCCGCCTCGGTCGCGGGGTAGGCACCGTCCGCGCCGAAGAGGGAGGGAACGTGGACGGTGAAGCCCGCGTCCCGGATCCACCGGGCCAGGCGCAGGACGTCGGGGCTGATGCCCGGCATCTCCGGCATCAGGACGACGGCCGGGCCGGACCCGGCGACGTAGACCGGCTTCACCGTTCCGTCCACGTCCACCAGCCGGCGGGTGAAGTCGCCGAGGTCGTCGTCACCGGGGTGCTCCGCAGGGTTCATGACCGTCAGGGTGGACGATCGGCCCGGCGGAGCACGATGGGCGAGATCGCCATATACGGGGGTAATCTCGCCAATCGTGAGCGCGTTGCGGATCGGGGTGCTGGCCTATCCGGGCTGCTTCGCGTCCGAGGTGTTCGGGGTCCCCGACCTGCTGACGATGGCCGCGCACATCGCCGGGCCCGAGCACGCCGGATACCGGGTCTCGGTCGTCTCGCCCCGGCGCAGGGTCGTCGCGTCCGGCGGGCAGGAACTGGCCGTCGCACCGTTGCGCGAGGTGGACGTCCTGGTGGTGCCCGGGTTCGAGCTGGTGTCCGGGCCGGACGTGGAGGCCAGGCTCGCGGCGCTCGCCCTGGAGACCGCGGCGATCCGGGCGCACGCGGACACGGGCAACGCCGTCGTGTCGATCTGCGTCGGCGCGTTCCTCCTCGCCGAAGCGGGGCTGCTCGACGGCCGCCGCGCCACGACGGCCTGGCTCATGGCGGACGAGCTCGCCCGGCGCTGCCCCGGCGCCGACGTCCGGCCCGAGCACCTCGTCGTCACCGACCGGGGGGTCACGACGACGGCGGCCTTCAGCGCCATGTACGACCTGGCGCTGGAGATGATCCGCCGGCACAGCGGCGCGGGCGTCGCGCGCACCACGGCGCGGATCGCCCTCCTCGACGACGCGCGGTCCTCCCAGTCCCCCTACGTGGACGCCCGGCTGCTGCCGCGGCCCGGGAACGCGTTCTCCCACCGGGTCATGCGCCGCCTCGACCAGGACCTCACCGCCCGCTACGACCTCACCGCCCTGGCGGCGGCCTCCAACGTCAGCGCCAGGACGCTGCTCCGGCGCTTCTCCGCCGAAACCGGGCAGAGCCCGCTCGGCTACCTCCAGTCCGCGCGCGTCCGCCGCGCCCGCCATCTCCTGGAGACCACGGACCTGACCATCGCCGCCGTCGCCGCCACCGTCGGCTACCGGGACCCCGGCACCTTCGCCGCGCTCTTCGCCAAACACACCGGCCGGCGCCCCGGCGACTACCGCGCGGCCTTCCGCCGCAAGGCCGACCGAACCCCGGGCAGGCGCGGCGGACGGCGCAGCACCCGGGTTTCGCCGTCCCCACCGACTGGTAGGTACGAACGTATGCCGGAGGACGACGCGGGCGAGGACGCGCGATGAGCACCGGACGGATCATCCTGCCCGGGGAAGGACGGAGCGTCAGCACGCCCACCTTCCAGGCGACGTTCCTGGTCACCGGACCCGAGGCCCATCACGCCTCGATCGTGGAGAACCTGATCGCCCCCGGCCTGGACGTCGGCGCCCACCTGCACAACGGCACCGACGAGTGCTTCTACGTGCTCGACGGAGAACTGGAGCTGTTCGCCTTCGAGCCGACCCGGCGCACCGCCGACGGCTGGGACGAGTGGGAGAGCGCCGACGGCCGACGGCCGGTCCGGGCCGAGGCCGGGACCTGCGCGATCATCCCGCGCGGCTGCCCGCACGCCTTCCGCAACACGACCCGCGCGCCCGCGAGGCTCCTGACGATCGCCTCACCCGTGGGCGCCCTGGAGTCCTACCTGGAGGCGATGGCGGAGATCCTGACCACCCGCCCTCCGTCCGAGCACCGGGAGGCCATCGCGCGGATGCGCGCCGCCTACGACACCCACCAGATCACCCTCTTCAAGACACCGCCGCCCTAACGCTTAGCGCGGCGGGCCGAGAATGGTGTTGCCCCGCTCGGCGGCGGCCTCGGCCAACCGGTCCAGGTCGACCCGCCACCCCGGCGGACGCGGCGCGGACACATCCCGGCCGACCTCGCGGAACATGCCCTCGATGCCGCTCGGCGTGCAGATCATCAGCAGGTCCGCGGTCGGCGAGGTGATGCGGTAACCGTGCGGGACGCCGCGCGGCAGGAACGCGACACCGCCGGCCGACAGCTCACTCCGCCGCCCGTCGGACCACAGCAGCGCCGTCCCCTCGATCAGCAGGAAGACCTCGTCCTCCCGGGTGTGCACGTGGTACGGCGGCGCCTCACCCCGCCGCACCGCGAAGCGCCCCACCATGAGCTGCCCGTCGGTGGCGGCACCGTCCAGCAGCAGGGACAGCACCCCGCCGTCCAGCCACTCCAGCCGCTCCTGCTGATCGCGCTGGGCGAGGAACGTCATGCTCATCCGCCGCCGCACCCCCTCGTCACGGCCCCTCCCCGGCCGGTGCGGTCCACGTGCCCAAGGTGATCTCGGCCGTGATGCCGGGACCGAACCCGGCGATCATCGTGCGGGCCCCGGACCGGGCGCCGCCGTCGGCGAACACCCTGCGCAGCCCGTCCAGGACGACGGCGCTGGCGATGTTGCCGTAGTCGGTCAGGGTGGCCCGGCTGTGCCGGAAGGTGCCGGGGTCGATGGCCAGGAACCGGGCCAAATCGTTCAGGATGCGCGGACCGCCCGCGTGGATGATGTAGACGTCCAGGTCGGCGGCGTCCCATCCGTGCCCGCCGGCGACCCGGTCCAGCACCGGCGCCAGCGGCTCCATGGTGCCGGGCACGCGCCGGTCGAGCCGGAAGTGGAAACCGGTCGACTTCACCGCGTAGGAGATCCACTCCTCGGTGCCGGGGATCAGGTAGGCCGCGTCCTCCTCCAGCTCGACGCCGGTACCGCCCTCGCCGCGGACGACGGCGGCGGCGACCGCGTCGCCGAACAGCCCGTCCGACAGCAGCGAGCCCACGTCGTGGTCGTCCGGCTGGTAGCACAGCGAGCAGAACTCGCACGCCACGATCAGCGCGCTGCTCCCCGGATGCGCCCGGCAGAAGTCGTGCGCCCGGTTGATCGCCGCCGCGCCGGCCGCGCAGCCCAGCTGCGCGATCGGCAGCTGGCGGGTGTCGAACCGGAACCCCATCGTGTTGATCAGCCAGGCCGTCGGCGACGGCATCGTGAAGCCGGTGCACGACACCCACACGATGGCGTCGATGTCGGCCGGCCGCAGACCGGCCTTGCGCAGGGCCCCCTCGACCACCGACGGCACCCGCCGCCTCGCCTCCCGGCCGTAGATGGCGTTGCGCTGCTCGAAACCGGGCTGCCGCAGCGTCTCCTCCAGCGGCAGGACGATGTGCCTGGTCCGCACCCCGGTGTTGCGGATCAGCCGCAGGACCAGCTCCCGCTGCGGATGCGCGCCGTGCAGGCGCTCCGCCAGCGCCAGCGTGTCCTCAAGCGTCACCACGTGTTCGGGCACCTCAACGGCGGGCTCACACAGAACCGGCATCGTCGCCCCCTGTCCGTCGACGCGTCACGGTGCACGCCCGCGCCCGACCCTGCGCCGGTGCGGGAACGCGCCGCAAGCCGCACTGCGAAGGGCGCACAATGCTCCCGTTTGCGACCTCTGCCCCTTTCCTGCTTGCTTCCTAACCGTGACGGGGACGGCGATGCCCATCAGCATGCCAAGCTCTGGTCATCAGCCGTACCAGCCCGACAGCCGCCGTCGCGGGCGTTCGGAGCGGCCTGGACGCCGGCGAGGGCTTCCCCACGCACCAGACGTTGAGACCCATCGACGATCGCCGGCCATGGTGTCAGCCTGGCGGACATGACCTCACCGACACCGGTTCCCTCCCGATCCCCCGCCCTGCACACGCGACGCGCGTCACGTCCTCCGAAGCACCCGTTTCCCCGGCTCAGGAAACGGCGCTCCACGTCCAGGACGTACGCGTTCGCGTTAGCTGGCGCCACGACGTTGGCGCTCGTGTTCGCACCACCCAGCCCCGCGTCCATCGCCTCGACGACCGGGCACGGCTGGACGGGAGCGTGGGCGACGGCCCCCCAGCACCCCACCGCGGGCCCTTTCGGACCCAACTGGTCCGTCGCCGGATTCACCGGCCAGTCCGTCCGCCAGATCGTCCGCGCCGGAATCGGCGGTTCCCACCTGCGCATCAGGCTGTCCAACGCCTACGGAACCGGACCGCTGCGCCTGACCGGCGCGACGATCGCCAGGACCGGCGACCGCGCCTCCGTACGCCCCGGCAGCATCCGGACGCTCACCTTCCACGGCTCTCCGTCCGGCGTCATCCCCGCGGGCCGGCAGACCGCCAGCGACGAACTGCGATTCCCCGTCTCCCCGCTGGAACGGCTGACGGTGACGCTGTACTTCGCCGAACCGACCGGCCCGGCCACCTTCCACATGTTCGCGACCGCGACCGCCTACCGCGCCTCCGGCGACCAGCGGTACGACACCGGCGGCGCGTTCGACCCGTCCGACACGAGCACATCGTCGTACTTCCTCACGGGGATCGACGTGCACGGCGAACCGGGACGCGGCACCGTCGTGGCCTTCGGTGACTCGATCACCGACGGCGTGGGCTCGTCCACGGACGCCGACGACCGCTACCCCGACGAGCTCACCGAACGGCTCGCCGCCGCGCGCCGCCCGGCGAGCGTGCTCAACACCGGCATCGGCGGCAACCGCCTCCTGAACGGCTCACCCTGCTTCGGCGACGCGGCCGTCACCCGGTTCCGGCGGGACGTCCTGCAACAACCCAGGCCCCGGACCGCGATCGTCCTCCTCGGCATCAACGACATCCTCTCCAACGACTACGACGGCTCCGGCTGCTACAACCCGCGGCCGACGGTCACCGCGCGGCAGATCATCGACGGCCACCGGAGACTGATCCGAGACGGCCACGCCCGGGGCATCAGGATGATCGGCGCGACCCTCACCCCGTACGAGGGCTTCCCGCACTACACCGCCGCGGGCGAGCGGCTCCGCGCGCAGGTCAACCGCTGGATCCGCACGAGCGGCGAATACGACGCGGTGGTCGACTTCGACCGGGCCGTCGCCGACCCCGCGGACCCCGGCCGCAACCGCATCCGCGCCGCGTACGACAGCGGCGACCACCTGCACCCCAACGACGCCGGCTACCGGGCCATGGCCGCCGCCGTCGACCCGAGGACCCTCTGATCGCGTCTTTCATGGACGGTGCCTTTACTTTGTAGATCAAACTTGGGCTCCCGGGGGACGTCCGGGAGCCCAAGCGGTCCGGTGACGGGATCAGTGGTGTGTGAGCCACCAGGCGACGAAGGGGCCCGCGGCGGCGCCCAGGGCGCCGGCCAGTCCGCGGACGGCGGCGAACAGCGCGGCCTGCGCCAGCCGCCGCCGGGTCGTGCGGATGGCCGCGCGCCGCCGCGGACGCCGGTCGTTCGGCTCGGTCGTGCTCATCGGATTCCCTTCCTCCTTCGCCGGACGGGGCGTCCGGCGGGTGAGGCCACGATCGCGCCGCGCCCCGTTCGGATTCGAGACGGTTCGGTGTTCTGGTTCTGCTGCGCTGATGGGCGGCGGTGCGGTGTGCTGGAAACCGAACAGGCCGGGGCGAAACCGAACAGGCCGGGGGAAGCGAACGGGGGCGGAGTGGCACGACGCAGCGACCCTGAGGACATTCAAGACCGCGAGGAGTTGCTCAAAGCCCTGCGGCAGCTCTACGACGACCGTGGCTTGTCGCGGCATGACTTCGCCGAAGCGAGCAGCCTGGGCACGGCCACCGTGCAGGCCATTCTGAACGGGTCCACCGGCATCCCGCAGCCGGGGACGCTCAAGGCGTTCGCGAAGGCGTGCGGGGAAGACCCGGACGCCTGGCTCGCGGCCCGCCGCCGTGCCGTCAAGGCCCAGAAGAACGCCGAGGCGTTACGGGGCCCGGTCTATCTGCCCGTCCAGGCCGGGCGGTCGTTCGTCGGCCGGGAACGCGAGCTGGAAGCCCTGGACGACGCGCTCACCGGCCCGTCTTCGGCGGGCGGGACGGGGACGCTGGTCGTTCAGCAGCGGGTCGGGACCGTGCACGGGCTCGGCGGCATCGGCAAGTCGGCCCTCGCCGCCCACTGGGCCGCCGCCCGCCTGGACGAGCACGCGGCGACCTGGTGGATCACGGCCGACACCCCGGCGCACGTGACCCAGGGCCTCGCCGCGCTCGGTGCCGCACTCGACGAGTCACTCGCCGACCGGTCCCTGGAGGTGCTCGCCGAGCACGCCCTCGGCTGGCTGGCCGCTCACCGCGGCTGGCTGCTGGTCCTGGACAACGTGGTCGATCCGGCGGACGTGGAGCAGCTGCTCGCCCGGGTGCGCACCGGCCGGATCGTGGTGACCACCCGGACCGCGACCGGCTGGGACCGCCTCACCGGCCACGTACTGCGGCTGGACGTCCTCACCCAGGCCCAGGCCGTCGATCTGCTGACGCGGATCGTCACCGGCGTCCGGCCGAACGCCGCGCTCGACGGTGCCGCGGAGCTGGCCGAGGAGCTGGGGCAGCTGCCGCTCGCCCTCCGCCAGGCCGCCGGGTTCATCGCGGAGACGGGCATGACCCCGGCCGCCTACCTCGACCTCCTCGCGCGCTATCCGGCCTCCACGTACGGCCAGGCCCCGGCGGACACGCCCGTCGACCGGACCATCGCGCGCGTCTGGCACGCCACCCTCGACCACCTGCGGGTCAGCACGCCCTTGGCCGGGCACCTGCTGCGCGTGCTGGCGTGGTACGCGCCGGACCGGATCCCGCGCTCCCTGCTGGATCCAGGACTGAGC
This sequence comes from Actinomadura fibrosa, assembly GCF_900659615.1. GTDB lineage: Bacteria > Actinomycetota > Actinomycetes > Streptosporangiales > Streptosporangiaceae > Spirillospora > Spirillospora fibrosa. The sequence goes on along the minus strand of NZ_CAACUY010000065.1, from coordinate 5,731 downwards.
CCGGACGGTGCGCGCGCGCCGGCCGACCCCGTCATGGTGCACGCCGCCGTGGCCCGCCTCGCCGCCTACAACATGATCACTCAGGACGAGGACGGCCGGACGCTGAGCGTGCACCGCCTGGTCCAGGCACTGGCGCGGACGCCCGACGAGGCCGACCCGCACCGGAAGCCCGGCGACGTCGCCCGCGCCCGCGCCGAGGCCGCCGGACTCCTGTGCACGGCCGTCCTGCCGGACGTCGAGGACCCGGCCGTCTGGGCGGCGCTGCGGTCGCTCGTCCCGCACGCCGACGCGCTCACCGACCGCGTCGACGCCGGCGGCGACCTGTCGATCTACGTGATCTGCTCGCGGGTCGGGAACTTCCTGCGCGGGCAGGGCCTGCTCAACCGGGCCATCACCTATCTGCAACGGTCGTTGGACGTCGCCGAGCACCTGACCGACTCGGACCACTTCCTCACGATGCACGCTCGGACCGACCTCGGTCTCGCCTACCGGGACACCAGCGAGCCCGAACGCGCCGTGCCTCTCCTCTTGCAGAACGTCCTCGACTGCGAGCGCCTGCTGGGCGACGACCATCCCGACACGTTGTCGTCACGCCACAACCTCGCCTACGCCTACCAGAAGCTCGGGGATCTGGAGCAGGCCGTCCCGCTGCATGAGCAGACGCTCGCCGCTCGGGAACGCGTCCTGGGCGAGGACCATTTCCAGACGCTCATCTCCCGCAACAACCTCGCGTTGGCCTATGCCGAGGCCGGGCAACCGGAGCGGGCTCTGCCCCTGCATGAACGCAACCTCGCCGACCGCCGGCGCATCCTCGGCGAGGACCACTCCCACACGCTGTCCTCCGGCAACAACCTGGCGAGCGTGTACGAGAAGATCGGCGATCTGGAGCGCGCGGTCGCCCTCTATGAGGAGACCCTCGCGGGTTACGTCCGCACCCTCGGCGAAGACCACCCGGACGCGCTGGCGGCCAAGGGCAACTTGGCGTACGCCTACGAGAACGCAGGTAATCCGGAGCAGGCCGTCGCCTTGGGCGAGGAGGCCTTGGCCGGCTGCGAGCGCGCCCTGGACGTCGACCATCCGCTGACTCTGCGCATCCGCGTGAGCCTGGCCCATGCCTACGAGGCGGTAGGTGATCTCAAGCGGGCGATCCAACTCCAGGAGCACGTCGTCGACGAGCACGCCCGGCGCTCAGGCGACGATCACATCGACACGCTCGTCGCCCGAAGCAACCTCGGTCACTTCTACAAGTCGAGCGGCGACGCCCAGCGCGCCGTGTCCGTGTACGAGGCCGCTGTCGCCGGACTGTCCCGGACCTGCGGGGACGACGATCCGAACACTGTGGGCGCGCGCAGCAACCTAGCCCAGGCCCACCACCTCGCAGGGGATCCGCGAGGCGCCATCGCCCTGTTCGAGCGGGCCTTCGAGGACTGCGTCCGGGTGTTGGGCGAGGACGATCCCCTGACCCTCTCCTGCGGGAACAACATGGCCCACGCCTACAAGGACGCAGGAGACGCGCAACGGGCAGTGGTCCTGTTCGAGCGGACGCTCGCCGGCCGCGAACGGCTTCTCGGCCAAGACCACCTCGACACCTTGGAATCGCGCCACGACCTCGCGGGCGCCTGCCAGGAGGCCGGGGACCTCAAGCGCGCGATCAAGCTCCATGTCGACACGCTCAACGGTCGGCGCCGCGTGCTCGGCGCCGACCATCCCGACACCCTGCTCTCGCACAACAACCTCGCGGGCGCCTACCAGACGGCCGGCGACCTCAAGCGGGCCGTCGCCCAGCATCGCGCCGCGCTGGCGGGCTACCAGCGGCTCCTGCCCGCGGGCCACCCGCTCCTCGCGACGATGCGCAGGAACCTCGAAGTCGCCCTGACGCTGCGGAAACAGCGCGACCGCGCCCCAGCGAAGTCCCGCAGGAAGCCGCCGAGGACCTGAGCCGAGAGGCGGCGTCGAGCCGCTCGGACGCTCACTGCCGCGGGTCCGGGCCCTCGGTGACCCCCCAGGCCTCCGCGAGCCGGCCGTCCTCGACGCGGAAGATCTCGATCAGCGTCGGCCCGGCTCCGCCGTCCGGAGCCGGGACGCCCGTGAAGGACGAGCGGACGGCGACCTTGTCCCCGTCGACCAGGATGTCGTCGGCGACGACGCGCATATCCGGGAACCGGGCGACGATCTCGCGCCAGGCCTCCTTGCCCGCCTCGCCGCCGGTGGCGCCGAGCGGATGGTTGGCGAAGTCCGGGGTGAACAGCTCGTCGGCCAGGTCGAACCGCCGGGTGTTGAAGCACTCCTGGAGCCGCAGCACCAGAGCGGTCGCCTGCTCGCGCGTGGTCATCGTGATGGTCCCCTCGCCTGCTCGCCGGTCCGGTGAGCGCCGCCCGGCCATAAGCGGTGCGTCGCCCCGGTTATTTCCGGCAGCATACGGGGCGCTGCCCCGGTTATGCTAGGGCGGGATGTCCAGCCGACCGCCTGAGCGTGCACCAGCGAAGCCGCCCGCAGTTCCCGGGAGCGAGCGGGAACTGCGGGCCGACGCGCGCCGCAACCGCGAACGGGTGCTGCGGACGGCGCAGCGGCTGTTCGCCACCGAGGGCCTCGGTGTCGCGCTCGACGAGATCGCCCGCCGCGCGGGCGTCGGTCCCGGCACGGTGCACCGGCACTTCCCCACCAAGGAGGCGCTCTACCTCGCCGTCGCGATCGACCGGCTGGAGCTGCTCATCGCGGAGGGCGAGGCGCTCGCCGGCACCGGCGACCCGGCCGCGCTGTTCGCGCTGCTGTCGTCGATGATGGCGTCCGGCGCGGAGGACGCGGCGGTGAAGAGCGCGCTGGCGGCCGCCGAGTTCGACCTGCGCAGCGCCGCCCCGGACGTCGCCGCCGGCCTCACCCAGCAGGTCGCGCGCCTGCTCGAACGCGCCCGCGCCGCCGGTGCCGTGCGTCCCGACGTCACCGTCGAGGAGGTGATGGCGCTCGTCGCGGGCGCCTTCGCCGCGATCCGCCACGCCGACGCGGAGACGAGCCGCGAACGCTCAGCGCACATCGCCCAAATCATCCTGGACGGCCTACGCCCCCGCCCCTAGCCGTCCTTCCGCGGGCGCGCCGCTTCGATCCGGTCAGGGGGAGGACGGGGAGCAGCATCGCGTCCAGGAGTTCGTCCAGGTCGGTGGGGGGCGGCGCCAGGGTCAGCATCATGAAGACCCGCAGGAGCCAGTGCGCGAGGGCGGCGGGGCCCTGCTCGAACATGGTGTCGAGGTGCGCGGCGAGGGCGCGGCCGACGAAGTCGGGCTCGTCGCGCAGCACCTTCGTCAGGACGGTGCCGTAGAAGGCGTGCAGGTCCCGGGACAGCAGCAGTCAGGCGGCGTTCTCCACCGATCCGAGCTGCCGGTAGACGGTGCTGCGCGACACCCCCATCTCGCGGGCGATGTCGGCCATCGAGCAGCGGGACAGGCCGCGCCGCGCCCGCCGGATCCGCGACCTGCACCTGGGCATCAAGGGCGTCGACACCGAGGGCCGCCGGTTCCACGCCCTCGATCCGGAGACGTTCTGGTGGGCCCACGCGACGTTCACCTGGCACATGTTCCGCACCGCCGAGCTGTTCCTCCCCGCCGGGACGCTGGCGGCAGGCGACCACGAGCGCCTCTATCCGGAGACCGTCGCCTGCTACGGGCGGTACGGGGTGACGGTGCGCCCCGTCCCGCCGGACTTCGCCGCCTTCCGCGTCCGGTTCGCCGGTGCTGCGGCCCCTGGGCACTCTCGTCGCGATCGGCTGCCTCCCGCCGCCGATGCGGGAGCGGTTCGGCATCGCGTGGTCGCCGGTCGAGCAGCGGCGCTTCGAGCGCCTGGCGGTCCTGGTCCGCGCCGCGGTCCGCCCGCTGCCGCGGCGGGTCGACCGGTGGGCGCCGCCGACCGCGATGCGCGTCATCGGCGCCAGGACCCGCCGCGAGCGTTACCGGCCCCCTCCCGCGCGGTGACCGGGCGGGAAGGCGCGCCGCGCGTCCGGTGCGCGTCCGTGCCGCCTGCGGACCGGCGCTCGGGCGCGCGGACGCCGGTCCGCAGGCGGCGGCTTGAGGGGGTGAGCGATGGTCGGGGGCGGGACGGCGCCGTCAGGGCTTGGCGGGGTCGTACAGGTCGAAGAAGGCGGCCTCGCCGCGGTCGAAGCGGCGGTCGTCGTCCTCGAAGAAGCCGTTGAACTCGGTGGGCTGGTAGAGCTTGAACAGCTTGGCGGGGGTGCCGCCGGCGCCGGAGGCGTCCAGGATGGCGTTGGCGGCCTTGCGGCCGGCCTCATTGGCGCCCTCCATGGTGGCCAGGTTGACGTCGGCGCGGACGTAGTCGGAGGCCAGGAACAGGTTCGGCAGCGCGGTGGCGGCCTCGGGCCGGTGGTTCCAGGAGCTGGGCCGGTTGATCAGCAGCGGCTCGTCGTTGGCGACCTGGGGGGTGCCGTTGCCGGTGATGGCGGGGTCGATGAAGTAGGAGTGGATGTTGGCGTCCTGGAGGACGATCCCGTTCCAGGGCAGGGCCTTGCGGATCTGCGCGACGATCTCCTTGAAGATCTGCTCGGCGGTGCAGTCGCGGGCGGGCTTGCCGTAGAGGATGCCGGGCCTGTCCCAGGCCGACAGGTCGATGGACAGGCAGTCGTTGACCTCGCCGTTGCCGTAGGTGGTGCCGAACCTCTTCTTCCAGAACTGGGCCTGGCTGATGGAGGTCAGCGCCCACGGCTGGCCGGCGTAGGCGACGTGGCCCTTGGCCAGGTCGATCGGCTGCCGCAGGTAGATCATGATGCCGTTCATCCAGTCGGTGGTCAGCTCGCGCAGCGATTTGAGGCTGGGGTCGACGGCCAGGATCTGGTCGTTGAGCAGCGGGACGGCGCGCTCGACCGGCACGGCCAGGACGTAGTGGTCGGCGGTGACGGTGCCGGTCCCGGTGGGGCCGGTGATCTGCGCGCCGCTGATCCGCTTGTCGGCGACGTCCAGGCGGGTGAGGGTGGCGTCGGACTGGAAGGTCACGCCGAGCGACTTGAGGTGGGCGATCCACGGGTCGATGAGCGCCTCGTTGGTGGGGGCGTTCAGCAGCCGGTCGGGGGCCTTGTAGCCGCCCAGGCCGAGGGTGCTGTAGACCCACGCCTCGGCCATCAGGCCCATGGTGTGGGCGTTGGCCTTGTCGGGCTTGGCCGCCACCAGGGTGCCGGTGAACATCTCCACCAGCAGCTCGTTGTATGCCTTGGACATCTTCTCGGCGTGCACGAACTGGGAGAAGCTCATGTTCTCCCACTGCCGGTAGCGGCGCTTGGGCCCGCTGGTGACGAACGCGATCATCTTCTGCAGGAAGTAGCCGACCTCCACCGCCGGGACGGCGCCGACCACGTTGACCGCGGTCTGGAGGAAGGCCAGCAGCGAGTCGGGGCTGAGCGTGCCGATGATGCTGCCGCGCGCGGGAAGGGTGAACTTGGTGCCGTTGAAGAACGCGGCGACCTGGTCGCCGGCGACCAGGTTGTCGAACGCCTTGCCGCCGCCGGGCAGCGGGATGCGCGACATGGTGTCGGGCAGGTTCTGGTAGAAGCCGGGGAAGAACCGGAACCCGTGCTCGGCGGGCAGGTCCTGGCGGCCTCCGCTTCCGGTGCCGGGGACGGGCATGCTGCGGCACTTGCCGCCCCACGCCTTGCGCTCGTAGACCGTCACCTGGAAGCCGCGCTCGGCCAGCTCGTGGGCGGTGCTCAGCCCGCCCATCCCGCCACCGAAGATCG